>CAXSBW010000003.1:0-12175 GCA_964235795.1 uncultured Acidobacteriaceae bacterium | reverse complement strand
AGTGCGCTGGAGAACGAAATCATGCACCCCGCCGGCGCTTGGCATTCTCAGGAGAGTTACGCATGCATTCTCGCGATCCACACTCCACACGCCGCCGTTTTCTCAAGCAGGCAGCCCTGGCAGGCGTTGCCGTATCCGGCGCCGCGCTGCCTTTATTCGCCGCAGCGGGACCGGGACTGAAGACCGCGGCGGCGGCAGGCGCGCCCGTACCGAATCGCGCGCCGCTGGCACCCAATGCATTCAACCCGCTGCCGCTGGGCGCGGTGCGGCCGGCCGGGTGGCTGCGGCAGCAGTTGCTGACGCAGGCCAATGGACTGGGCGGTCACCTGGATCAGACCTGGCCCGATGTCGGCCCGAACAGCGGCTGGCTGGGCGGCACCGGGGAAAGCTGGGAGCGCGGCCCCTACTTTCTCGATGGGCTCTTCCCCCTGGCCGTGCTGCTTGGCGATGCCGGGTTGCAGGCAAAGGCGCAGCGCTACATCGAATGGACGCTGAACAGCCAAACCCCCGACGGCATGTTCGGTCCCGGGACCAACAACGACTGGTGGCCGCGCATGGTGATGCTCAAGGTGCTGACGCAGTACGAGGAGGCGACCGGCGACCCTCGCGTGATCCCGCTGATGACCCGCTACTTCGCCTGCCAGCGGGCCGCGCTGCCCACGCGCCCCCTGCGCGACTGGGGCCGCTTTCGTTGGCAGGACCAGGCACAGTCCGTGATCTGGCTCTACAACCGCACCGGGGAGGCCGCGCTGCTTGATCTCCTCAGGCTGCTGCACAGCCAGGGCTACGACTGGGAAGGGCAGTTCCGCGACTTTCAATACAAACAGAAAGTCACACGCGAGTATCTAAAGCTCGACAAGAAGGGCCCCGATTCGATCAACAGCGGCCTGGCGGACCTGGCACTCTCGACCCACGGCGTCAACAATGCGCAGGCGCTCAAATCCGCGCCCGTGTGGTCGCTGGTTTCGTTGTCGCCGGACGACCGGGCCGGCTTCAATCGCATGCTGGAGGCGCTCGACCGGTACCACGGCCTCCCGAACGGGATGTTTTCAGCCGACGAACACCTGGCCGGCCCCAATCCGTCCCAGGGCATCGAGCTGTGCGCCGTGGTTGAAGCCATGTTCTCGCTCGAGCAATCGCTCGCCATCCTGGGCGACCCTGCCATCGGCGACCGTCTGGAGCGGCTGGCCTTTAACGCGCTGCCCGGTACTTTCTCCGATGACATGTGGGCCCACCAGTACAACCAGGAGCCGAACCAGGTCGAGTGCAGCCTTCACCACCAGCCCTGGACCACCGATGGTCCGGAGTCGAACCTGTATGGCCTTGAGCCGAACTTCGGCTGCTGTACCGCCAACTTTCACCAGGGCTGGCCGAAGTTTGCCGCGAGCCTGTGGATGGCCTCCGGCGGGCACACGCCGGGGCTGGCCGCGGTCGCCTATGCGCCGAGCGAGGTCCGAACCACGGTCGCCGGCGTGCCCGTGCACCTCCAGGAAGAAACCGAGTACCCGTTCCGCGGCACCGTGCGCATCACCGTCAACCCGACCGGGCCCCATGCCTTTCCCCTGCTGCTGCGCATCCCGGCCTGGGCCGCCGGCACGACCGTTCGAGTCAACGGCAGCCCGCAGCCCTCGCCGGCAGCCGGCTCCTTTGCCCGTATCGAGCGCACCTGGAAGCCGGGCGACACGGTCGAGCTCGCCTTCCCGCTCACGCCCCGGCTTTCCCACTGGTACAACGCTTCGGTCGCCCTGGAGCGAGGACCGCTTGTCTTTTCGCTGCCGATCGGCGAGGACTGGGTCAAGCTGCGCGATCGCGATCTGACGGCCGACTGGCAGGTCTTTCCGACCACGCCGTGGAACTATGCGCTGTCCACTGCGAAGCCCGAAAGCATTGCAGTCGAGGAAAATCCTCTTGGGGAGCGGCCGTTCTCACGCAAGGCTTCGCCCGTGACGCTCGCCGTCAAAGCCCGCAAACTCACCCCCTGGCGCGCGGTGGACGGCGTCGCCGAGGCCCCGCCGCCAAGCCCCGTCAGCACCGTCGAGCCTGAGGAAACCATCACCCTGGTCCCCTACGCGGCGGCCAAGCTGAGGATCACTGCTTTTCCGTCACTCCCGCCCAACCTGGGTCATGGCTGACTTGCGATCCAGCCTGCTGCGCCCGCATGAGGCGGCAGAGCACCGTGCACAAACGGCTCCGAGCTCGTTCGCTCGGAGCCGTCGTTGCTGCAAGGTTCAGTAGCGGTCGTACCGGGGATGGTCGTACCGTCCACGCGAGTTTTCGGAATCACGGCTGTAAACGCGTTGCCGTTCCCATTGCTCGTGCCGCCACTCGGCCGCGCGTGCGGCTTCCCATTGTTCCCGCTGTTCGTGCGCGATCCAGCGTTGCCGCTGCACCTCGCGATACGCGTAAGGGTCGCCGTAGCCATGGGACGGCGCGCCGTAGCTGCTGACGCCGATGCCGAAGGAGACCTGGGCCTGCGCCTGGTGAGGAGTTGCCAGCAGGAGCGCCCCCGCCAGAGTCGCGCCCGCCATCCACTTCATATTCGCTTTGATCGTTCGCATCGTGTTCCCCCTTGTGCCTTGCAAGGCACTCATTACAAAGGAGGAAACACGAAGCCGGCGGGGAGGTTTCGCGCAACTTTTTTCCGTGCCCGTTTCCCCTTGCGATTACTGCTCGACCTCCACACCGCGCCAGAAGGCGACGTGATTCTTGATGTTGTGAGCGGCCGGCTTCGGGTCCGGGTAGTACCAGGCGGCGTCCTGGTTTTCCTGCCCGTCGATCAGCAGCGAATAGTACCGGGCCTGCCCCTTCCAGGGGCAGGTTGAGGTGGTGCTGCTGGTCCGGAAAAACTCGCGCTTCAGGGCGCTTTCAGGGAAGTACAGATTGCCTTCAACCGTTTCGAACTTTTCGCTTTCGGCAATGACCTTGCCGTTCCAGGTTGCGCGTGCCATTGGGTGGGTTCTCGCTTTCTTGCTTCAACGTAGCAGATTCACAGCCGGAATCGATGGCCGCCGTGAACTGCCTTTGCGGTGTGCTCCAAACCGGAACACACCTGGTGTTAGACGGCCACGGTTTCCCGTTTGGTGCGGGGCTTTGCAGCGGGCCGGCCTTTGGCCGGCGCAGCCTGCTTCGCGGGCGTTTTCTCGGGCGCGGCGGCCACCGGGGCTGCCGTGCCTTCCGGGGCGTCGCCGATGCGCTCGGTAAAGCTGCAAACGACCGGCTCCGGCTCTTCCGCGCCTTTTTTCCTGCGCGGCGCTTTCTTTTTCGTATCGTCTGTCGCGCCGCTCTTTTTATTGTTGGGGCACACCAGGTAAACACCCGATTTGAGCACCTTTTCCATCAGGTACGGGCTCGAGCACTCCGGACATACTTGCGCGACCGGCTTGTGGTTGGCCGTGAAGTCGCACTTGGGATAGTTGGTGCAGGAGTAGAACAGCGACCCGAAGCGCGATTTCTTCTGGACGATCTCGCCGTCGCGACACCGGGGGCAGTGCATGCCGATCGTGTCCTGCTTGATGTATTTGCACTTCGGATAGGCCGAGCAGGAAACGAACTCACCATACTGGCCGTTGCGCAGTACCAGTTGCGCCGAGCACTTGGGGCAGTTCTCTTCCAGCGGTACGGCAGGCTTTTGTTGTTGTTTTGAAGACAGGCGGCGCACCGTTTTGCACGGCGGGTCGGCGTTGTACCCCGTACAGGCCATGAACGGCCCAAACCGCCCATTGCGCAGCGTCATGGGTCGCCCGCATGCCTCGCAAAACTCCTCCTTGTCCTCCGCGTCGCCTTCCGGAAGGTTGAGGTTCGGCTTGGTGTCGTAGTTCTCCTTGGTAAAGGTGCAGCTGCCTTTCACCTTCTTGTCGTAGGCGCTGCAGGCATAAAAGGTGCCGAACTTGCCCCACTTCATCACCAGCGGCGATCCGCAGTTGTCGCACGACTGGTCGGTCGGGATCTCCATCCGCTTCAGGTCTTCCATGTGCTCGCTGGCCTGACCCAGCTCTTTTTTGAAGTGCTCATAAAAGCCGTTCAACAAGGAGGTCCACTGCTCCTTGCCGTCCTCGATATCGTCGAGTTCGGTTTCAAGCCGCGCCGTGTACTGCGTGTCGAAGATGTAGGGGAAGTTCTTGACCAGCAGGTCCGCGACCACGGTGCCGATCTCGGTCGGGATGAAGCCGCCGTTCTTTTTGCCTCCCACCTTCTGGACGTACTCGCGCTCCTGGATGGTGTTGATGATCGAGGCGTAGGTCGAAGGGCGGCCGATACCGCGTTCTTCAAGCACTTTGACGAGCGAAGCCTCGGAGTAACGGGGCGGCGGTTCGGTAAAACGTTGCACCGCGTCCACGGCCGTGCGCAGCTTGAGCTCGATGTCGGCGGAGGGTGGCTGCAGCTCGGCCAGCATGGCAGCCAGCGTGGCTTCGTCGAGATCCCGATCTTCGGCAAGGGCCTCGACTTTCGCTTTCTTCATCTCGTACTGGCGAAGGGCGTCGGCGCGTTTCGCTTCCCGCTGGCGAAGGGCCCAGGCTTCAAGTTGCGCCGAGGTGGCCGGCTGAAGCGATTGGCCGGCTTCGAGCGGCGGCAGCTTTTGCGAGTCCTCGGTTTCTTCCTCAGCCTCCTCATAAACCTTGAGAAAGCCGTCGAACCTGAGCACCGAGCCGGAAAGCCTGAAGTTGTAGACCTTTTCAGCCTTGGCCTCGATCTCCACGGTGGTGACGTCGTAGATAGCGGGCAACATCTGCGAGGCGACAAAGCGCTGCCAGATGAGCCGGTAAAGGCGCAGTTCGGCGTCGCTGAGGCGATCCCCCATGGAGTCCGGATGCATCTCCGGGTGTGTCGGGCGAATCGCTTCGTGCGCGTCCTGCGCGTCTTTCTTCGACTTGAACGAGTTGGGTTTTTCCGGCAGATACTGCGGCCCGAGTTCCTTGCCGATCCACTCGCGGGTCTCCTCGATCGCGTCCGGCGAAACGCGGGTGGAGTCCGTACGCATGTAGGTAATCAGTCCGATGATGTTGGGCTGGCCGTCCGCATCCTTGCCGATCTCGACGCCCTCGTACAGGCGCTGGGCCAGGCCCATGGTCTGCTTCACGCCGAAGCCGAGCCTGCCCGCGGCATCCTGCTGCAGCTTGCTGGTGGTGAAGGGCGCCGGCGCATTGCGCCTGCGTTCCTTTTTCTCGACTGTTTTGACCGTCCAGGTTGCCGCGGAGGCACCGGTCAGAATCGCCTGTGCGGTTTCGCCGTCTCCCACTGCAGGCTGGCCGACGGTTTCGACCGCGATGCGTTCTCCGTCGATGGCATAAAGGCGAGCTGTAAACAGCCCCGTGCCTGCCCCAAGCTCCTGCTCCGTGGCCGCGGGCGACCGCAGCATCGCGCCGATCGTCCAGTACTCGACCGGCCTGAAGGCCTTGATCTCCCCTTCGCGCTCGACGATCAGCCGCACGGCCACGGTTTGAACGCGGCCGGCCGAGAGCCCGCGGCGAACCTTGTCCCAGAGCAGCGGCGAGATCTGGTAGCCGACGATCCGGTCCAGGACCCGGCGTGTCTGTTGTGCGTCCACCAGGTTGGTGTTGACGGCGCGCGAGCGTTCAAACGCGGCCTTGACTGCCTTGGGCGTGATCTCGTTAAAGGTCACGCGACTGATGGCGTTTTTCGCAACCGGGCGCAGTTGTTCTTCAAGGTGCGCCGCGATGGCCTCGCCTTCGCGGTCCGGGTCCGGTGCCAGGTACACGTGGTCTGCGCTTTTTGCGAGCTTCTTCAGGTGATCGACCACCTTTTCCTTGCCCGGGATCACGATCAGGTCGGGATGAAAGGACCCGCCGTCCAGGTCGACGCCGATCTTGTTCTTCGGCAGATCCATGATGTGACCGATCGAAGCTTCGACGATGAAGTCGCTGCCGAGATATTTGCCGATCGTCTTGGCCTTGGCGGGCGACTCGACGATCACGAGGGACTTGCTCATGGGGGACCTTTTCTATGGAGGCCGCGGGAACAGCGGCAACGCGAAATCTACTGGAAGCTACCACGCGCCTCCCATCGGGGGCCAGCAGTGGCGGCTGCGCTCGACGTGGGCACCGGTCCGGAGAACCGGATTGTGGCCGCGGCATGCAGCTTTTGTCGCTTCAGTGTGTATAAGGATGCGGCGACTCGGGAAAAGTCGCTTCGGGCTTTTTTTCGCCGCGTGGTCCAGGTCAGAATGTCCGGACATAGTTCTTGCCGGGCAGCTGGCGTATCCTGCCGCCGAGTTCGAGCTCAAACAGAGCCGTAAAAACCTCGGCCGAGCTCCATTCCCCTTCCAGCTGTTCCATGATTTCATCCAGTTGCACCGACTCGTCATGTCGTAGGACGGACAGAACGCGGGTTTCGGTAGGCGGCAGGCCGGGGTCTTCGAAAAGGGCGGCAGCCGTCCCGCCGGGCTCGGGCGCGTAGCCGGGCAGGGTGGCCTCGATCTCGATACGGACCTGCGACGGCAGGTCTTCCCAGATATCCTCCCAGGTGGCGACCAGCTTGGCCCCTTGCTTGATCAGGGTGTTGGGCCCCCAGGAGTTCTTGTTCGTCACATTGCCGGGTACCGCGTACACGTCGCGGTTCTGCTCGATGGCGAGGCGGGCGGTCACGCGCGAACCGGAGTTTTCAGCAGCCTCCACCACCAGCACACCAAGCGAGATGGCACTGAGAATGCGGTTGCGCCGGGGAAAGTTGGGCGGGGCTGGATAAGTGCCGAGAGGCTGCTCGGACGCGATACAGCCGCCGGTTGCGATGATCTGTTCGGCGAGTGCCTTGTTTTCCTTCGGGTAGATGACGTCGATGCCTGTACCCCAGATCGCGACGGTGGGCTTGCCGGCGGCCATCGCGCCCTTGTGGGCAAAGGTATCGATGCCGCGAGCCATGCCGCTCATGACCAGAACGTTGCGGCCGGCCAGGTCGCGCGCGAGCAGCTCGGCCATGCCGGAGCCGTAGGGGCTGGGCTGCCGGGTGCCGACCACCGCGATACCGTGCGAGCAAAGCAGCTCGGCCCGGCCGCGAATCCATAGGACCGGGGGCGCGTCGTAGATCTCACGCAGGCGCTCCGGGTAAAGCTCTTCATCGTGGCACAGAAAGCTCGCGTTCATCTCACGGAGTCGTTTGGCTTCTTCTTCGGCGGCGCGCCAGGCCTGGCCATCGGCCAGGAACTGGACGGACGGCGCGGGAAACCGCTGTGCTTCAAGCGCGGTGAGCGGCAGCCGGGCGACCTGGAGGGCAGAGCCGACGCGATCCACCGCCTGGAGAATGCGCCGGGAGCCGAGGCCGGGAGTCAGCGCCAGCGCAAGCCAGGCCAGCCGCTCCGGGGTGTCGACAGCTTCGGGGGCCTCCGGTTGCACGAGTTCGGGCGGGGGCAGGGTGGGAAAAAGCTTGCTCGGCGGCAACGTGGACCTCGGGACGGCTTCATTCGCTTGATCGCGAATTCGTGCTGTCATGAACCTAGCCTGCCGACAAAAAGGCTGCAAGATGCCCGAAGTACCGCCTACCAGATACGGCGAACGCCAAAAACGTCGAGCTGCGGGTCGATGCTGAGGATCGGTATGTCCTGCGCGAGCGCCTGGGCGGCAAGCATGCGGTCGAACGGGTCACGGTGCGCGCCGGGCAGGCGTCCGGCGCGCAGGCCTTCCTCGACTGTCACGGGCAATAGGCTATAGCCGGCGTCGCGCATTTTTTCAAGAAATACGCGCTCCAGCGGGACAGCCTGGGGTAACTTCCCCAAGCGGACTTTTGTTGCAATTTCCCAGGCGCTGGCAGCGGAGATAAAGATTTGGTTTGAATCATCCTGGATCAAAGCGGCCGCGCTGCGGCTCAACTCCTTAGGTGACAGGCTGGCCCAGAGAAGGGAATGGGTATCGAGCAGAACTCTCAACCCTCATCACCCTCACCGTTCCAGAGCCGCAATTCTTCTTCCGGAAGAGGATCCCAAAAAGAATCAGGAAGAACGAACCCGGGAGTTTCCATGACGCCCAGTCGCTTGAACTTCTTTACCGGCGCGATCGGCTCGAGCCGAACAACCGGCAGCTTTTCTCGTCCAGAGGTGATAATGACGGTTTCCCCGGCCTGCGCTTTCCGGATCAGTTCAGAAAGCCGGGTCTTAGCTTCAAAGATAGTGGCGTTTGTCATAGGATCGCTCCTTGAGTGCTAGGCTATCCTGGTTCATTAGCTATGTCAATCGTCAGCCTTGTACCATCTCGCGGTCCAGCCCGTAAGGCAGCAGGGTTTCAAGCGCTACCACCTCCAGCGTCGCCTGGTGAGTCGCGGCCAGCATGATGGGAGGAGCCATGCCGTGGCGCTCCGCCTCAACCCAGCGCCCCGCGCAGAGGCACCACGGATCGCCGGCCTTGAGACCGGGAAAGTTGGGGCGCGGTGTCAGCAAATCGTTACCGCGTGCCTTGGAGAACTCGAGAAACCTGTCCGTCATGACGGCGCACACCGTGTGAACACCGAAGTCGTCCGGTCCGGTGTCGCAGCAGCCGTTGCGGTAAAAACCGGTCACCGGGTCTTTGCCGCAGGTCTGAAGCACCCCGCCCAGTACGTTGCGTGCCCCCGATGGTTTGTTCGCGTTCTCATACGTTGCCATGGCTCGCTCCTTCCGCTCGGCTACAGTGAATATGTATGCCGGGCTTTTTGCTTCAACCCACCAAACCGCTCAACCAGATGAACCGCCTGCGCGACATGGGCCGCTTCCCTGTCGCGGTGCACGTGGGCGCGTCGGTCAATGTACTGCTCACCATTGCGGTCACCCTGGTGGTCTTTGCCCATTATGGCGCACTGCCGTGGGCGCTGCCGTGCTGGGTGGCCTTGGTGCTCGCTCTTAATTTGATGCCGGTCATCCTGCTGCGTGCCACCGGCTGGCGGGCGCAGGCTCCCTATCCCCCGGTCGAGCAGATGAGTTTCGGGGGCGACCAGCATCGCTTTCCGGATTGGGTGTACCTGGCGGCCTCGGCCGACATGGCGTTCTGGATCGCGCTGTCCTGGTGCGCGTTTGCCGCGTTGCCGGCACAAACAGCCCTCGTGACGGCGCAGGGGCTGGCGTTGATCTGCACCCTGGCCCCGGTGTGGCTGCGACCCCTGCGCCGGAGCGATGCTTGAACTCTCGTGTTCGCATGGCGGCGATCGACTTTCTCAATCCCGCGCCGCTGATGTGGAACTTTGAGCATCCTCCCCAGGCCCCCGGGCTGCGCGAGCGGTACGACGTGGAACGCATGACGCCCTCGGCCTGTGCCGGGGCGCTGGCCGAGGACCGGGCCGACCTGGGGCTGATCCCGATCGGGGCGTATGCGACGACGCCGGGGCTGGCGGTCGTGCCGGGCTGTGCCATTGCGTCGCTGGGGTCCATCCGGTCGCTGCTGCTTGTTCTACGCACAAAGGGCGAAGCGCCCCGCGGAGACAAGGCGTGGGAGGAACCGGACCTCGAACCGCCGTCGGCGGCGGAACTGGCCCGGATCGAGACCGTCGCGCTCGATGCGGCGTCGCGCTCCTCGGCCCTGTACACGCAAATCCTGTTCCGACGGTTTTGGGGGCGGGCGCCGCGCTTCGCCGAGCACCCGCCGGTGCTGGACGCGATGCTGGCGAAAGCGGACGCAGCCTTGCTGATCGGCGACCCGGCTCTGCTCGCACTGCGCGACCGGAAGGAACGGCTGGAGCGCACGGGCGAGCGCCTGCGCTACCTGGACCTGGGCTCCCAGTGGCGCGAGGCGACCGGGACCGCCTGGGTTTCGGCGTTCTGGGCCGTGCGGCGGGAAGCGCTGAAGCGGTTTGACGGCAAAGAAATCGTGGACGACCTTCAGCGGTCTCGCGATGCCGGGCTGCTGCACCTGCCGGAGCTGGCGGCAGAGTGGGCCCCGCGGCTGGGGCTGCGCCGGGAGATCGTGCAAACCTACCTGAGCCGGAACATCCACTACTCACTCGACGCAGAGGTGCTGGCAGGCATCGAGCGTTTTTTCGCGGAAGCGCATGCCCTGGGCCTGATCCCGAAGCTGCCGGGAATCGATTGGGTAGCCTGAGGTATTTTGCGCGAAAGCTGAACGCGAATCGCGATAGGCGCTTCCTACTACTCACCTATGTACCCCACTCTTCTCAGCCTGTGGCTCTGGTTTCAAAACTCTGCCGGCGCAAGCCATCCGCCGACCGCCCATGTACCGCCATGGCTGATCCACCTGGGGCTGCCGGGCCTGTGCGTGGTGTCGTTTCTGGACGCGGCGATCATTCCGCTGCCGCTGCCGGGCTCGGGCGACCTGCTGATTGTGCTGCTCTGCGCGCAGCCCGGGTCGCACCCGGCGGTGATTGCGGCGCTGGCCATTGTGACCAGTGTGCTGGGCGGCTACACCACCTGGAAAGCAGGCCAAAAAGGCGGCGAAGCGATGCTGGAGCACTTTGTGCCCCGTCGCATGGTCAAGTTGGTAAACCGCTGGATGCGCGGTCACGGATTCGCAACCATCGCGACAGCGGCGATTGCGCCCCCGCCGATTCCCCTGATGCCGCTGCTGCTGGGCGCCGGTGCTCTGGGGGCGACGCGCGCGCAGTACATGGTCGCGTTTACGCTGGCGCGAGGCGTTCGCTACAGCTTTATGGCGTGGCTGGGCGCGGTGTATGGACGGCGCGTGCTCCATGCCTGGAATGAGTACCTGGCGAAGTATTCGACGCCCATCCTTCTCGCATTTTTGTGCCTGGTGGTGGCTGCGATTGCGCTGGGCGTTTGGCAGTACAGGAAGAAAATGCGCGGCTGGCAGGCAGAACGCGGCCGGGAAGGTACGCCGGCCACAGCCGAGCCTAGTGCCCGTTCAGCTCCCAGCGCAGCAGGGTGGCCCCAGCCGTAAAGCCTGCGCCCACACTCGCCAGCAGCACCATGTCGCCTTTTTTCAGCTTGCCTTCTTCGCGCGCGGTGCCCATGGCCAGCGGCACGGTCGCGGCGATGGTGTTGCCGTAGCGATCGATATTGATGATGACGCAATCGAGCGGCATGCCCAGGCGCTGGGCGGTCGACTCGATGATGCGACGGTTGGCCTGGTGAGGGATAAAGCAGGCCAGGTCCGAGCCAGTGAGGCTGTTGCGCGTCAGCACCTTTTCGGCGATCTCCGACATCTTGCGCACGGCAAACTTGTAGACTGTCTGGCCGTCCTGGTAGACGTAGTGCTCCCTGTTGGCAACGGTTTCAGCGCTTGCCGGGCGCAGGCTGCCGCCGGCCGGCAGCCTCAGGGCATTCGCGCCCGCGCCGTCGATCTCATGCGCATAATCGATGAGGCCGACCTCCTCCTCGTCCGCGGCTTCCAGCAGCACCGCGCCCGCGCCGTCGCCAAACAGGATGCAGGTGCTGCGGTCGGTGTAGTCGATCATGGAGCTCATCGTGTCGGCACCGATCACAAGCACTTTGTCCTGCGCCCCGCTTTCGATCAGCTTGGCACCCACCTGCAGCGCGTATAGGAAGCCGGAACAGGCCGCGCCCAGGTCGAAACCCCAGGCGTGATGCGCGCCGATTTTCTCCTGCACCAGGCAGGCGGTCGCGGGAAACGGCATGTCGGGGCTGACGGTCGCAACGATGATGACCTCAACCTCCTCGGGAGAGATCCCCCGGTCGGCGAGGCATTTGCGCCCGGCCTCGGCAGCCAGGTCGCTGGTCGCGGTGCCCTTGTCGGCGAGGTGCCGCTCACGAATGCCGGTTCGCTCCACGATCCACTCATCGGAGGTGTCGACCATGGCTTCCAGGTCGGCATTGGTCAGCACGCGCGGCGGCACATAGGTGCCCAGGGCGCTGATCTTGGCGCGGCGTACAAACTTTTTTGCGTCGCGCCCGGCCAGGTCGGTACCGCCGGCGCGATCCGGTTGGTCCTGCTTCAAAATAAGGTCTCCCAGAAAGACATCATCGCCGCCGGGGGTTCCGGCAGCCGACAGTTTCGATTGTCTCCGAGGGGGGCTGCCATGTCGAATGACCGGCGCCGTTATGTACCGGGGTACCTGCTGCGCACGCACGAGCCCGTTGCCGTTGCTTCCTTCCGGACCTGGCGGGGTTGGCGGGATTGCGCCGCGCAGGGCCCGGCACACCATCAGTCTACCAGAGCAAGCCGAAGACCCCCTGCGCGGGAGGCGGTCACTTCGTGACATGTCTACTTTGAGAAGAGGCGCGGGAAGTACCCGCGCCTCTTCTCAAACGAATACCCGCCCTGAAAGG
>CAXSBW010000002.1:61979-78408 GCA_964235795.1 uncultured Acidobacteriaceae bacterium | reverse complement strand
GCGACCTGGGGATGTGGGGCGAGGTCACCTGGTACCCGCACAAGGGGAAGCAACTCGGGAAAGACCCTTTTTAAGAAAGTACTTCTAACCTGATGGCATTGTTTTCAACGCCAGGCTTTGCGTCAGCTTGTAATTGGGTCAGGGTGTTGCAACACGGACATGTACTGCCGCTGCCAAGCTTGAACGGTCCCGATCTCAGGCGACGATAACTCCACTGGCGTGTTGCAGAGCAGTTCATCGCTCATCACAACCCCGTGCTGAAAGACAGCCTGCCCGACCCAGTGCGCTTTACCATACTTTGCCGAAACCTTGTACTGCTTACCATCCTTCCTGATAAGTGCGGAATCATGATTGCCCTCGTAAGGGCCCACTCCCTCGCCTTCTCGCTTCAGAACGATAATTCCATTCACTTTATCCACAGACAGAACCGTGACGGTCTGTGTTCCCGGAGGCCCGAGCTCCCAAGGCTGTTTCAGTTCAACAGTCCAGCTCTGGCCCGGGCTTAGCTTTCCTTGGGGTGAGCCCCAAAAAGTTGGGTTGTAAAATGGACCACTGGCATCCGTGATGAAGTTACATTTGCCTTGAAAGCACATGGTAGTTTGGTGGTCGCGATAATCGCCCTCGAGATTTTTGAGGACCGTTTTCCCATCCATGCGAACATCCACCGTCCACTTGAATATGTCTGACGATTCACTTGGATGGAAGGTGTACGTTCCCGTAGCGGGAATCTGTACAACGCTGTCTTCGATCCCCGGACCGTAAATCGAAATGACCCGGGAGGTAAGATCGCTTAACGTCTGCCCGGCAACGGGATGGGGTTTCAAATAGAAAGCTGCATCGACTCGTGTGGATTTCGGAGGAGAAGCACTTGCCGCTCCCGCACCCGCCAGCGCAATCAGGATCGCAATTATGAATCTTGATGCTTTCTGAAATCGACCTGCCATGGATCTCCCCTGGGTCACGTTACGTTGAGGCAGCACGTCATGCAAACTGGCTGGGTGTCAGCGGCATCCGCAAATCCTCGCCGGTCATCTCCCTCGGTTTCTCCAGCCCAAGCAGCGCCAGGATCGTCGGCGACAGATCACGGAGCGAGCCGCCCTCGCGCAGGCTGAAGCGGTGCGCGTCCTCGCCGACCAGCACAAACGGAACCGGATTGGTCGTGTGCGAGGTATGCGGGCCGCCCGATCCAGGGTCGATCATCTGCTCGGCATTGCCGTGGTCGGCGGTGATCAGCAGCCTGCCCCCGCGCTGCCGGAGGCTTGCATACACCCGGCCCAGCGCCGTATCCACGGCTTCCACGCCGTGAATCGTGGGTGCCAGCTGACCCGAGTGCGCGACCATGTCGGCATTGGCGAAGTTGACAACCACCAGGTCGAAAGCCGTATCTTCGACCGCCTTGATCACAGCGTCGGCCACACCCGCCGCGCTCATCTCCGGCGCCAGATCGTAGGTCGCGACCTTTTGCGAGGGCACCAGTACCCGGTCCTCGCCCGGGAACGCCTTTTCGATACCGCCGTTGAAAAAGTACGTCACGTGCGCGTACTTTTCTGTTTCGGCAATGCGGAGGTTGCGCAGGTTCGCCCCGGCGAGCAGGTTTGCGAGCAGGTGGTCCATGGACTGCGGCTCCAGCACGCGCGGCACCGTGAACTGCCTGTCATACTGCGTCATGGTGACGAAATGGAGGTCCTTCGGCAACGCCGCGCGTGGAATCGCGGCGTCCTGCTCCGCGATTTGCGGCAGCTCGCGTCCATCGTCCGCGGTCAGCTGGCTGTTGCGCGCCAGGATGCGGGTCGTCTGCCGCACCCGGTCGGCCCGGTAGTTGAACAGGATGCAGCTGTCGCCATCGCGAATCGTCGCGGTCGGCGCTCCGTGCTCGTCCGGCACCACGAAGGGCACGATGAACTCGTCCGTCACGCCGTTGCCGTAGCACTCACGCACTCGTCCGACCGCATCGGCGTACGCTCCGCCTTCCGCCACACCTGCGACCATCGCATCGATCGCTTTCTTTTCACGCTCCCAGCGCATGTCGCGATCCATGGCGTAATAGCGCCCGCTCACCGTCGCCAGCTTGCCCACGCCATACTCGCTCATCCGCGCCAGTAGCTGCTGCAGGTAGCCGGCGCCGGAGGTCGGCAGGGTGTCGCGGCCATCCAGAAACGCGTGGACATAGACGCGCTCCAGCCCATCCGCTTTGGCCGCCCGCAGCAGGGCGTACAGGTGCTCCTGGTGCGCGTGCACACCGCCGTCGGAGACGAGGCCCAGCAGGTGCAACGCCGTGCCGTGGTCCCGCGCATGCGCCAAGGCAGACGCAATCGCCGGCTGCCTGCCGAGCGTATCGGCGGCTACCAGGGCATCGATGCGCGTGATGTCCATGCCGACCACGCGGCCCGCGCCGATATTCAGATGGCCGACCTCGCTGTTGCCCATCTGCCCGTCCGGCAGGCCGACATAATGCTCGGAAGCGCGCAGCCGTGTGTGCGGAAACTCACGCAGCAGCCTGTCATAGCTGGGCTTGCGCGCCAGCGCGATGGCATTGTTGTCCTGCGCGGCGCGTAGGCCCCATCCATCCAGGATGGCCAGCACCAGCGGCCGTTTCGGGGCGGAAGCCATACACATTCTCCTCACACACACAGCCGGGAGCCGCAGCTCCCAGTCATGGCTGCTGCTACTGCTTTCTGGCCGGCGCGGGTGTCGTGCTCTTGCCGGGAGCCGTGCTGTTGCCCGGCGTGCCGGGGGTCGCGGGCGGCCCAAGCGTCGGCGGCGCGACGCTCGGGTGCTGCTGCTCGTAGGTCTTCTGCGCGGCCTCGATCTCCGTCTTGTGGCGCTCCATCACGGCCTGAAACGTCTGCTGCCCCTGCTTAAGGGCAGCCTGCTGAATCTCGCCCATGACCATCGGCGTCACAAGCACCAGGTTCTTGCCGGCCGGCGTTTTATAAAACTCGATGGTCTTTTCAGCGTCCTCGGTCGAAAGATACTTCTGGTAGATCGCAACGGTCGGCGTCTCGACGTCCATCTTTTCAAGGCTGGTGTGCACGTCCTCGCGCACATCGTTCGGCACAAACGGCGGGAACGCACGCTGGGTGTACTGCATGACGTTCTCAATCAGCTTGCTCTTGACCTGATCGGTCCCGGTCAACTGCATGATCTCGCGCGCCTGGGCCGTGGTGACGGGGTGCGCGGGCGGTGGAGGCTGTCCGGCTTTGGCACCGGCCGTCGGCATGGGCGGCACCGGCCGGGAGGCGGGTGCGGTTTGTGCCAGGGCAACTACGGAAAGAAGAAAAGGCGCTGCCGCGCCGAGAACTCGCTTGTGCAAGGAAAGACTCCTGGAAAGTTCACCCGAAGCCTGAATGCCCGGGGTTGAAGTTGCTGCTGTAAAAGAACTTGACCGACGATCTCAATCGTGACTAATCGCCGTAGTTCACGGCTTCCAGACCCAGGTACTCCGCGGTCTGGCCCAGCTCTTCCTCAATCCGAAGCAGCTGGTTGTATTTAGCGATGCGGTCGGTGCGCGAAGCCGAACCGGTCTTGATCTGTCCCGCTCCGGTCGCGACCGCAAGGTCCGCAATAAAGGTGTCCTCGGTCTCACCCGAGCGGTGCGAGATGATGGAGGTGTAGCCGTAGCGTCGGCCCAGCTCAATGGCCTCCAGGGTCTCGCTCACCGTCCCGATCTGGTTGACCTTGATCAGGATCGAGTTCGCGATGCCCTCCTCGATGCCGCGCTGCAAGCGCTCCGTATTGGTCACAAACAGGTCGTCGCCGACCAGCTGGATGCTGCCGCCCAGCAACTCGCTCATCTGCTTCCAGCCGTCCCAGTCGTCTTCCGCCAGGCCGTCCTCGATCGAAACAATGGGATACTGGCGCGCCCAGCTCTCCCAGTAGCGACTCATCTCTTCGCTTGACAGCTCGCGCCGGTCGCTCTTTTTGAAGACGTAACGGCCTGCTTCCTTGTCGTAAAACTCGCTTGCGGCGGGGTCCAAAGCGATTGCGATCTCTTCGCCCGGCTTGTAGCCGGCCAGCTCGATCGACTCCAGAATCAGCTCAATGGCTTCTTCGTTGGACTTGAGCGACGGCGCAAAACCGCCCTCGTCGCCGACCGCGGTGTTGTAGCCTTTTTTCTTGAGCACGCCCTTGAGCGTGTGGAAGACCTCCGTGCCCCAGCGCAGCGCGTCTGAAAAACGCTCCGCCCCGACCGGCATCACCATGAACTCCTGAAAGTCCACATTGTTGTCGGCATGCGCGCCACCGTTCAGAATATTCATCATCGGCGTCGGCAGGATCGAGGCATTGACCCCGCCCAGGTAGCGGTACAGCGGCAGGTGCAGCGCGGTGGCCGACGCTCGAGCCGCCGCCATCGAAACCGCCAGAATCGCGTTCGCGCCCAGCTTGCTCTTGTTGGGTGTGCCGTCGATCGCAATCATCGTCGCGTCCAGCAGCCGCTGATTGGCCGCATCCATGCCGGTCAGCTCCGGTGCCAGCACGCTTTCCACATTCTCAACCGCCTGCAGAACGCCCTTGCCCCCGTAATGGCTTTTGTCGCCGTCGCGCAGCTCTACCGCTTCGTGCTCGCCCGTAGACGCTCCGGAGGGCACCGCCGCGCGGCCGCGTACCCCGCCTTCCACAACCACTTCTGCTTCCACGGTAGGGTTGCCGCGCGAGTCAAGAATCTCCCGGGCATGGATAGCGACGATCTCGGTCATCTGGGTCCTTAAAGTGATGTGGTGGTGCAAACGTTCGTGCAGGCGCGGCCGACGGTCCACACGCACCGGGGCCTGCCCTGCCATGGCGCTGCCGATCTGCTCGACGAAATCCGGCATGGTGCGTCCTGTTCCTGCCGAGCCGGCATCAAGAGAAGCGAAAAGCGGGCGGTCGTAACGCCGCGAACAAGCCCGATTCTAACAAACGGATGGCATGTTTTCCCGCATGGCTGCCGCCTTTCTCGCCGGTTCACCATTTGTTTACGTGAGTTTGCGAGTGCGGACACACTTTACCTTTGTGGTTCATGGTGTGCGACGGACGATGCTTTTCACCCTTTCCCGCAGGTTCCTGTCATACCCTGAGGCTGCGGGTTTGTTCCTTTTGACCAGCCCGGCTGGAGTGTGCCTGCATGACTTCCCGTTCCTCGTTGCCTGCCCTGCCCAAGTTGCTTCTCGCCGCCTCCGCCCTGCTTTGGCCAGTTATTGCCCACGCACAGACGGCTGCGGCAGCCGCTCCCATGGCCGCTCCTATGACCGCTTCCGGCCAGGATCAGTACTCGGGCGTCGCGCGGCCGCCGACGGACGACAGCATCGTAGCGAACGAGGACACCCCGGCCCCGCGCAAGCCGTTGCCCGGCGTGCCTGCCGAGACGCCGGCCACTGAAAACATTCATCGATCAAGTGCTTCCGTTGCACGTCCTGCCGCCGTCGCTCCGGCCCCGGTTGAAAATCCCGACTACGGCATCGTGACCAGCACGCGTGAGCCAGCAGCTCCCTCAACAGTGAGCGCCACAGGCGAGGACAGTACCCGCCTGGTTGTCCGGCCGACGAATCCCGATGACGGCGTTGTCGGCATGGTTGCGTCCCCTTCCAACCAGCTGGCCGAAGGCACCGATATCCACGTACGCCTGCTGCAGGCGCTCAGTACGCGGCACACGGAAAACGGCGAAAACTTCCGCGCGCAGGTCGCGGCCGACGTATTCAAGGAAGGCCGCGTCGTCATCCCGAGCGGCTCCGAGCTGCGGGGCCGGGTCGTCGGCGTAAGCCAGGGGCACCGCATGGGGGCGCACGCCACCATCCGCCTGCGGCCCGACTCGGTGATCCTGCCGGATGGCACGGCCTACCACCTGTACGCGCAGGCTGTTTCAAGCTCCCAGCCGGGCACCCGCACCGACCAGGAAGGCGGTATCCAGACCAGGACGCACATCGCCAAGGACCTGGCGGAGTTCGGTACCGGTGCGGGTAGCGGAGCCATTGTAGGCGGCGTGTTTGGCGGACCCGTCGGCGCGGGCGCGGGCGCGATTGTCGGTACGGGCGTTGTCACCACGCACCTGCTGTTGCAAAAGCCGGCTGAAGCCCACATCGAGCGCGGCTCTGAGGTTGTTTTCAGCCTGACCGAGCCGATGGACCTGCTGCCGACGCGGAATTAAACAGGCCTGGCCGGTGATCCATGCCGGCCTGTACTTTCAAGAAACGACCGGGGTATGTGTTCTGGATTAATCGCATTTTTTACGAAGCTATGCGGGAAGAGCTGCTGAGAGCACGGCTTTTCGACGAGCCATATGGAGACTTGCGTATGGCTTGATGTCGGAGAACACTTCCAGAAATATCTATACCCATGTCAAAGCACAATCAACCTCGCCAAATGCTTACCAAGAGGGCTGACCTGAGTCAGCCGGCACAGGGCTGCGGCTCTGCTCGTAGGGCCATACCTGAAGCATCTGCAAAGCATTTCGCACCGGACGAAGTGCTTGTTCATTTTCACTTTGGGTTAGGATGACACCGGGTCTTTGGGTCACATCTGCCAGCCAGATTGCTGCCAGCGCAAGCACTTTTGCGTTGAAGCGAAGCGCAGAAGCGTTGACTGCCTGCATGGTGTCCCCTGTGGAATGTGCATCTCTGCCGTAACTGGGGGAATCCTGTAGCAGCCCGATGCCTGGAAGGCCCGCATAGGTAAATGCAAAACCGTCCGTGAAGGTAAGAAAGTCGGAAGAAGTATCGACCGTTTGGAATGTGTTCGTAGCTTGAAACAGTTCTTTCAACGGCTCCTCCATCTCGGGATGTCCGGCGAGCGGAAACCGTGTGATTGGACCTGCGCCCCAATCCATAACAAGGGCGCACACAAAGTTTGAAAGCTCTGCCCGGTGCTGTTTCACGTAAGCCTGAGAACCCAGCAGACCCTGCTCCTCTCCTGTGAACAAAACGAAGCGGATTGTTCTGTCGGGACGTACACCAGAACGATGCAATGCGCTGGCAGCAGCAAGTACGGCTGCTACGCCGGTCCCGTCGTCTGTTGCACCGGGGCTGAGATCCCACGAATCCAGGTGCGCCCCTACCAAGACGACCTGCTCTGGGTGCACGGCACCTTTCATCTCTCCGACCACGTTCTCTGCCGTAACTGGCCCGTTGGTGAACTCGGTGGCAATATCCAGCTGAACCTTGGGTGCGGCACCCTGCCGGACCAAGTCTGCCAACTGTTGCCGCTGTAACTCCGGCATGTCCAGGATGGGCACCGAAGACTCCCGGCCTGGATAGCCTATCGGTCCGGTGTGCAGGAGCATCCCTGGGCGAGGGATACCGTCGATCACTGCAAGTGCATGGGTTTTCTCTGCCCACTTTGCGAAAAGAGGTGCGTCAGCAACTCCACGAATTCCATCTTTCGAAAGTGGAGCAACCAAGACGATTTTGCCGGTCCATTCACGCGTCGATTCTTCTGTCATGGTTGCGTCGCCATCTACCAGTACAACCGTGCCCGAAACGGCACCATGGGTAGATCCTGACCATCCGTAAGAGGCAACGGCTAAGTCAGCATCGTATGGCTCTGTGAGGTGAGCGCGTGCGTACAGCCGTTTCCATCCCCGATGCAACGTCCAGACTTCGGTGTGAACGTGACTTAACCCGCCCCGTTTCATTTCATCCAGTGCCCAAGCTGCAGATTCACGCTCGCGGCCTGAACCGGTCAAACGCGGACCAAAGCTCTGGGTCAAAATCTTCACAAGCCGCATAGGGTCGAATTGACCGCTTTCTTTATCGACTGCGTGGACTGCCTCAATTGCGGACATGTTGTGCGCTGTTTGCGCACTGAGTAGCGGCTGAAGAAAAACTAACAACGTAGTTACGAAGATACCCCACGACGTAGGCATGATATTTCAATTATGCATTATCCTTTGTTTCAGTACCGGGAAGTCGCTTTAGGCGGGTGGCAGAACGAAAACACCGCTCGTCTCACCTTGCGAAGCAAGTGATTTAGATATTTAGGGTAATGACTCCTCTATCGCACAGGTACGCGATCCAGCAGGCGTTTCCAGTTCTTCTGGTTGCGCCGAAAGCTCTTCTTCAAGTCCTCAAGAATTCGCTCAAAGTCAGAGTGCCCGCTCAGGCGCTTCCAGGCCGGGTTCTGCGCGAACCACGGGTAGTTTTCGTTGCCCAGGTAGATCGAGCGGCGCAGCCAGTGCAGGGCTTCGCTTTCGTCGCCTTCGACTGCGAAATAGGTGGCCAAACGGTAGGCCATTTCGCTGTCGGCCTCGGCCGCCGAGATTGAGTTCTCCTCGATCAGTTCTGCAGCCCGTTCGCGATCGCCGGCCTGCACGTAGCACATCGCAAGCGTCGGGTACGCCAGGCGCATGCTGTGGTCGTCCTCGATCACGCGCTCCAGGATATCGATGGCCGCGGCGATCTCGCCCTCGCGCATGCGCTCGTAAGCAAGCGACGTGCGAAGCAGTGGGTGGCGCGGCTCAAGCGCAAGCCCTTTTTCGAGCTCGTCGCTCGCGAGCTCCAGCTGATTCTGGTACTGGTACACACGCGCACGATGGTTGTAAATCACGGGCGCGTTCGACGGATCAAACTGCAGCGAAGCGTTGAACTGAGCCAGCGCGTACTCGTACATGCCGTCGAGCCGCATGGTGATGCCGGCGACCATGCGTACCTGCGCATCGTTGGCGGCGGTGTGCAGCAGGTGCTCGATGCCATGGCGCGCGCTTTCTTTTTCCCCGCGGCCCAGCAGCATGTAAACGCGGTACAGATTGGCCTCGACCGAACCGGGATCGATCTGCAGCGCTCGATCAAACGCCTTGCGCGCCGCGATCACATGCATGTGCCCGCCGAAGCCGTGCCGCACATACTGCAGGTGCGTGATGCCGAGGCCGCTCCAGGCAGCCGCGAACGGCGCATCCTGCCCGGTGGCCTGGCCGGTCACGCGTTCAAAGCGTTCGAGCGCGCGATCCAGGTCCACCCGGCTGCCTGTGCGCTGCATAAACGACGAAAGCATCGCGCGGGCCTGCAGATACTCCTCCGACAGCTGCCCCGTCAGTACACTGGCACGAACGCCGGTTCGATCAGAAATTTTGAGCGAACCGATCCCCTGCAAGGACGCGAACACGTCATTGCAGATCTCGGTCTGCACCGCGATCAGGTCGAACGACGCCACGCTGATGGCACCGCCGCCGCCGACACTCTGGCCCACTACGTCGAGCAGCTGCCAGTTGAGGTCGAAGCCTTCGGCTCCTCGCAAAAAGCTGCCCGTCAGCACCCAGCGCACCAGCAGTTTTTGCCCGACCTCAAGCGGATCCATCTGCGCCACGTTCATCTGCAGCAGCGAGCTGGAAGGCCGCACCACCAGCGACGGCATCCGCGCCAGGCGAGCGGCGATGGCGTCGGCCAGCGCCGACCCGTACAACGGGGCCACCGGGTCGGGCCCGATGTTTTTAAACGGCAGCACCAGGATGCTGTTCTGCTTGGCCGCGGACTCGGGCGAATCGCGAAAACGTTCCGCCAGCATGGACAGGAGTCCGGCAGTGCGCTTCTCGCGTTCCGCGCCTGATACCGGCAGCGTGGCCGCCGCATCACCGGGCAGAATGCCCGATTCAATCTGCAGCGTTTTCATGATCGTTTTGAGCGCTTCGCGTGCATCGGCCGCGCTGGCATAGCGGTCGGCCGGCGTTTTTGCCAGCAGCGAGTAGATGACGCTGGCCAGTTCAGGCGGCGTTTGCGGGCAGCACACATGGAGGGAGGGCGTGTCTGAAAACTGGATGGAGCGGATGGTGTGGAACTCGTCACCGTCGGAGCGCGAAAACGGATGGCTGCCGCTGACCAACTCGAAAAGAATGACGCCGAGCGCCCACAGATCACTGCGCACACTCGACTGGCCGGTCACAAACTGCTCCGGCGCCATGTAGGCAATGGTGCCGCCGCGCGCTGTGTACGCGGCCGCCTCGGTGCCGCCCTTGCGTGTGCTCGTCAGCGATGGGTCGAACTCCGCATCCTCCACGCTAAGACGGCGCGCCAGGCCGAAATCGAGAATCTTGATCAGGCCGCCGTCGGTCAGGATCACGTTGGCGGGCTTGAGATCGCGATGAAAGATGCCGAGCGAGTGCGCGGCCTGGAGCCCGTCGGCAATCTGGATGCCGACCGAAAGTACCAGTTGCATGCTCGCCGGGCCGTTCGCGATGAGCTTGTCGAGCGGCTGCCCCGGCACGTACTGCATCACGATGTAGGCTTCATCGCCTTCTTCGCCGACCTCGTAGATGGCGCAAACATTGGGGTGTTCAATGGCGGAGGCCAGCCGGGCCTCGCGCAGAACCGTGGTACGCATCTGCAGGGAGGTAAGCGAGCCGCGCTTCAGGATTTTCAGCACCACGGGCCGCATCAGATCGGTGTCGTTGGCCAGGTACACAACCCCGGAGCCGCCTGCTCCCAGTCGCCGCTGCAGCTCGTAGTGCTCAATGGTGCGGTGCTTCATCGCTTCAGTGTAGCCGGATGAGCTTCCACCGGCGTTCTCGGCAAGGAGGCCTCTGGAGGCGTGCGAAGAACGGCTGGAGGCACGCCGGCCTATGGCTTGCAAGCCGCGGTGTTCAGCAGAACGGTCGCCGCGGATCCCGGTCACGGCGGCCAAATCGGGGACGCGTCCCCCAGCGACCTGCCTGATAACGCAGCCCGACAGTGCTGCAAGCCGCCGAATGCGAGGAACCGGGAGTGTGGTCGTAGCTGGCCAGTGGAGCACCCTCGGGAAACGTGCGAGTCCGGGCGTTCAGGCTGTGGCTGCGCGCGGCACAATTTGTCCCCTGAAAGTAACTTGAAACCGACTTATCGGTCATGTTCCTTTCTTAACAGTCCGTCAAGGCTGTACGCTCAGACGATAGACTCCAGATTTGGAGCCGGTATCGATCAGCCGTGGCGGTTCGACAATCAACAGCAACCTTCAACAGAACACGTAAGGAACGGCTCCATTGCCCAAGTTGACCCTGGCTTCCCGGCAGGCGATGTATCCCGCAAGCCTGTATGCGCCTCCCGGCTACCCAAACCTGGCCGATGTCGAAGAGCAGCGTCGCTTCACACCGACTGCTCTGCGAGCGTTTTTCAAGATTATGGAGCACTGGAAAATTCGCGACGAGGATGCCCGCAGGCTGCTGGGCGGCCTTTCAAACGGCACCTTCTACACCTGGAAAGCCGGTGGAACAAGCCGTGTGCTGGAGCAGGACCGGCTGCTGCGCATCTCGTACCTGATTGGTATCTTCAAGAGCCTCAATATTCTCTTCAGCACGGAGCTGGCGGATCGCTGGGTGTTGCTTCCAAACGCCAACGACATCTTCGGCGGGCGCCCTCCGCTCGAGTACATGCTGCGGGGCGGGGCGCCGGCGATGGAAACCGTGCGACGGCTGCTGGACGCGCGCCGGGGCGGATAGAAGCGGGCCGGTGCGAACTCAAGATGCGTGCAACCGGTAACTCCGATTCTGGAGTCATGCGGCCATCGTCTGCACCGTTTCGCCCTTATACTTTGACTCGAACACCTGAACGACAGGAAAGCAGGGCAGGCGAGCTCATGGCGGCTTACAAGCGAGCGTCTCGCAAGCGCGGACCGGTGGAGGGGCGCATCCCCAGCCTGCAGGCTACCGCCGACCTGCTGCGCCGGGAGCGCGACTTCGCCGCGACAGAAGCCGCGACCCGCTATAGCCCACCCCTGACGGAGCTGCGCAAGCTCAACACCTCCCGGTTGCTTCCGGCTCGCTACAGCGACTCTGTGCTGACCCGCCTGGCAGACTCCCCCGATGAACTTCAGATGGTCTACGCGCTGGACCATGCCACCAACGAGCGCCTGCTGGCCGAGGGCAACCATGTGCCGGGGCTGCCGGCGCGCGAACTGGTGGTCGATGTGCCTTATGCGCGCATCATCAATGCCGCCTTTGCTCATCCGCACCCGCTGGGAGCCCGGTTCTCGACCCCCTATCGGGGTGCCTGGTACGCTGCGTTCGAGCTCGCGACCGCCAAGGCCGAAGTCTTGTTCCATCGCTCCGTCCAGTTCAACGAGATTGGCTGGAACGAGCCTGAGCAGCTGGACTACGATCATTACCTGGCCGATTTCGCCGGGGCGTTCCATGATCTGCGGACGCCCGGCCCCACTCAGGGCTTTGCGCAAATCACAGAACAGGCAGCACTGGACGCACGTGCACCCTTTCTGGACCCCGACTCGTACATGGCCTCGCAGGGATTGGCCGAGCGGCTGCTGCGCGGCTCGTCGCCGGGCGTCATCTATCCCAGCGCCCGCAAGCCGGGGGGCACGTGCCTGGCCTGCTTTCAGCCCCACGCCGTCTTCAACGTCCGCAAGCGCGACCTCCATCGCCTGGTCTGGTATCCCGACGCCGCACCGACTTTTTCCCGAGTGGCCCGGGAGGCGATTCCCGCGGATCCGGCACGCGTCCCCCGACCCGCGCGCCTCCGCGCTGTTCCTCCGCCAGACTCTCCGCGGTAGCGGGTGTCTTGGCCGGCCGGTCAGGCAGTCGATCGGTTACTGCACAGCGGTCGGCAGGGTGCACAGCAGGTTGCGATATTCCGCCTTTGCCGCGGGCTCGCCGACCAGCACCCGGACCCAGAAACGGTCGTGCACCGCAACCACCCGCAGGCTGCGTGCAGCTTGATCGGCCGTGAAACGGGTCACGATCTCGAGAGTGTCTTCGATGGATTTCGATGTCCGCTCTTCGGCTTCTTCCGCGCCGAAAAGCGGAACGGCAAGAAGCTCGCGCATGGCCTGCCAGTAGCCCGTCGCGGTCAGCAGTCCGGCATCGACCGCCATGCCGTGCATGCGCGTCACCGCCTGCACCAGCGACGCGTCCACGTGATCCTCAAAGCACAAGGCCAGCCGGCCGGGCGAACCGGCAACTCGCAGCGGAATGGCAGAGCAGCTTTCCATCAGCTGCCGGGGCAGGTAGCTTGCCATCCGTGCGGCATCAAGCGTACCGACCCGAAACACAGGGCAGTGCCACTGGATGCCGAGCGCCGCCGCGAGGTCCGCCTCGGACAGGCCGGCCTGCTGCCTGAGCCAGGAGCCAAGCCTGCCGGCACCGGCCTCACGCTGCGAGCACAGTGCCTGCGCGAGCTGCTGCTCGGTCACTGCGCCCTGCTCGACGAGGATGCGACCGATCGGGTTTCTGCCTTCAGGCCGAGGCCCGGAGATTGCGCTGCCGAGTCGTGCCTGCCGGCGCTCCGTGTCGAGCGCGGTTCGCAAGGCCGGACGGAGACAGTCCGTGCTGCAGAAGCGAGCCCGTCTGAAACCGATGGCTCCCGCGGCCCGGCAACCCGCATGGCTGCACCGCTCCGTCCAGGCTTGCCCCGCCGCGCGGGTCGCGTCCTTGCCGGATCGGCCGGCATGCGCGAAAGAACCGAAGCCTTTCGCGTTTGTATCCAGAACGCCCTGCCTGTTGCCTGCTTCCGTCATCACTGACTCCTGCTCCCCTACCCTGCTGTGGTCGCAATCCATGTTTGTTCGAGGCTTCACCTGCCTGCCGCAAGGGCCGGGGCTGCTGCCGGACAACTGTTCGCGCCTGCTCATCAACCGGCTCGGCGCACCCGCACAGCCGCCGGTTGAGCGGCCTTGCCGCCCTTGCTGCGCAAGTCAGCCAGCAGGCCGCGCAGGCGCCCGATCGCGAGATGGTGAATCTGTGACACACGCGACTCCACCACCCCGAGAATCACGCCGATTTCGCGCATCGTCATCTCCTCGTAGTAGTACAGGCTCATCACCAGGCGCTCCCGTTCCGGCAAGGCTTCAATCGCCTCGATCAGGCGCCGGCGGGCTTCCCCTTCCAGGCACTGCAGCAGCGGGTTTTCGCGCTCATCGGCCGGCACAAAAGCGAGCTCATCCTCGCCGCCGTCTTCGCCCCGCTCCACATTCAGGGCCGAAACTTCAAGCCCCTTGATCTGACCCCGGATCTGCTGAAGCTGCAGCAGCGACAGGTCCATTTCGGCGGCGATTTCAGCGTCCTGCGGTGCACGGTGGAGACGGATTTGAAGGGTCTGCGTTGTTTCCTCGATGGACCGCGCCTTGCGGCGCAGTTCGCGCGGGCTCCAGTCGAGCGCGCGCAGGCTGTCCAGGATCGCGCCGCGGATGCGGAACTGTGCATAGGAACGAAACTGCACATTTTTGCCGGCGTTGTACTTCCGGGCTGCGTCCACCAGTCCGAGAGTGCCTGCGCTGACCAGCTCTTCCAGCTCCACATGCTGCGGCAGCCGTTCGGCAATCTGGCGCGCGACATAGCGCACAACGGACAGATGCTCCAACACCAGCTGCCCCTGCGCCTCGCTCAGGCTGCTGCCCGGCGCTGACCCTGTTTTCTCTTTACGAGGCAACAGGACGGGTACCGGCATCGCGGGCGACGGCAGGGTCGGACGCGGCAGCGCCGGTCCTCCGGCATATCCGCCAAGCATTGCTTCCGTTGCCCGTGAATTCAAACGATCGTTGCTGGTGCCAGTTCCCCGCGATGTTGTTGTCAGCATGCTCTTGTCCCCGTTTCGTGATGTCGAGGCGCAACCGGTGAACCACCGCATTGCCCTACGACCGGACATAAGTGCAAGGGCATGGCCGCGTTTTTAGGCGCTTTCTGAAGCTTTCTTCATAAACTTTTCTTTAGGAAAACAGGCAGGGAGCCGTGAAGGACGAAAGCAGATCGACGCCGCGGACGCGCTGCCGTCCACGCAAGTTGCGATGCTTCCGCAAGAAACCCAGAGCGGGCGAGGCCGTGGCCGAAGCTGCCATGGCAATCACGTCACGCGTTGTTTGTCGTCGACCGAAGGGAAGCGGGCAGGCTGCGCAAAAGCATGCGCCCCCGGCCGGCAGCCGGGAGCGCAGGGAAAACAGGCGACTCTGGTGGAGCAGCCGCCATGGGCGGGATGGCTGCGAGCTGCGGCGAAGACGGAGCTACACCAGCGCCTCGCCGAAATCGACACAGGTTTCATCGATCACGAGGCTGTCCCCGGACAGGATCCAGGCGCGCTCCACCGTGTGTTGCAGCTCGCGCACGTTGCCGGGCCAGCCGTACGCATGCAGCTTCTCGCGTGCCGCTCCGCTGAGACACTTCGGGCCTTCTTCCGCGCCAAGCCTGGCGAGCGCCGTCGCGATCAGGGCGTCCATATCCTCGTGGCGTCCCGCAAGAGCCGGCGTCTGGATCAGGAAGATGGAGAGCCGATGCAGCAGATCAAGGCGGAAGGTACCTTCCGCCGCCATGGCTCCCAGCTTGCGATGGGTGGCCGCGACGACACGTGCATCGACGCGCACCGTCTCATTCTCGCCCACGCGCTGAAGCTCCCCACTTTCAAGAAAACGAAGCAGTTTGCCCTGAACAGACAGGGGCAGCTCGCCGATCTCGTCCAGAAACAGGGTTCCGCCGGCTGCGGCTTCAATGCGCCCGATGCGGCTGTGCGTGGCTCCCGTAAAGGCGCCACGCGCATGGCCGAACAGTTCGGCCTCGATCAAGGCATCGGGTATCGCCGCACAGTTGATGGCCACCAGGGGTCCGGCGGCCCGGCCGCTCAACCGGTGCAGAGCCTGCGCCACCAGCTCCTTCCCTGTGCCGGACGGACCATGGACCAGGACCGCCGTCTTGCGGTGCGCTACCAGCCGGATGCGGCGGCTCACCTCCAGCATGCGCGGATCGCTGCCCACAAACTCAGGCAGAGGGTTCTCCGTCGTTTGCGGTTGGCGTACTTCGGGCAGACTCGGGCCGGCTGCCGCGCCGGTCCACTCGATGGCGGGGCGGAACTGCTCTTTTGTCTTTGGGATCCCGGCCCCCGTGAGCAAGGGCGGGTTTGTTTCAGATTTCAATCCCGGTACGTCCTTTGCCGCAAGCGTCGGTTCCGCCGGGGTCACTGCTTCGTACCGCCTGAGGATCTCCCGAGACGGCAGACTTCCTTTCCACGCCGGCGCATCCAGGCGATCCTGAGCCTGGCGCAACGCATGAAGGGCTTCGGCACGAAACGGTCCACTGTTCGCAGGCGCACCAAGGTCGGAGCCGTCGAGGGCGATGAAGTCGAGCCCCGGGTGCTGGCCCCCAAGCTCGCGAACACATTCAACGACCTGGAGGTCGGGCAGCCAGGAATCAACAAAGCAGACCGCCGGGACTTCCGCGTCGACCTGGCACAACATTTCGGCGGCGGTGGCGGCCATCCGGACCTTCCAGCGCAGGCCCGCCAGTACGTCCGCCACGGCGGCGCGCAAGGGTCCGTCGCCGCTCACCACCAGAGCCTTGCGAAGCTGCCCGGAGGACACAGCCTCGCGACTGGACGCTCGACCTGGGACGGATGGCTGCGAAGCGGGACGGGTTTCGGGTACTGCCGGCATGGATGCACTCCTCTTGAAGAAAACGGAACTGGTGTCATTCTCGCCCGGATGAATCACCGGGTGAATCACCGGATGAATCATGCGTGCAGCGCAGCGAGCAGGCCGGCCTGGCGACCCGGCATGGGCACCG
>CAXSBW010000002.1:56869-61879 GCA_964235795.1 uncultured Acidobacteriaceae bacterium | reverse complement strand
AATCATGCGTGCAGCGCAGCGAGCAGGCCGGCCTGGCGACCCGGCATGGGCACCGCGAGCGATGGCGCCTGCAGGCAAAATCCAACGCCTCGGACCGTGCTGATCAGCGGCGCCTCCGGACAGGCGGCCAGCTTGCGACGCAAGGCACCGAGATGCACATCCACAACGGACGCTTCCGCGGCTGCCTCCCCGCTCCAAAGCCGGTCGCGCAGCATGGTTCGTGAAACGGGTGCCCCGCCGGCTTGCAGCAGCTGTTCAAGCAGGGCAAACTCCCGGTTGGTCAGGTGCACGAGCTCGCCCGCTACCCGGACCCGGCGCGTCAAACGCTCCATCTCGAGAAAGCCGTGGCACAACACAGGCTCTTCGCTCGCGACGGCAGCCCGGCTTTCCCGTGCGAGTCGATCCTGAAACACGTGCTGGCGGCGAAGCACTGCCGCGCATCGCGCCCGAAGCTCTCCGAGAGAAAAGGGCTTCTGAAGACAGTCATCGGCACCCTCGTTCAGGCAGGCGATGCGCGTTTCATCATCCGCCCGTCCGCTGACCACGAGTACCGGGCACAGCGGCGAAAGCTCGCGCACAGTGCGGAGCACCTCGAAGCCGGAGAGCAGCGGCAAGTCCAGGTCCAGAACCAGGAGGTCCGGCTCCTCCGCTGTGAAGCGAACCAGGGCTTCACGCCCATCCCCGACAAGCTCCACGCTGTCGCCTGCCGCGGGCAGCGCGCGTGAAAGAAAACTTCCCAGGGCCTTGTCATCTTCGGCAATCAACCAGCGCATCGGGCGTCCTCCACAGGCCCAAACTTACGCTCTTTCCGAGCCCGACCGGGTACTTTTCGCACCCTCTTTCCACGCACTGCGCCATTCTGAACCGCGCCCCAGCCTGCATTCCCGCAATGGAACTCCGGCCATGCCCGAGAGAAGATTTCAGTTGACAACCTGTGCTCGAGCATCCTTGTACCCAAATGGCACAGCCACTTGCGATTCGCCTTTTATTCGCTATAATGCAGGCAGTATGGCAGTCACACGCAGACAAAAAGAAGTCCTGGATTTCATCGGCAGCTTTGTCGACAAAAATGGATATTCTCCATCCTTTGAAGAGATTGCACGGGGATTGAACCTGAAATCACTTGCGACCGTGCATAAGCATGTCACCAACCTGCAGACCAAGGGTGCCCTGCAACGCGGGCATAACCGAAGTCGCTCGATCGACGTACTGCCGATGCCGGATAGGCAACAAGCCTTTTCAGGCGGCGGGCAGCTGCCCTTGCTGGGCCGTATCGTCGCGGGGCTGCCGGTTGAGGCCATGCAGACGAGCGAATCCATCTCCCTGGCCGACATCGTAGGCAACAAGGAGGTCTTCGCGCTGGAAGTACGCGGAGACTCCATGCGCGACGAGCACATCGTGGACGGCGACTATGTGCTGGTCGAACGAACACGCGCGGCTCGGGATGGAGAGATCGTCGTGGCCCTGGTGCGCGGGTCGGAGACGACTCTGAAACGCTTCTACGTAGAGGGTGAAACCGTGCGTCTGCAGCCTGCGAACAACGAGATGCAGCCCATCCTGGTGCCCGCGGAGCAGGTCGAAGTGCAGGGGCGAGTGCTTGGCGTATTACGCCGCTACTGAGCGGATCACGCCTTTGCAGACACGGAAAAGCCCGGCACTTTGCCGGGCTTCTTACCACTTGCGGGTCTCAGGCGTTCTGCCTGTCGCCGACCAGCTTGCCGACTGACTTTGCAATGGTTTCCTTGGGGACATAGCCTACAATCTGATCGGCCAGCTTGCCATCCTTGAACAGCAGCAGCGCAGGAATGCCGCGAATGCCGTAGCGAACCGGGGTCGCCGAATTGCGGTCTACGTCCATCTTCATGACTTTCAGCTGACCGCTGAAATCGCGCGCCACTTCATCCACGATCGGTGCCAACGCCTTGCAGGGCCCGCACCACGCCGCCCAGAAATCGACCAGGACTGGCTGCGCCGACTGCAAAACCTCCTGCTCGAAGGAGCTGTCGTTCACCTCTGTTACACCTGCACCTGCCATGCGTTCTCCTTTTCAGGCCGAGACCCTGGTTCGTGTATGCCTCTTCTCGAGGCGTCTCATCCGTTAGGTGGTAGATGCAATCCGCACGAGGTTGGTCGCAAGTCAGTGGGTCGCCAAGCTGGAGAACCAACCCCGGGACAAAGAATGCCCGTGCTGCGGAAGCCACGGGCGCGGGAGCAGCCCTCCCCCAGAGCTGCCCACAAGCGTCAACATAGGTAAAGCCTCGATTCATGTAAAGCAAACTTCGGTAATGGAACCACTGTCTCTGTAAAGAAGTTACGCGGCTGGGTTACCTTGCTCGACGGTGTGTGCGCTGGGTGATCCCGTTCCAGGCGGGAAAAGCACGGCACCGGTGGAAGCCAGGGCGCAGGGAAGCAGCTCGGCGATGTAAAGAATGCCCCGAGATGAGTCATTCGCCGCAGAGCGGACGCGGGCGCTCGCGACCGGAATTACGGCTTGATTTTCGAGAAGAAGAAGGACGCCGGAGCCGGCACCGCTCAGGGTGACGCTCAGGATCCCGTCCTGGCCGGCCAGGGGCAGCAGTCGCGGCAGCAGAGGGCAGGCCTCGGCGCGGTAAGGCTGGTGCAGTCGGTCCCTTGTCGCCGTTCCGAGCAGGCTTCCGTCGCCGACGGCGAACGCGGAGACCAGCAGAGCCAGGCTTTGAAGATTGGCAACCACATCGGCCCGGGAGTAGCTTTCCGGCAAAACAGCCCTCGACACCGTCGTCGCGAGGGTTGTGCCGGGCAGGACCAGCAGCGCATGCCAGCTGTTCGGCGCAGGGAGCGACACGGCTCGCACCGGGGGCGGAGCACCCCGGCCATCGGTCGAGCTGGGCGACACCGGCTGGAACGGAGCCCCGATCTCCCGGGCACCGGCGACTGCGAGCCCACCCAGGCAGCAGGCAGCCACGTTGTCGGGATGGTGTTCGAGGTCGGCAGCCTGGTCGAGCATACGGGCTTGGTCCCAGCCGAGCCCGGCGAAGTGGCTCGCGAGGGCAATGGCGGCCAGGCGCGAAGCAGCGGAGGAGCCGCAACCCATGCCGAGCGGGATGCCGTTGCACACCGTGAGGTGAAGGGCCTGCGGCCGGCCGGAGCCGTACCGGTGCCACAGGTCACGGTAGGTCTCGAGCAGGAGATTGCCGGCCAGCGCGGAGCAGACCTCCGGACTGCGGCCACTCGCCTCGATGCGGAACTCCGGAGCAGGTTTCGCTTCGATCTCCAAATGGAGGTCGAGCGCGAGAGCAGCCGCGTCAAAGCCGGGTCCAAGGTTGGCCGAGGTCGCCGGCAGACGCAGGAAAAGAGCGTCGTCGCCGGCGGAGCTCCCGTTGGCGGCATTCACGCCCCGGGCTCCGCCCCTCGCACCTCGGCTGCGGCAATCGCGTCGAGAATCGCATCGGGGTCGGCCTCAAGCGGCACGGCATTGCGTCGGGTCGCCGCGATGGCCGGGCCGTGGTGGCCCAGTTCATGCGGCTCCAGCAGCTCGCCCCGGTGATAGCCGATGGTGTAGTCGGAATCCTTCAACGTATGGCCGGTGAGAAACAGAACAGCCGACTCGGCCGGGCCGATCCTGCCGGCGGCCTGGAGCTTTTTGAAGCCGGCGAGCGTGACCGCCGAGGCCGGTTCGCAGCCGATGCCTTCAAGGCCCAGCTCAGCCTTTGCGAGCGCAATCTCCGCTTCCGACACCTGCTCGCAAAAGCCCTCCGTGAGCCGGAGAATGCGCAGGGCCTTGCGCCAGGAGGCCGGGTTGCCGATCTGTATGGCACTGGCACGTGTTTTAGCGGTCACAGGCTGCAGCGTTTCGCCGCCGTGCGCCCCTTGCAGAAGCCGGTACAGCGGGTTGGCGCCTTCGGCCTGGATGACGGAAAGGCGCGGCATGCGGCTCGTGAGGCCCACTTGCAGCATCTCCTCAAAGCCCTTGCCGAGTGCCGACACATTGGCCAGGTTGCCGCCCGGCACGATGACATGGTCCGGTACCTCCCAGTTCATCGCTTCAGCGATTTCAAACGCGGGGGTCTTCTGCCCTTCCAGGCGGTACGGGTTGACGGAGTTGAGCAGAAACACCGGCGCACGCCGGACAACCTCGGCCAGCACCCGGACGCAGCCGTCGAAGTCGGTCCGAAGCTGGAGAGTCGTCGCGCCGTAGTCCATGGCCTGCGACAGCTTGCCCCAGGCGATCTTGCCTTCCGGAATCAGCACGAGCGAGCGCATGCCGGCGCGCGCCGCGTAGGCAGCCATGGCGGCGGAGGTGTTGCCGGTCGACGCACAGGCCACCCACTCGTAGCCCCCCTCGTGCGCGACAGACAGGGCGGCTGTCATGCCGGTGTCCTTGAAGGATCCGGTGGGATTGAGGCCCTGGTGCTTGGCGAACAGGCGCTCATGGCCAAGGACGCGAGCGTTGCGCCGCAGGTGGTAAAGAGGCGTGTTGCCCTCGCGAAGGGTGATGACATGGGCGGTGTCGTCAAGGATCGGCAAGAGATCGCGAAAGCGCCACACCCCGCTTGCGTCGATCTCGCGCGCGGAAAAACGCCGTTCACGCCAGGTGTCGCGAAGTCGCTGCGCCGCAGGGGCACCGCGTCCGCTCCAGCCCGGGTAGCGCACGGCGTACAGGTCGCCGCAGCCGGTGCAGCGGAGATCGCCTGTCAGCGAGCGGCGGGCCGCGATGTCGCCGCAGCCGGTGCAGTGCAGCTCATGAGGCGTCGCGGCGATCGTGTCCGGAGGGAGTGGGACAACAGCGGCCATGGATTGCATACGGCCTAAGGGTACATCGCCGGACGCTCAAAAGGCCGGAAATCGGCACTTGAGCATTACGGAAGGTACGCTGCCGGCCCGGTTCGGGCTGCCCGGGGCGCAGAGGTTGCTGCGGGCCGGACCGGGGATCGAACTGGACTGAATATCTACTGGTCGGCAAAAGTTTTACGGGTCGACGAGGCGGCTCCCGGAGGGCCCTGCGGAGGGTGCCTTGGGACCATCCGGAGA
>CAXSBW010000002.1:51281-56769 GCA_964235795.1 uncultured Acidobacteriaceae bacterium | reverse complement strand
GCCCACGGCCGGACTGCTGCTGATCGTTGCCGGTTCATGTCCTGCCGACCCCGCAGGAAACGTTTTGCCGGTCGGACGGCGTCGGGCGCCGGCCGCCTGCGAAGACCGTGCGGTCCTCGCAGGCGCCGCGCTTCAAAGCGAATGCAGGCGATGGCTTCATCCGGCAGGCTGCCGCCGAAGTCGAGCGGCCGACCGTCCCCGAGCACAAGCAGCGCGGTGCCGCTGCGCCCGGCCGCTTCGCGCAGCTGAGCCCGGGTCCAGGGCGGCACTTCGCGAACCGCAGCCGGAGGAACACCGCCGAGATGCAGCACCACAACCGCCCAGCGGCGTTGTGCAAGCAGTTGCAGGGCGGCATGGAAGGCTGCACGCCAGCCGCGACGCACCTCGCTGCCGGGCATTTTCTGTTGCCGCCGCCAGTGGCGTGCCGGCAGATACCGCTCAACAGGAACACCCGTGGACGGGCCTGTTCGCGGGTAAAGGGCGAAGGCCGCGTACACCCCTGTGCGATGCCAGGTCCAGCCTGCCGGTGCCCCGCGTGCCGGGCAGGGCGAACTGGCGCGCGCTTCTACCCAGGCGCACGGGAGGCCGTCCTCGGCCGCGGCAACCAGCAGTGCCATGGCGGCGTCGGCTTTGCGGCTGGCGGGCGGCCCGATGAGTTGGGTCACGGTGCCTCGACCGGCAGCGTCGCCGAGGTCGGGACAGGGCTGCGGCCGGCTGCTCATCACCGCCTGATCCACAGGTCGCAGGCCTGCGTCCAAGCCGCTGCCGAGACCTGCCCGTTGATGTTTTCTCAGGTGCGCATCGCTTGCGAACTTCGCCATGGGGGGACCTCGCGCAAAAGCGGGACGCAGAAGGCAGCAGAGTTTCACCTTTTCTTCGCCCTAATCAGCATCCTGCTTTTCCCGTCGTCTTGTCAAAAAGGCAGCGCTCGGTCCGCGGTCTCTGCCGCCTTTTTTCGGTTTGACGGCAAAGGCTCGTTCGTCGATTTGCAGTGGTGAATGGCCCTCGAAGGGCGGTCTCGAACCCCACCCAGTTTCGATCGGGCGCACCCCGGAGGGCAGAGCGAACACGAAAGTCATTTGCGCCGGGCACGGAGTGGTGGAATCATAAGCAGGGCCCTGTACGCGTTCATTGCAGCGCGAACACAGGTTGATCAAGTCGCGGAAGGAGTTTCATGGAGCAGATTGTGTCGGACGCGCTGGTTTTTTTCGGTGCCACGGGGGATCTTGCGTATAAGCAGATCTTCCCTTCCCTGCAGCGCCTTGCCAAACGGGGCAAGCTGAAGGGGCCTGTTGTTGGCGTCGCAAAAGCCGGCTGGACGCTGGACGACCTTAAAAATCGCTGCCGCGACAGCGTGCAAAAACACGGCGGCGTCGATCAGGAGGGCCTGGAAACGCTGCTGGGCTGCCTGCGCTACGTGGACGGCGACTATGCCGACGCGGCGACGTTCGCGCAGGTGCGCCAGGAGCTCGGCGAGGCCAAGCACCCTCTGCACTATCTCGCGATTCCGCCGTCCCTGTTTGTAAGGGTCGTGCAGCAGCTCAAGCAGTCGGGCAGCGCGGAAGGCGCTCGCATCGTGGTGGAAAAGCCGTTCGGTCACAGCGTGGAAACAGCCGCGGCCTTGAACGATGCGATCCACGAGGTTTTTCCGGAAGAGTCGATCTTCCGCATCGACCACTACCTGGGCAAGAACCCGGTGCAGAACCTCATCTTTTTCCGCTTCGCGAACTCGTTCCTGGAGCCGATCTGGAACCGCCAGTACATTGAAAGCGTGCAGATCACCATGGCCGAGAACTTCGGCATCCAGGGCCGCGGCGGCTTCTACGACGGGGTAGGCGCGGTGCGGGACGTGGTGCAGAACCACCTGATGCAGCTGGTGAGCAACATTGCGATGGAGCCGCCGCCATGCCCGGACGTGGAGGCGCTGCGCGAGGAACGCGTCAAGGTGCTGAAGAGCATCAAGCCGATCACGGCGGACGATGTGGTGCTGGGGCAGTTTGACGGCTACCTGGACGAGCCCGGCGTCAAGGCGAACTCGAACGTGGAAACATATGCGGCCATGCGGCTCAACATCAACTCGTGGCGCTGGCGCGACGTTCCTTTCTTTATCCGCACGGGCAAGCTGCTGAGCAAAACCGCGACCGAGATTGTGGCGACGCTGCGTCAGACGCCGGCTGTGTTCTCGGACAAGCTGACGCCGCAGAACTATGTGCGCTTCCGGCTGAGCCCGGAGCCGGTGGTTGCGATCGGAGGGTCGATCAAGGAAGCCGGCGACGCGCTGCGCGGCTGCATGGTCGAGCTCAAGGCTTCGCAGCAGTTCGGCAGCAACGACCTGCTGCCGTATGAAGAGCTGCTGGAAGACGCCATGCGCGGCAACCCGGTGTGGTTTGCTCGCGAGGATTATGTCGAGGAAAGCTGGCGGCTGCTGGACCCGCTGCTGCGCGACATGCCGAAGGTGCACACCTACAAACAGGGAACATGGGGGCCGGAGGCGGCGAACGAGCTGGTGCGCGATGTAGGCGGCTGGTCGAACCCGGTCTAGAAGCGGTTTCAACAGGAGTTGCAGCCAGAGCGGGACCTTTACGAGCTGCCGGAGCTGACCCGCCATGCCGCAAGCGTGGCGGGGTAACGGTCGCGGCCGCGGTCGGGGTCAATCGAAAGTGCGAGCTCGCGGACGCCGGGGAGGTTCAGGTTGTAAACCTCGCGCTGGTCGGTCGAGCCGCCGGGGCTGAAGTTCCATCCTTGGCGGACGATTTCGCGCTCGCTCCCGTCCGCGAGGCGAGCCGTCAGGGACCACTCCTGCGAGCGTTCGTGCTCCATGTCGATGCAGTGCAGCATCACCTGCGCGACGGAAAGTGGGGCGTCAAAGCGCAGCACAAGCCTGGCTACGCCGGGGGACGCAGACTGCCAGCCGCGCGCGCTGCCGGGGATGAGCGCGCTTTCAACCGGAAAACCGGCTGCCTCGGAGCTGACCTCGATCTCCGCGAGCGATTCGAGATCGAGCCAGCTCCCTTCCGGTTTGGCCGCGGGTTCAGCACCCGCCCCGGTAATCTGTTTGCGCATGATGGTCTCCTTGTCGACACAATCGTTACAGCTGCTTGGATGTCCCGGAAGGGCGGACGGGGCTGCCGATCCAATGGGCGAGTCAGAACACGTTGAGCAGCATCAGCAAAATCACCAGCAGCAGCACCATCCCTATGCCGCCGGTGCCGTAGTAGCCCCATCGTCGGCTATAAGGCCAGGCGGGCAGCGAGCCAACCAGCAGCAGCACAAGAACAGCAATCAGAATGTCGAGAAGCATGCGAAGGACTCCGGCGGTTTGCGCCGCCTGGAAAGGGATGCACCGCCCTGGGCTTAAGGCAGCCCGGCGAGCTTGCGTGCACGCAACAGGACCTGGAGCAGCATGGGAGCGGTCAGGCGGCCGGTGTTGGTATTTTGCAGCGAGGGGTGGTAGGTCGCAAGCAGGAAGCCGCCGCCCGGCAGCCCGTACTCGGCTCCATGCGAGAAGCAGTACGCGCTTCTGCGTTCGATACGGCCGGTTTTTGCGAGCCAGTGCGTGTAGCCGTCGAACGCGATCTTGCCGAGCGCGAGCACAACACGCAACCCGGGAAGCAGGGCCAGTTCCTCGTCCAGGTAGGGAGCACATCGTGCGAGCTCTTCGGCATTGGGCCTGTTGCCGGGCGGGGCGCAGCGCACGACCGAGGTGATAAGAGCACCGTGGAGACGCATGCCGTCGTCGCGCGAGGCGGCCACGGGCTGCGATGCGAAGCCGGCCTCCCACAGCAGCGGGTACAAAAAGGCACCGGAGCCGTCGCCGGTAAACGGCCGCCCGGTGCGGTTGGAGCCATGCGCGCCCGGCGCAAGGCCCAGCAGCAGCACGCGCGCGTCGGCGTCGCCGAAGGAGGGCACGGGCTTGCCCCAGTACTGCTCCCCTCGATAGGCCCGGCGCTTTTCAAGCGCGATGGCTTCGCAGTAGGTCCGGAGGCGTGGGCAGCGCTCGCAGGCAACCACGCGTGCGTTGAGGTCCGCGAGGCTCGCGGGGTGGCCGCTTGGTTCACCGTGCGGCGCCGGGGCAGGGTTGACGGCAAGGTGAAGCATGCTTCCGCCATCATAAGACGTCGCGTGAGCTGGTTCGCGGAAGCAGGCTGGCGCATCGAAGTAGGAACTTGCCGCGAACTGGCTGGTTGCGCAGCACACTCCTATGCTCCCCGAGGGAACCACCCTTGCCGATAGTCTCGTTCCGCCGCCCCGCTTCCCTGCTTCTCGCAACTGCCGCGCTGTTGCTGTCCGGCTGCAAACAGCATGTTCACCCTTCCAACGACGCGGGCCCCAGGCCGCTGGTCACCGATACGGCCATGCAGGTGGGCGGCGAAGACGTGGTGACCCTGCGCCGCGCGGCCGCGGTGGATTCCACAACGCCGCAGTTTGTTTCCGCGACAATTTTGCCGGGACGGGGCTTCAACCTGTTTCAGATCACGGCAAACCTGCCGGGCACGGGCGAGATCCCGGTGCTCGCGTCCCCGGGCATCGCCGAAGCTGCCGGCAAGCTGAACGGCGGACCGGGCGACGAGTTCGGCCAGGCCAGCTTCGGCTTCGGCGGGGCGTTTCTGGTTCCCTATCCCAACCGGATCCTGGGCCAGCTGACCGCCGACGGCAAGAGTGTCACGACGACCTGGCAAGGGCAGACACTGACGCTGCCGGCGGACTTCGCGGGCAAAAAGCCCGGTGCACGCAAGCACTCGATTCACGGGCTGATCCTGAACAGCAAGATCGACAGCGTGCAAAAGATGACCACGGCAGACGGTGAAACAGTGACGGGCGTTCTGCATGCGGGCAACTTCGGCGGGCACTGGCTTTCGAGCACGGACCTGCTGTTCGCAATCGCTTTGTCGGGCGATGCAGTGGTCGCGACGATCACGGCGAAGAATGTAGGCAATGTAGCCGAACCGATGTCGATCGGCTGGCACCCGTACTTTGCGATCCCGAGCGGCGACCGCACCCAGGCGCGCCTCCACATCCCGGCGGCGCAGCTGGCCTCGGTCAACAACTATGACGATGTGTTCCCGACCGGCGAGCTGAAGCCCGTGGCGGGCACTTCCTACGACTTCAACGCGCCGGGAGGCAAGGCGCTGGGGCAACAGTTCCTGGATGACAATTTCTCAACCCTGAGCCGCACCGACGGGGCGGTCGATGTGGAGCTGACGGACCCCGCGTCGAAGTACGGGATCAAGGTCGAGGGGCTGTCGCCCGAGATCAAGACGGTGCAGGTGTATGCGCCGCCGACCAAGGAGTTCGCGGCGATTGAGCAGCAGTTCAACTTCGCGGACCCGTTTGGCAGCGAGTGGCACAAGCACGGCGGCAGCGCCGGTGCCGGCCCGGATACCGGCATGGTGACCCTGCAGCCGGGCCAGAGTGTGACCTGGAAGGTGCGTTTACGGCTCTTTGTGCCGCCGCCGCCGGCAGGTCCGGCGCTCGGGAAGCCATAACC
>CAXSBW010000002.1:10311-51181 GCA_964235795.1 uncultured Acidobacteriaceae bacterium | reverse complement strand
TACGGCTCTTTGTGCCGCCGCCGCCGGCAGGTCCGGCGCTCGGGAAGCCATAACCCGGGACGAGCCCACCGAGACGAGCCCACCGAGCCGGGTCCACCAGGTCGGGTCCACCAGGTCGGGTCAACCACGGGCCGGGTCGATCGGCTCACTCGACCACGCCGGGCAACGGTGTCGGAGCCGGCTTCGACCTCCAAATAAGGACATCCGGCTGTACCGTGCCGGGCGGTTTGACCCGCCCCCGAAAGCTCCGTAGCATAATAGAAAGAGCCGTCCCGACCGCGCCGGCCCTAGGCTTCTCGCGCGCGGCCAACCTCATCAATCCACGGGACGAGCACACCGGAAGGCACACGTTGAGCTCAGCAGAAACACTCACCCAGGCAACCGCAGATACCACTGAAGTGGCTGCTCTTTCAGCCCCCGCGCACGACCACGAACAGCATGACGAACAGCACGACCATGCGGGGCATGATCACTCGCACGGCGCACCGGGTTTGAACCCGGAGTGCACCCGCGACGTGGAGGTAGAAATCCCGGCAGGCGAGGTGTCCTCGGCTTTCAAGGCCGTGATGAAGAAGTACACCCGCCAGGCGCGTGTGCCGGGTTTTCGGGCGGGCAAGGTGCCGCCATCGCTGATCCGTTCACGTTTTGACGAGCAGATACGCCAGGATGTGGTGGAACAGCTGCTGCCGAACCATTTTCGTCGGGCACTTGAGGCCAAAGGCGTGCAGCCGATTTCGCAGCCGCAGGTCACGGAGCTGCACCTGGAAGACGGTGAGCCCCTGCGCTTCAAGGCGTTGTTTGAGGTCATGCCGGAGATCGACCTGAGCGGGTACACGGACGTGAAGGTAGATCGTGAGCCGGCGGAGCTGACGGACGAGGAGTGGGACGCGGAGCTGGAGCGGGTGCGGGATTCGCGCTCGACCATGGAGCCGGTCATCGAGGATCGCGAGCTGCGCGACGGCGACTTTGCCCAGATCACCTTTCAGGGTGAGGTGACGGCTGGCGAGGGCGAGTCGCCCGCGCCGATCGACGAGCCGATTGCCGGGCAGGATGTGTCGCTTGAGGTAGGCGGCAAAAACACGCTGCCGGCCTTTACCGAAGCACTACGAGGGGCGAAAACAGGCCAGGCGCTCAAGTTTGAAGTGACCTACCCGGCGGAGTTCGGGGAGCCGCGTTTAGCCGGCAAAACGATCTCCTACGACGTTGAGGTGAAGGGCATCAAGCACCGCAATGCCCCTGAAATGGACGATGAGTTCGCGAAGCAGCTGGGCTCGTACGAAACCATGGACGAGTTCAAGGCGAAGCTGCGGGAGCACTTGTCGGGTGAAAAGCAGCGCCAGGCTGAAGCCGCGACCAAGGACAGGATGCTCGAGGCACTGGCGGAGCGGTTCCCGTTCCCGATCCCTGAAAGCCTGGTGCAGGCACAGGTGGAAGCCCGTCTGGACCGTGGGTTGCGCGCGCTGGCCCAGCAAGGGATGCCGCAGGATCAGATGAAGAATCTTGACTTTGGGCGACTGCGGGCGGCACAGCGCGAGGGGGCACTGGGCGAGGTGCAGGGGACGCTGCTGCTGGACAAGATCGCGCAGACCGAAAATATCGAGGTGGCGGATGCGGAACTGGATCGCGAGCTGGAGATGCTGGCCCTGCAGACACGCGAGCCGCTGACCGCGCTGCGCGACCGTTTGACCCGCGATGGGTCCATCGATAGAATCCGGGAACAAATTCGTCGGGAAAAGACCGGTTCGCTGTTGTATGAGCGGCTCGGGGCCTAATTCAACCAGGGTATGCGGCCCGTTTCACGGGACGGCATACGCCTTCAAACGAAGTACACAACGATAAGGCAGGTTATGGCACTGGTACCTATGGTGGTTGAGCAGACGAGCCGAGGCGAACGCGCCTACGACATCTATTCCCGTCTGCTGCGCGATAACATCATTTTTCTGGGAACGCCGATCGATGACCAGATCGCGAACCTGATCATCGCGCAAATGCTGTTCCTGTCGGGGGAAGACCCGGAAAAGGATATCCAGCTCTACATCAACTCTCCCGGCGGATCGATCACGGCAGGGCTTGCCATTTACGACACCATGCAGTTCATCAAGAACGATGTGGTGACGTACTGTATCGGCCAGGCGGCCAGCATGGGCGCGTTTCTGTTGCAGGCCGGCACCGCGGGCAAGCGTTTCGCGCTGCCCAACTCGCGCATCCTGATCCACCAGCCGTCGATGGGCGGGCTGAGCGGACAGGCTACCGACATCGACATTCATGCACGGGAAATCCTGCGTATTCGCGAGATCACCAACTCCCTGATGAGCAAGCACACCGGCCAGGCGCTGGACCGTATCGAGCGTGACGTAGAGCGCGACTTCATCATGAACGCGCCGCAGGCAAAAGAGTACGGCATCATTGACGAAATCATCGACCGGCCTCGGACGTAGAGTAGGCTGGATACAGGCCCCGTTGGGGGCCGGGAGTTTCGAAACATGAAGACGCGCACGGGATCGGACGATACACTGCGCTGTTCGTTCTGCCACAAATCGCAGGACGCTGTCGCCAAGCTCATCTCCTCGCCGAGCGACTACCCGCGGGCCTATATCTGCGATGAGTGCGTGGCGGTTTGCAACTCCATTCTTGAAGACGACCGGACGGAAACGCCCGCGGGAGCCGCACCGACGCATCTGCCGAAGCCGCTTGAAGTCAAGGCGTTTTTGGACGAGTACGTCATCGGACAGGATCAGACAAAGAAGAAGCTGGCGGTCGCGGTTTACAACCACTACAAGCGCATCCAGATGAACCGGGTGCGCGGCAACGACGTGGAGTTGTCGAAGTCGAACATTCTGCTGGTCGGCCCGACCGGCTCCGGGAAGACTCTGCTGGCGCAGACGCTGGCCAAGATGCTCGATGTGCCGTTTGCCATCGTGGATGCAACCACGTTGACCGAGGCCGGCTACGTCGGCGAGGACGTGGAAAACATCATCCTGAAGCTGCTGCAGGCGGCCGACGGGGATGTGGCCCGCGCGCAAACCGGCATCATCTATATCGATGAAATCGACAAGATCGGTCGCAAGGACGAGAACCCGTCGATTACCCGCGATGTGTCGGGCGAAGGCGTGCAGCAGGCGCTTCTCAAAATCCTCGAAGGAACGGTTGCAAACGTCCCCCCGCAGGGCGGACGCAAGCATCCTCATCAGGAGTTCACCCCGGTCGATACGACCAACATCCTGTTCATCTGCGGCGGCGCGTTTGTCGGGCTTGAGCGCGTGGTGGGACGCCGGGTCGGTAAAAAGGCGCTCGGATTCAAGGCTTTGACCGAGAAGCAGCAGGCCGAGGGGCTGGTGGACGTGCGGCAGCAGCGCGACACTGAACTGCTGCGCCAGGCTGAACCGCAGGATCTGATCAAGTTCGGCCTGATCCCGGAGTTTGTCGGACGTTTGCCGGTGATCGGGATTCTCGATGAGCTGGACGAGGTAGCACTGGTCGAGATCCTGACCAAGCCGCGCAATGCCATTCTGAAGCAGTATCAGAAGCTGTTTGAATATGAAGGCGTACACCTGAACTATTCGGAAGAAGCAGCAAGAGCCGTCGCGCAGGAGGCATTGTCGCGCAAGGTCGGCGCGCGTGGGCTGCGCATGATCCTCGAGGAATTAATGCTGGACCTGATGTATCATCTGCCGGGTAACAAGAAGATCAAGGATGTTGAGATCACGGCGGAAATGGTCAAAAAGCGGGATCTCTCGTTCACCCTGCTTGAAAAAGCCGGCTAGCCTGGCGTGAGAACACTATGTAAAAAGCCCGCGACGCGAGTCTCGGGCTTTTGTATGTTGACCACGCGGTTCCCTCACCCGAGATACACCGGGTCCAAGGATTACAATCGAGTCAACAACAGCAACCAGGCCGCGGCAAGACGGCGCATCCGATCCGCCCCATACACGTCTAATCGCACAAAGAGGACAGAATGACCGAAGCGAAAGCAAACAAGGGCGATCTCCGCAAGCTGCCCATGATGCCCATCCGGGACATGGTGATCTTTCCTCACATGATGACCCCGTTTGTGGTGGGTCGTGAGTCGAGCGTGCGAGCGCTTGAAGAAGCGCTGACGGCGGACCGCAAGATTTTTCTGGCCACGCAGCACGATGCGCGCGTGGATGAGCCGCGCGCCGACGACATCTACATGGTCGGTACCATCGGCAACATCGTGCAGAGCGTGAAGATGCCGGACGGCAACATCAAGGTGCTGGTGGAAGGCCTGGAGCGTGCGCGCGCGGTCGAAATGACGGACGCGGACGGCTTCTTTGTGGCAACGGTGCGCACCGCGAAGCAAACGCTGGAAGTGACGCCGCAGGTCGAACAGCTGGCGCAAAAAGTGACGTCGCTGTTTGAGCAATACGTCAAGCTGCAGCAGTCGCTCAATCTTGAGTCGACCATGGCGGCGCTGCGTGTGGACGAGCCCGCGAAACTGGCCGACACCATCGCGGCCAACTTACAGCTGGAGATTGCCGAGAAGCAGGAGATTCTCGACGTCTTCGATCCGATCGAGCGACTGACCCGCATTGCCGGCGTGCTCGATGTGGAGATCGAAAAGCTGAACATGGAGCGATCGATCCAGTCGCGTGTGAAGCGGCAGATGGAGCGAGCGCAAAAAGAGTACTACCTGAACGAGAAGATCAAGGCGATCCAGAAGGAATTGGGGCGCGGCGAAAAGAGCGAGTGGGACGAGCTGAAGAAGAAAATCGAGCTTGCCGGCATGCCGAAGGATGTCTTCGACAAGGCCATCCAGGAGCTGAAGAAGCTTGAAGCCATGCCGCCGATGTCAGCCGAGTCGACCGTTTCGCGCAACTATCTGGACTGGCTGCTGGCCGTGCCGTGGAAGAAGAAGTCCAAGGAAACCCGGTCCATCGACCATGCCGAAAAGGTGCTGAACGAGGATCACTACGGGCTTGAAAAGATCAAGGATCGCATACTCGAGTTCCTCGCGGTGCGGCAGCTGGTCAAGAATCCGAAGGGATCCATCCTTTGCTTTGTCGGGCCGCCGGGCGTCGGCAAAACTTCGCTCGGGATGTCGATTGCAAAGGCAACGGGGCGCAAGTTTGTGCGGATGTCGGTGGGTGGTGTACGCGACGAGGCAGAGATTCGCGGTCATCGCCGAACCTACATCGGCGCGCTGCCGGGCCAGATCATTCAGTCGATGAAAAAGGCCGGCACCAAGAATCCGGTCTTCCTGCTGGACGAGGTCGACAAGATGGCGTCGGACTTCCGAGGCGATCCGTCGTCGGCGCTGCTGGAAGTATTGGACCCGGAACAGAACACGAGCTTTCAGGACCACTACCTCGACGTGGAGTACGACCTGTCGCAGGTCTTGTTTGTAGCCACGGCAAACGTGCTGCACACGATTCCGGGTCCGCTGCAGGACCGCATGGAAGTGATTCGCCTGCACGGCTACACCGAGGTGGAAAAACTCGAAATCGCCAAGCAGTACCTGGTCAAAAAAGCGCTTGAAAACAATGGTCTGACCGACGCCAATATCACCTTCGACGACAGTGCGCTGAAGGAGATCATTCGTGCCTACACGCGCGAGGCCGGCGTACGCAACCTGGAGCGCGAGATCGGCAACGTTTGCCGCAAGGTCGCGCGGCGGGTCGTCAAGAACAGCGGCAAGTACAAGGAAGATTTGACGTCGGCAAACGTGCACGATTTTCTGGGAGTCGCGAAGTTCCGTGATTCGCAGGTGCACGAAAAGAGCGAGGTGGGCCTGGTCACCGGGCTCGCGTGGACCGAGGTCGGCGGGTCCATCCTGCAGACCGAGGTGCAGGTGCTCGACGGCAAGGGCAAGCTGACGCTCACGGGCCAGCTCGGCGACGTGATGCAGGAGTCGGCGCAGGCGGCCCTCTCGTACATTCGTTCGCGCTCGGCGCACCTGGGGCTGGCGAGGGACTTCTACCGTAATGTCGATATCCATGTGCATGTGCCCGAGGGAGCGATTCCGAAGGACGGGCCGTCGGCCGGCATTACACTCGCGACCGGCCTTGCGAGCGCGCTCACGAAGATCCCTGTCCGGCGCGACATCGCCATGACAGGTGAGGTGACGCTGCGGGGCAAGGTGCTGCCGATCGGCGGGCTCAAGGAGAAGCTGCTCGCCGCTCATCGGGCCGGCGTCTTCGAGGCGATCATGCCGAAGGAGAACGAGAAGGACATGGCGGATCTGCCGGAGCTCCTGAAAAACTCGATGAAGCTGCACTTCGTGGATTCGATGGACGAGGTACTCGGGATCGCGCTGGAAGGTCCTCTGCCTGAGATGAAGGTAGAAACACCGGATGTGTTGCTCGAAGTACCGGCGTTGACTCCGGAGCGCCGCCCGCACCAGTAAGTGTTGTAAGCGCGAGAAGGCAGCCTTCACGGCTGCCTTTTTTCGTGCCGCTATACTTGGGATCGGATGCCAGCTTTTCCACGCTTTCTCTTGTCGGCCACCGCGCCCGCTCACTTCCCTCCTCCGGGGCCGCCCGAGGTCGCGTTTCTGGGTCGCTCGAATGTCGGCAAGTCGAGCCTGATCAATGCGCTGCTGGGCTCAAAACAGGCACACGTTTCGTCTACACCGGGCCGCACACGCGCGATCAATTTTTTCGCGATCAGTGATCGTATCGATCAACCCACGAGGGTCGTGTTTGCTGACCTTCCGGGCTATGGCTATGCAAAAATCTCAAAGTCGATCTCGGCGGAGTGGCCGTCGTTCATCGACCCTTACCTGCGCGAGCGTCCGACACTCGCATTGTGTGTCTGCCTGATTGACACCAATGTCCCGGCACAGGAAAGCGATGCACAATTATTGGCTTTTCTGCGGGATGCCGGTCGGCGTTTTCTGCTGATCGGAACCAAAGCCGACAAGCTGTCGGGGAATGGGCGCGCAAAGGCGGTCGCAAGTTTACGCAAAGGATTGGACCTGGCCGGTCATGAGGAGGAGCCGCTGCTGCTGTGCTCTTCGAAAACCGGTGCCGGGCTTAAAGAACTTTGGAGCACCATCTTCGCGGTGACTTCGTCGTAAACACGATTCCCGCTTGCTGCCGGCTCACGCAAGTATTTGAAAGGTGACGGGCAACCGCGCCGTGCTTTCACGCAGGCAGTTCTCTTCCGCCACAGTCATCGGCAAAAAGCGGAAACGCTGCCGGCTTCGACCCAGCACGGCCGGCGAAGATGCAAGCCACTGCGTCCGATCGTCTCGCTCCTCGCCAATCACGTTGCGCGCGATGCGGTCGAGCGCGACCTGCGCGATGAGGTCGCCGTTCAAAAGCCAGCAAACGCCCTGCTCTTGCGCGCGTAGCGCAGTATGCCACCGAACGGGCATGGCTCCACGGCTTTCAAGCACGGCACACGGCTCTTCCATCAGGTCCGGCTGCACCCCGCGTTCGACGCACTCGGCCAGCACAGCCTGCGGCAGGCTGTGGAGGCAGACCGTCACCGGTGCCTGCCGGCGTATCTCGTTCTTGAGAATACGCAAGGCCTCGTCCAGGCTGGAAACGAGGAAGTCGCAGGCGCCGGAGCGCAAAGCACGTTTCGCGGTGTCCCCGCTTTCGACCGACCACAGCGTAGCCGTGCCTGCGATGCGCGCGGCCATCGCACGTTGGGTGCTGTCCGCCCGATGCTCCGTCAGCAACAGGAAGCGGCTGCCAGGCTCACCGCCCTTCCCCGGTATCGCGGCCGATACAAGGCTGCGATATGCAAGGTAGGTCGATTGCAACTCGGCAGCCGCCTGCTTCAGTTCCATGTTGTTAAAGTAGCAGCCTGCGCCTACTTGCCCGCAGGCAGCAGGCCGAAGACCGCGACGCTGTTCTGTGTGCCGACATATACCTTTCCGTTCACGATGGTCGGCGTCATGAACTTGTTGCCGGGACCGAACTGGTCGCGTGCCGACGCAGCCTGATTGCTGTTGTAAAGCTCGGTGGCCAGGTTGTTGGCGTCATAGGCATGCAGAACCGCGGGGCTGCTGTTTTCAACCGCCCACACGATGCCGTTGGTTGTGCCGTTGGACGAAACACTGGGCGTCGTTCCCGGGTAGGTAAAGCTGGTCGCGGTGACGGAGCCAGGCGAACTCGAAAGCCGGGCACTGCTGACGTCGAAGGACCGAAGCGGGCTGAAGAGAGAGCCGTAGTAGACATGACCGTTGAAGTAGGCCGGGCTGGACCAGACTCCGCCGCTCAGCACGCCGGGCAGCTGCTGGTACAGGTTCGCGTTTGAGTTCGGGTTGTATTTGCCGAGGTTTGCCTGGTCCATCACATACAGGTTGGTGTCTTTTCCGGCAGTCACGGCGAGCTGCCGCACGGTGCCGTTGCCATCCTTTTGGCCGGGCAGCAGCATCAGGCCGCCCGAACCCAGATCCGTGTCCACGTCCGATTCGGCGTTTGAGTTGTACATGGTCCAGTAATCGGTCGCCTTCAGCCCGGACTGCGACGGGGTGAGTTTGACGACCGAGTTGCCGAAATCGCCCCTACCGGGAAACCCCGACGCTGTCAGAGTGGTGTCAAACGTGCCGTTGCCCAGCGCAACGAAGACATTGCCTGCGGCGTCGGCGGCCGGCCCGGCCCCGGCATTCCACGGTGAAGCGTCGCTGCCGTTTGGCACGGCGTTGAACGCCCCGGTCTGCGCGCCGGTGCTGGTGTCGTAGCTGATGACCCAGCCTGCGTAAGGGCGGATGTCGCAGTGCGAGCTCCAGCTGGTGTAAAGATTGTTACCGACCAGCAAGAGACCCGGGCGGTCTTTGTATTGCTTCGGGTCGAAAACAGAACGTGTGCCGTTGCTGCCATCGCCTGTTCCCGGGACACTGGCCTGCACCGTGATGGGCGAGCCGTACTGGTCCTGCCCGCTTGAAAGCCACAGGGCATGCACGCGCTGGTAGTAACGTCCGGCACCGTCCTTGCTCATGGCCACCACGTAGAGAAAACCCTTCGAGGCATCGATCACCGGTGTGGCGGTGATGCCGATCTCCGGCGTGACCTGGTTGCACCCGCGGGTGTCCGAGGTGGTTTCTCCCGGTTGCAGCAGAGAGACCTGCCACAGGGCGGCACCGTTGTCGGCGTCGAAGGCATACACACTGTCGTGCTCAGTAGCGATGTAGACGACGTTGTGCGTGCCCTTGCCGGAGATGTAGGCACCGGATACATAGAGAGGTTGTGCGTCCACTTTGCCGTCGACCTTGAGCTCAAAAAGCTGGCCGAAGCTGGAGGACCTGACGTTGGCCGGCGTAAGGATCTTCTCGGCTGAGTTCAGTCCGGTGCGTGCATTGTCGTTGTGCCAGGTCAGCACATTGGTCTGCGCCATGAGGGATGCCTGCCCGGCAAGTGCCAGGGCAGCGAGAGAGAGGGTGGAACGAATGGATGAATACATCGTGTTCTCCTGGTATGTAGCTCTTGACAGGCGCCCTACACTGCCTGGTCACCTTACATTTGTGACCTAAGTTTACACATAGATGGTAACGATTGTGGGCTGAAAGACCCAGCATAGCCTATGTTAACGACTTATCAGGTACAAACAGAGCCATGAAGCGATCGAACCGGGTGTATGTAGCGGGGCATGGTGGGCAGGTCGGCGGAGAAGTTTGCAGGGAGCTGGAGCGGCAAGGCTACACAGCGATCCTCACCCGGACTCGTGCCGAGCTGGATCTGCGCGAGGAAAGGGCGGTACAGGCATTTTTCGATGAGCACAGGCCCGAGTATGTCGTCCTGGCAGCAGCCCGGGTCGGCGGCATCCTGGCGAACATGGAAGCCCCGGCGGAGTTTATCCGCGACAACCTGCAGATACAGACCAACGTGCTTGAGGCGTCTCGGCAGGCAGGGGTACAGCGGCTCCTTTTTCTGGGGTCCAGCTGTATCTACCCTCGGCTATGCCCGCAACCCATTCGTGAGGAGTACCTGTTGACCGGGCCGCTCGAGCCGACGAACCGCGCCTACGCGCTGGCCAAGATAGCCGGTGTGGAGATGTGCTGGGCCTATAACCGTCAGTATGGAACACGATTTCTGGCGGCTATGCCGACAAACCTGTACGGGCCGCGCGACCATTTCGACCTGCGGCACTCGCACGTGCTGGGCGCCCTGATACGAAAGGTGCACGAAGCGAAAAGGCGAGGCGAGGCCGCCGTGACGGTTTGGGGAACCGGCACGGCGCGCCGGGAGTTCCTGTTTGCACAGGACCTGGCGGAGGCGTGTGTGCACCTGTTGACGCTGGGCGAAGCTGAATATAACGGGCTGCTTTCACCGGACCAGCCGCCCCTGATCAACATCGGCACCGGCGAGGATGTAACCATTCGCGAACTGGCGGAGTTGATCTGCAGGGTGATCGGCTATCGCGGCGTGCTTCAGTTCGACCCCTCAAAGCCGGACGGCACACCGCGCAAGCTGCTCGAGGTAAGCCGGATGCGAGCGATCGGCTGGCAAAGCAGGACGCCGCTCGAGATCGGAATTCGGCAGACCTATGATGCGGTGCGCGACAGGCTGTGACAACAAGGGCCGGCTTTAGGGGCCGGCCGTCGTTGTCAGCACCGGTGCGGTTACGCTGCCGGTGCGTGTGCCTGCGCCGCCTGGCGATTGACCTGCGACTCACCGATGCTTGTGAACTTCTCATCGCCGTTCTTGCTGTCATCCAGGTTCCTGCCCAGTTCTTCGACGGCCTCGGACTTGCCGATCAAACCGGCATACTGCTTCAGGGAGCCGTAAGCAGCGACGCGATACAGCTGCTGCTGGTTGGCCGCCACGATCAGCGCGGCATCGCGTACCGGCGAAGCATCCGTGTTGGCGATCATGTTTTCCACTTCGTCGATCATGGCTTTTGCGATCGGGTTGTCGTTGCTTTTCGGCTCCTGGCCGAGCTTTGCAAAAGCCTGCTCGACGCGCTGGGCGTACTCCTGGCCCTTGGTTTGCGTTTTTTCAAATGCATCTTTCAGATCAGGATTCGACGAGGCCTGCGCCATTTTTGTCGCTTCTTCCGCGATCTGCTTCTCAAAGTTGTGAACGTAGGTGAGACCGGTATACAGCAGGTCGCCGATGGTTTGCATTTTCATGGGGAAGTTCTCCTGATTTGATGACCGCCCGCAGGCGGTGTCCATGAGTAAGGTGAGCGGAACAGGTTGGCTGTTGTCAGGCCCGGCTCCACCGGCTTTCATCGTTCGCCATCGAGCATGGCAGCGACGGGTGAAATCTGGGCAACACGCTTGCCGAAACCGTCATCCGCTCGCCGCTGCCGATATGTTCCGATTTCATGCATTCTTTGTCGCGAGGCGGATTCCTTAGGCCTTCTTTACGAGCCGAGGTCTAACTTTAATCTTGTTGGAAAGGTCGACTATGGACGCCCACCCGGAACAACCCCCAAGCCCCGTTGTACGCAAGGCCCGCACCGCCGATGTCCCCCACATCCATGGCCTGATTGAGAGCATGACCTCGGACGGCACATTATTGCGGCGCAGCGAGGCCGACATCACGCAGCAGATTGAAAGCTTTATCGTGGCTGATTCGGCCGATGGAGAGTTTCTAGGCTGCGCGGCGCTGCATCGCTACGGCAAGCACCTGGCCGAGATTCGTTCGATCGCTGTCCGAGAAGAAGCCCGCGGGCTGGGTGCGGGCGGCATGCTGCTGAAGCGTTTACTTGAGGACATCGAGTCTTCGCACACACAGTGTGCCTGCCTGTTTACGCGCGTACCGGATTTTTTTGCACACTTCGGCTTTCACGCGGTGCAGCTGACGGCTTTCGCTGACAAGATCGCCAAGGACTGTGTGCGTTGCCCGCGCCGGCAGCAGTGCGACGAGGTGGCCATGGCGTTTGGCGATCTGCCGGAGTACGAGGCCAATACGGTACTGCCGCTGGTGCGCAAGCTCGTCCAGCTGTAACCGCTCGGTAGCGCAGAGGCTCCCGGCCGCGCGATTCACCCAGTCGCAGCTAGGACCTTTTTGTATCTGCCCGGCCCACTCGTCAACCGCAGGATAAAACAGGCCCTCCCCGGACAGGGAGGGCTTGTTTGCTGAAGGATCATTCGGATTAGAAGTCGTACCGCAGCGCGAACTGGCCGGTGCGGTTGCCGGCGTTTTCCGCCGTGGTAGCGGCTGTCAGCTGGCCGAATGTGCCCTGGTCCGTCGCCGTCGCCGGCGGGGCGAAGTTGGTGTGATTCAGCACGTTGGTGAAGGTACTTTCAAACCGGATCTGGCTTCCTTCGGTGACGTGGAATGACTTGGCCACACCCAGGCTGACGGTCTTGGTGCCCGGACCTTCCAGGATGCCGACGCCGGCGTTGCCGAAGCGACCCGCTCCGACCGGTGTGGCGGAAAACGCCGCCGGGTCAAAGTAGTGCGCCCGGCTGCGGCCCTTGCTGTAATCATGCGAAACCACATCGGGGCGCAGGTAAGCTCCGCGGTTCGTCACGTTGGTGTTGGACTGGTCGTTGGTACCGCCGGCGCTGAGGCTGGGGGTGAGCCACGGCCCGCTCTCAAGCAAAGTAATCGTGTTCAGGTCCCAGCCGCCCAGTACCTGGTTCAGGAAACCGCCCTGGGTCAGATAGTGACGGCCCGTGCCGAACGGCAGTTGCGCCTGGCCGGTCAGCAGGAAGCGGTTGCGCCGTGTGCCTTCCACGTTGCCGTAGTCGCTGTTGATATCGAAGCGATCGGCGATGGGAATCCCGTAGTTGACCTCGCCGGCAAACGCGGTCGGCGTGTCGCCCTGGTTGTCGGCCTTGTTGTCGGCCAGCGTGTAGTTGACGTCGTAGTAGAAGCCGTGCGCCATGCGATGCGAAAGCTCCAGCTCCACGGCTTTGTAGTTGGCCTTGCCGGCGTTGAAGGTGCTGTAAAGCTCGCTCCAGTTCTGGTAAGGCGCGCGGATGTCGACGTAGGCCGCGCCATCGGGAGCGCCGGGAAAAACGGTGCCGGTCGTTGCTCCGGTGTTATAGGCGACCGTGCTTGCGTGAATCTGGTTGAGGTCTTCGGTGATATTGAGCCGGTAGGTATGCATGCCGACAAAGCTGGCGCGCAGGGCGTTGCCGCCCAGCTCCTGCTCCACCGTGATGTTGAACTGGTTGGCCTGCGGGTCGCGGTAGTTCGGGTCTACACCCTGGTCCAGGTTGCCGCCGCCCAGCTGCACGCCGGTCGAAGCCGGTGCCGTATTCGGAAACTGCAGGCCGCCCGAGTAGGTGTGGAGATTGGAGGTAGGGTTGCCGCTGTTGTTGAATGAAAGCGGTCCGAGGTTCGTCATGGTGAAGACGCCGAAGCCGCCGCGGATGACTGTTCTGGTGTTGTTCAAAGGGCGATAGGCGAAGGAGAAGCGCGGCTGCACATTGCCGTGGTAAGTGTTGCGAAGACCCGCGGGCAGATGGTCCTGCGATGCAGTCACATACTTGGTGCAGACCGCGCCGCTGGTGGTGCTGCAGGCATTGAACGATTGCTGAAAGGCAAGGTTGGAGCCCTGAATCTTCTGCTGCCGCAGGTAAGCGGCCAGGTTGTCCGGCACCACGATCGAGTTCGTATTCTGATCGAAATTGGCCAGGTTGCCGCCATCCTCTTTAAAGGGCGGCAGGATCTGGTAACGCAGCCCGTAGCTCAGCGTCAGGCGGCTGTTCACCTGCCACTCGTCCTGCGCGAACATCCCGTACTGCGTGGTCTGCCCGGCGACGTCCGGACTGGATACGGCGAACTTTGTCGTAGTCGGCAGCCCTTCCAGAAAGTCGCCGAATGCACTGCCGGTGTTGGTCGCCTGGAAGTTGAAGTAGCCGAAATCATCGGAGGGCTGAAAGGTCTCGATGTCGGCGTAGCGGACACGACGGATATCGAGGCCGCCCTTGACCGTGTGCCGCCCCAGCGTATAGGTCACGTTGTCGCTGAACTGCATGGACCGCGACTGGGTGACGCCGGTCTTGTCGCGGCCGATGGTCTGGAAGCCGGTGCCGGAACTGAAATCGAAGAACGGAAACGCATGGGTCAGCGGATGCTGGCTGATATCGACGCCCTGCAGGTCGAGCTGCTGCAGGGCAGCCGCGCCCAGGATCGCAAAACCGACATTGGTGGTCACATTCGTGAAGCCGTAACGAAACTCGTTGAGCAGCCTCGGCGTGACGGTGTAGGTATGCGACACGAGCAGGCTGCGGTTGTGCACCGTGTCCACGTCATTCGGCAGCAGCGGATTGTTGAACTGCTCCCTGATGTTTTTGCGACTGAACCGCGCATAGATGGACTGCTTCGAGCCGATGGTCTGGTCGATGCGCGCATCCGCGCCGTCCGTGGTCGCCGGGGTGGCCTGGAAGTTTTCGTAGTTGTAAGTCTGACCCGTTACGTTTTGCTGCGGGTAGTACGCGAGCAGCGCCTTGGCCGTCGGATTGATAGCGGCCTGCGAAATTGGACTCGCCCCCAAAGCCGTTAAATCGCCGTTGCGCTCCGCCGTTGTCGGCACAACATACTGCTCCGCGACTGAAAACGTGCGCCGGTTGCCTTCGTAATCCACGAAGAAAAAAGTGCGATTCCTGCCGTCATACAGGTGAGGAATCGCGACCGGGCCTGAGAACGACCCGCCGAAGGTGTTGAAGTTTTTCGGCGCCTTGCCGACGAAGTTGTACGGGTCGGCATCGAGCGCCGAGTTCTGGAAGTATTCGAACAGGCTGCCGTGATAACGGTTGCCGCCGCTCTTGGTGGTGAATGTCACATCGCCGACCTGCGAGAACTCGGCGTTGTTGTTGAATGCCGTGACCTTGACCGCGGCGATGCCTTCCTGCGACGGGTACGCGTCGGCCAGGGCGCCGTTCTGGCGCACGTTGGAGGTTGAAATGCCGTCCACGGAAAAGTTGACCATCGACGAGCTCGCGCCGTCGATCGCGATGTTGCCGGAGCTGTCCTGCTGCACGTTGGCCGACAGGGTCAGTGACGCGAGAGGGCTGGTGGTGGTGGCGCGATTGTTCAGCGGCAGCTGCGTCATCATCTGGTTGTTTTTCGAGTCCGAGATCGTCGCATCTTCGGTATCGAGCTGATCGCCGGCCGAGGTCACCTCGACCGTTGTGGCCTCAGAGGCTACATTCAACGAAACATTCAGGCGCAGATCCTGGCGAGCCGGCAGGTCAATGCCGGAAAGATTGGTGGAGGAGAAACCCGTGTGCTCCGCGTGCACCATGTACTGCCCGGGTTTGAGGTTTTCAAATGCAAACGCGCCGGAGTCGTCGCTCGTCGTGGCGCGGTCTGTGTTCTCGCTGACGCTGTGCAGCGTGATGGTCGCGCCGGCGACCGTGGCTCCTGAAGAATCAGCCGCTGTGCCGCGGATGCTGCCGAAGGTGGATTGCGCATGGGCCGAGGAGGCGAGGCCGAGCGTGACGGCCAAGACGCCGGGCAGAAGCAGACCCGCGCGGGCCTGCAGTCGGCGCTGCGTTTGCGGTACGGAAAGGACGATACGAGACAGCAGGGCGTGGTGGAACGAGCGTGGACGTTGCATGGAGCTCACCTTGGTCGGCAGCGTTCGTTCGGCTGCCCAGACGCAGTAGAAGCTGCGGCGCATAAGGGAGGCATGAAAGTGAATCCGGCCTATGTTTCGGAGCGCGGGCGGCGGCCTGGAAGCGCTGACTCGAACCAGGCCGACGCCGCGCACGGCGGAGAAACTCATGCATTCCTTATCGGTTTTGCAAGAGACTCTAAAGCGCGAGAGTACAGTGGGTGTGCACTGCTCCGCAGGCAGTTTCTAGCGAGGTCAAACACAAGTGGAACGGGTAAGCGGAAACAAGTTGAAAAAGGGCACGCTGGCAGTGCTGACGGTAGGGGCAGGCATCTGGTTGGCACCATCGCACGCCACGGCGCAGAGCGCAGCCGGCGAAACAGGGGCAGCCACGCAGACGACGGACGCTGCTCAGGCGGCGCAGTCGCGGAAGATCGAGGAGCTTCAGCAAAAGCTGGAAGCCATTGAGCAGGAGCTGACCAATATGAAGCAGGCCGGCGCTCTCCAGGGAGAAGCGACCGCGCTGCAGCCGAAAACGCAAACCGAAAACATGACGCCGAAAGCCTCTGCACCGCAAAAGCCGGACGAAGCGCAAACAGCGGCAAACATCACCGGGCCGCACTCCGACCCGTTTGCCTTTGCCGACTTCACGTGGCTGACCGGCAATCCCCGTACTGTCGATACCCCGTACGCGACCACGTTTTTCACGCCGGAGATTCGCGCGGACGTGAACTACACCTACGACTTTCGCCATCCGCAGGACGACACCATCGGCGGTTCGAGTGAGGTATTTCGCGCAAGCGAGGTGCAGGTGACGCAGCTGGGGGTCGGCGGCGACTTTCACTATAACAACGTGCGCGCGCGCGTCATGACGCAGTTCGGCCTGTACTCGGAAACAACGCCGCGCAATGACGCCAGCCCGGCCCGTGGACAGTGGAACCTGGCGGACGCTTACCGTTACCTTTCAGAGGCTTACGGCGGCTATCACTTCAACGTGCAGCACGGCATCAATATCGATGCGGGCATTTTTATGTCGTACATCGGGCTATTTTCGTACTACCAATTCGACAACTGGGCGTACCAGCCGTCGTATGTTTCTTCGAACACGCCCTGGTTCTTCAACGGTGTGCGAGTGCAGTGGTATCCCACGGCCAAGCTGAAGATCGAGCCCTGGTTCATCAACGGATGGCAAAGCTATGGTCGCTTCAACGGGCGCCCGGGTTTTGGCGGTGAGGTTCTGTACCGGCCCAATGGCAAGTGGTCGATCGTCGGCAACCAGTACGCGTTCGGCCGCGACGCGCTCGGTATCACCAAGCGCACCCGCTACCACACCGATGACAGCGTGGAGTACAAGTACTATGACCGGCCCGCAGCCATGGTGAGCAAGGCAGCCGCGACGGTTACGGGCGACCTGGGCTGTGAGACCGGCGGCGGCGTGAGTTGTTTCGGCAACACAGCGGCCGGGCCCAAGCAGAGTTTTCTCGGTTTTATGGCGTACAACCGCGTCTGGTTCGATCAGAATCGCTACGCGTTAACGCTCGGCGGCGGACGCATCAACAACCCCGGCAGATACCTGGTGCTGTTGCCGCCCATCAACGGGGCGACCGCTGCGTCCGGTACGCCGTACTTCACGGAGAACCCCGGCGACCCGTACAAGGCCTGGGATGCTTCGGTCACGACCGACTACATGCCCAGCCAGTACTTTACCTACCGGCTGGAGTACAACCACCGGGCTGCGAATGTGCCTTATTTCAGCGGTCCAGGAGGCGTGACGCCGCCGGGCGGCAACACCGTCGGCGCACCGGGTTCGCTGGTATCGGGCTGGACGCCGGACCTGCGCAAGAGCGAGAACCGCATCACGGGTGCGTTTCTGGTGAAGTTCTAAACGAGCAGGCAGGCCCGGCCGCGGAGGAGGAACGCCTCCTCCGCGGTTTTCAAGCAGGCCAACGACCCATCCCCCATGCTCCTATCAGAAGATCCGGCGTTCCCGCTCATGCACCGACGCATCGACAAACGACGGGTCTCTTTCGTCCGAGCCATGGCCGGACTGTTGCTTGCAGCCGCCGTGGCCTGGGGTACGTACGCGCTGCACTTCAACCTGTCCACGGCAGGCTCGTTGCAGCTGCTGCTGGTGGTGCTGGTGAGCCTGCGCTGGGGCTTTCTTCAGGCCACACTTGTTTCCGTGTTTTCCGTCCTGCTGCTGAACCTTTTATTTACCCAGCCCGTGTTTCGCTTCACGGTCGCGGACGCACAGAACTGGGTTTCGCTGGCAACCTTTGAAGCAACGGCCCTGCTGGTCAGCGGTCTATCCGCCAAGGTACAGGCGCAAACAGCCCAGGCGAAAGCGGAACGCAATCGCCTCGAGAAGCTGTACGAGTTAAGCCGCGCCATCCTGCTGATCGACCCCAGGCGCCCGATCGGCGAACAACTCGCCGCACTGGTGCGCGAACTGATGCAGGTGGAGACAGTGGAGGTGTGGGCGGCACAGGAATGGGCACTGCCGTCGGCTGCCCTGGCCGGAGAACCGGTCGAGACCGCCGCGCACGAGACGTTCCTCAGCGGCACGAACAGTGACGATCCTGCACTCGCCATCTCCCGCCGCGTACTGCGCCTGGGCACGACGCCGATCGGGGGGCTGGTGCTGCGCGGTTGGGACACCGATCCGCTGCTGGCCGACGCGGTGGCCTCGATGGCGGCACTCGCGTTCGAGCGTGCCCGTGCCATTGAGAAGGAAAATCGTGCGGAGATTGCACGCAATGCGGAGCAGTTGCGGACCGCGGTGCTGGACGGGCTGGCGCACGGATTCAAAACACCGCTCACAGCGGTGCAGGCCGCGAGTTCCGGGCTGCTTGCCATTGGCCAGCTCAGCCCAACCCAGGCCGAACTGGTTTCGGTCATCGACGAGCAAGCCACGCTGCTGAACGGGATCACGACGCGGCTGCTGCAGACGGCGGCGCTCGAAGCCCGCGAGATGCGGCTGCGTCGCGCACCGTGCTCGATGGGTGCCCTGGTGCAGCAGGTTGTATCGGAACAGGAAGAAGCGACTCGATCGCGTATCGAGCTTGAAGCGCCGCCCGGTCTCCAGCCGGTCGATGTCGACGCACAGCTTGTACAGCTTGCCCTGCTGCAGCTGATCGACAATGCGGCCAAGTATTCCTCGGTCGGCAGCCCGATCTGTGTGACGATCACACAGGATGCCGAGGAGACGCAGGTGATGGTGGCAAACCGAGGGAGCACCATCCGCCCTGAAGAGCGGGAGCGTATCTTTGACCGGTACTACCGTGGCTCGGATGTGGCGCATGGGCCCTCCGGCACCGGGCTGGGCCTTTCGATCGTGAAGAAAACCGCCGACGCCCACGGCGGCCGGGCCTGGGTGGAATCGGAAAACAACCTGACCCGGTTTTTCTTTACGGTGCAGCATGCGGCGCAGCCTGCAAGGGGAGGAAAACGTGGAAACGCCATCGGGATCCATTCTGCTGGTGGAGGATGATGCAGCCATCCGGCGCAGCCTCCGCGCCACTCTGTCGGCGCTTGCATTTGCCGTGGGCGAAGCCAGGAGCGGCGAGGAAGCGCTGTCGCAGCTGCGCGCCGCCGACTACGATGCCGTGTTGATGGATCTCAACATGCCCGGCATGGGCGGGGTGGAGGCCTGCCGGCGTGTGCGCCGCGAGCACCCGCAGCTGTCCATCCTGGTCGTGACCGTGCGCGACAGCGAAGAAGACAAGATCGAAGCACTGGACGCGGGCGCCGACGATTACATCACCAAGCCGTTCCAGGTCCGGGAGCTGACCGCACGCATTCGCGCCGCGGTGCGTCGACGGCGCGTCAGCCCGGGAGCGCAGCTGCCCGAGCCCTCGGTGCACGTCGGCATCTTTGAGCTGAACAGCGGGCAACGCGTGGTAAAGAAGCGAGGGCAGGAGATTCGGCTGACCCCCACGGAGTTTGACCTGCTTGCCTACCTGATGAGCCACGCCGGCCACCCGATCCCGCATGGCAAGCTGCTCAGCTCGGTGTGGGGCGCCGAGTACGGGGATGAACGCGAGTACCTGCGCACGTTTATCCTTCAGCTTCGGCGCAAGCTGGAGGATGACCCGTCGAACCCAAGCTATCTACGCACGGTCAACTACCTGGGCTACGTGTTTCGCAGTCCCGAGGGCGACGTTGCATAGCGGCTTCCTTATGCCTTCTTCATGGCGGGGCCGTCAGTGTGAAAGATGTAGCTGCGAGTGAGTCGCCTGCGGTGACGGCAGGCAGGAGTGGACGGAAGCATGTGGGATCTGGGTTGTCTGGCTGCAACAATCGCGTTCTTTGCCGTCGCGATTGTCTACACCGAGGGCTGCGAACGGCTGCGCCCGAGGAGCGATGCATGATCGAGCCTCTGCTGCTCTCGTTGATCGCGGTCGCTCTGCTTGGCTATCTTGTTTATGCATTGCTGAGGCCGGAGAAGTTTTGAAACAGAAACGGTGCGCCCGATGACCGCCAACGGCTGGTTCCAGATTTTTTTCTTTTTCGCCGCGGTGCTGGTTTGCGCCAAGCCGCTGGGCGTTTACATGACCCGTGTGTTCGAGCGTGAGCATACGTGGCTCGACGGGCTGTGCGGCCCCTTCGAACGACTGATCTATCGCTTCAGCGGCATCGACGCCGAGCGCGAAATGCGCTGGACCGAATACGCCGGCGCGATGCTGATCTTCAGCGCGGTAACGATGATCGCGACCTACGCCATTGAGCGCTTGCAGCACATGTTGCCGCTCAACCCGCAGCACCTGCCCGCGGTGCCGGCCGATCTCGCGCTGAACACGGCTGCCTCGTTCACCAGCAACACGAATTGGCAGTCCTACGTGCCGGAAGCCACGATGAGCTATCTGACGCAGATGCTCACGCTCGCTTACCATAACTTCTTTTCAGCGGCGGTCGGCATGGCGTTGGCGGTTGCCTTTGTGCGGGGCATCGCCCGCAGGGAGTCGAAAACCCTGGGCAATTTCTGGGTCGACACCACCCGGGCTTCGCTGTGGATCTTGTTGCCGGGCTGCCTCGTGTACGCGCTGCTGCTGGTTTCGCAAGGGGTGGTGCAAAACTTTCGGCCGTACGACACAGCGACACTGGTGCAGCCGCAGACGGTCACCGCAACCGGTGCCGACGGCAAGGCCACGACCCAGGTTGTGACCACGCAGACGATCGCGCAGGGCCCGGTGGCTTCGCAGGAAGCGGTCAAGATGCTGGGGACCAATGGCGGCGGCTTTTTCAATGCGAACAGCGCGCATCCATTTGAAAACCCGACACCGCTGTCGAACTTTCTTCAGATCTTTTCCATCTTTGTCATCCCTGCGGGGCTCACCGTCGTGCTGGGTCGTATGACCCGCTCCCCATCGCACGGTTGGGCCGTGTTTGCAGCCATGGCGACCCTGTTTTTCGTCGGCGTCACCGTGGCCTATTCTTCCGAATCGGAGGCCAATCCCCTGCTTCACACCGCAGGCATGCATATCGACCAGCATGCGAGCGGCATGCAGCCTGGCGGCAACATGGAAGGCAAGGAGGTTCGCTTCGGCATCGCAAACTCCGCCCTGTTCGCGACCGTGACAACAGATGCCAGCTGCGGCGCGGTCAACTCCATGCATGACTCGTTCATGCCGCTCGGCGGGCTGGTGCCGCTGGTCAACATCATGCTGGGCGAGGTGATCTTCGGCGGGGTCGGCGCCGGGCTTTACGGCATGCTGGTGTTCGTCATCCTCGCGGTCTTTATCGCGGGCCTGATGGTGGGCCGTACCCCGGAGTACCTGGGCAAAAAGGTAGAAGCGTTCGACGTGAAGATGGCCATGCTGTACGCGCTGATCTTTCCACTGTCGATCCTCGGCTTTTCGGCGGTGGCGCTGATGATGCCGAAGCTCGGGCTGGCCTCGCTGGCCAACGGCGGACCGCACGGACTTTCAGAGATCCTGTACGCCTACAGCTCGACGACCGCCAACAACGGGTCGGCCTTTGCGGGGCTCAGCGCCAATACGCACTGGTACAACCTGTCGCTGACCGCCGCCATGTTGATCGGGCGCTTCTTGATGGCGGTCCCGATGCTGGCCATCGCCGGCAGCTTCGCCGCGAAGAAGCAGGTGCCGCCTTCGCAGGGCGCGTTTCCTGTGCATACGCCCTTGTTCACCATCCTGCTGATCGGCACGATCGTGATTGTCGGCGCTCTTACCTTTTTCCCCGCACTGTCGCTCGGCCCCGTGCTCGAGCACCTGCTGATGCACGCCGGTAAAACCTACTAGGTCGCAGGAGCGACACATAACACGATGGCAAATACAAACAAGCGCTCGCTGTGGGACACCAAAATTGTCGGCCGTGCGCTGGGTGACGCGCTTCGTAAACTAAACCCGCGCACCATGATGAAGAATCCGGTCATGTTCGTGGTAGAGATCGGCAGCGTCATCACCACGGTCTATACCGTGCGCGACGTGTTGGCGCACCATCACACGCTGCGGTTCGATCTCCAGATCACGATTTGGCTCTGGTTTACGGTACTGTTCGCCAACTTTGCCGAAGCGATGGCAGAGGGGCGCGGCAAGGCACAAGCCGACTCGCTGCGCCGTGCAAAGTCTGAAACCACAGCAGTGCGGCTGAAAGCGGATGGATCGACCGAAGAAGTGCCGAGCTCCCTGCTGCGTGTCGGCGACCTGTGCCGGGTGGTTGCGGGCGCGATGATTCCGGGTGACGGCGAGATCACCGACGGGGTGGCCTCTGTCGATGAGTCGGCCATCACGGGCGAGTCCGCGCCGGTGATTCGCGAGGCCGGCGGCGACCGCTCCGCCGTGACAGCCGGCACACGGGTGTTGTCCGACCAGATCACGATCCGCGTGACCGCCAACCCCGGCGAAACGTTTCTGGATCGCATGATCGCGCTGGTCGAAGGAGCGGAACGGCAAAAAACACCGAACGAAATCGCGCTCAACATCCTGCTTGCGGGCCTCACGATCATCTTTTTGCTGGCGGTCGTCACACTGCAGCCGATCGCGATCTACTCGACCGCCCCGCAAACCGTGTTCGTGCTCATCTCGCTGCTGGTCTGTCTGATTCCGACAACCATCGGCGGGCTTTTGTCGGCAATCGGCATCGCCGGCATGGATCGCCTGGTGCAGTTCAATGTGCTGGCCATGTCGGGCCGGGCAGTCGAGGCAGCGGGTGACGTGAACTCGCTGCTGCTGGATAAAACCGGCACCATCACCTTCGGCAACCGGCAGGCGTCCGAGTTTATCGCCGCGCCGGGCGTCACGGATCTGGAACTCGCCGATGTGGCGCAGCTCTCGTCGCTGCCTGACGAAACGCCGGAAGGCCGCTCCATCGTGGTGCTGGCAAAGCAGCTGCATAACCTGCGCGGGCGCGAGCTGGGCGAGTTGCAGGCGGAGTTCGTTCCCTTCTCCGCAACGACGCGCATGTCCGGCGTCAACATGGATGGCCGCGTGATTCGCAAGGGCTCGACCGACGCGATCGCGGCATTTGTGCAGAGCTACGGCGGCACCCTTCCGTTCCAGGTGCGCTCCGCAGTCGACGGAGTGGCCCGAAGCGGGGGCACACCGCTGGTGGTTGCGGAGAATGGCCGGGCGCTCGGCGTCATTCACCTGAAGGACATCGTAAAAGGCGGCATGCGCGAGCGGTTTGAGCAGCTGCGCGCCATGGGTATCCGCACCATCATGATCACGGGCGACAACCCGCTGACCGCCGCGGCGATCGCGCGTGAGGCCGGGGTCGACGACTTTCTCGCCGAAGCGAAACCCAAGGACAAGATGGACCTGATCAAGCGTGAACAGGCCCAGGGCAAGCTGGTCGCAATGACAGGCGATGGCACGAACGATGCGCCCGCGCTGGCGCAGGCTGACGTCGGCGTGGCCATGAACTCCGGCACGCAGGCCGCGAAAGAAGCCGGCAACATGGTCGACCTCGACTCCAACCCGACCAAGCTGATCGAGATTGTGCAGATCGGCAAACAGCTGCTGATGACGCGCGGCTCGCTGACGACGTTTTCAATCGCCAACGATGTGGCCAAATACTTCGCCATCATCCCGGCGATGTTTGCGGTGCGCTTTCCCGTGCTCGCGGCGCTCAACGTCATGCACCTGAAAACGCCGGAGTCGGCCATTCTTTCGGCCGTCATCTTCAACGCGATCATCATCATCCTGCTGATCCCGCTGGCACTGCGCGGCGTGGCTTATAAACCGCTGTCGGCCGAAGCCCTGCTGCGGCGCAACCTGCTGATCTATGGTGTCGGCGGGCTGATCGCGCCCTTCTTCGGCATCAAGCTGATCGACCTTCTCATCACTGCCGTTCACCTGGCCTGAGGACGATTCCGTGCGTCAACACATTCGCATCGCACTTCTTTATACCCTGGTCACCACCGTCCTGTTCGGTCTTGTTTACCCCCTGCTGGTGACAGGCCTGGCACAGCTCCTGTTCCGCGACAAGGCGTCCGGTCAACTGATCGAGCGCCAGGGCCACCTGGTCGGCTCGCGCTTGATCGGGCAGCCTTTCACCGGGCCTGCTTACTTCCACTCTCGCCCGTCGGCTGCGGGCAACGGGTACGATGCTGCCAACTCAGGCGGTTCGAACCTGGGACCGACCAGTCAGAAGCTTGTGGATCGTGTGAGGGCGGACACCCAGGCAGCCGAAACCGACCGCGCGGGAAGCGATGTTCCGGTCGATCTGGTCACCGCTTCAGCGTCCGGCCTGGACCCGCACATTACACCCGCGGCAGCGGAGTACCAGGTGCCCCGTGTCGCGACCCAGCGACACCTCGCGCTTGACGCCGTGCGTGGCCTGGTCGCCCGGCATACCGAGGGGCGCCAGCTTGGGTTTCTGGGCGAATCGCGCGTCAATGTTCTGGAACTGAACCTGGAGCTGGACAAACTGGCACCGAGGGCTCGTTAGAGCCGACGGCGACGGTCGGGCACGAGCAGGCATCCGGCACCCGGGCCGGGTGTGCCCTGCTCAATCCAGCTTCGCCCGCGCCGGGGGCGGCACCCTGAGACCGGGAGCAGGACTGGGAGCAGGACTGGGAGCAGGAGCGGCGAGGTAGTCATGTTTCGCCCTGTGCAGTTCACCCAGCTGTTGCGGGCCAAGGTACACAGGCGACCCAAGCTGATGGGCAACCAGGTGGACCTGCGCAACATGCTCCAGCACTTCCAAATTGTGAAACGCCTTCTCCAGGCTGGCTCCGTAGCTCACGGCTCCATGATTTGCCAGCAGGATGGCATCGTGATGAGCGAGGAAAGGCACAAGATGAGCGGCGACCTGCGCCGTGCCTGTGGTGGCGTAAGCCGCGAGAGGCACCGGTCCCAGCGTCATGGCGGCTTCCTGGCACAGAACCCGATCGAGACCCCTGCCTGAACAGGCAAAGGCTGTGGCAATGGGCGGATGAGCGTGGATGACGGCACTCACGTCCGGACGGTGCCGGTAGATTTCGAGGTGCATCGCCATCTCACTCGACGGCGCGGCGAGGCCGGCGATCGTGCGCCCGGCACAATCCACCGTGATGAGCTCGTGGATGCGAAGACTCGCCTTGCTTCGTCCCGTGGGCGTAATGAGGATGTGAGCGGGGCTGACGCGTACTGACACGTTGCCCGCGGTGCCGGGTGCATATTGCCTGCGGGCAAGGCTTCGGCAATAGCGAACGATCTCGCGGCGGACGCGGATATCGTCCGCGGTGCCTGCTTGTTCCCGGGGAGCCGACGCGGCAAAAAGATTGGACATGGGTGGTTGCGTCCCGTGGATCGTTGTTGCCGAACTGCTGCCTGCGACAGAATCTATCATCGTTGCGACAAAGAGGCGATGGCTAAATGCAAGGTCTGGCCGGGCCTGACCGAGCCTGACTGGGCCTGACTGGGCCTCGTCGAAGCCGTCGCTGACAGTTGGTAGATGGTGTGAGCCGGCACTCGCTCGGCCGCCGGCAAATGCCTCGGCTCCCTGATTCAGGTTCAAAGGTTGATTGGTGGACGCGGCTGGAATCGAACCAGCAACCTGTCGATTAAGAGTCGAATGCTCTGCCAGTTGAGCTACGCGTCCATCAGGCGGGAAGACCGTGTACGAACAAGCGCGGGGAGCGCCACAAGTGTGGTGGATGCACACAAACCTGCTGAATAAAATATAGCACGGGGTTCAAGAGGCGCGGCACAGCCATTGCGTTTCGCAAGGCAGTCAGCTTGCCGCGGAAGGCATTTCGGCAAAGGCCGATGGTACAGCTTCCGGCAGCTCGCGCATATGGGTCAGGACACGCTGCGCGCCGGCCTGCAGCAGGCGCTCCCCGTGCCCGGGCACGCAGTGGCTGCCGCCGGTAAATCCAAAGACGCGCATGCCGGCTGCGCATGCGGCCCGCACTCCGGGCTCACTGTCCTCGATGACCAGGCAATCGTGCACGGAGGTTCGCATCCAGCCTGCGGCGAAGATGAAAACGTCGGGCGAAGGCTTGCCCGCGGCAACGGAATGAGCGCTGATGATGTGGGGCGCGAACAGCGGATACAGGCCGACAAAGCGCAGGCCCTGCTCCAGCTTGTGCGGCGCGCTGCTGGAGGCGACGACCCTGGGCAGATGCATGCGCCCGATGACCTCAGCGGCACCGGCGATGGCCTGCAGTTCGGACTCGAAAGCACGGCTGACTCGTTCTTTCATCGCAGCAAAGTAAGCCGGGGGCACGGGCCGGCCCCAATCGTCCGCGACTTCGCGCATGATTTCACGCTCGGGCCGGCCGGCAAAGCGCCGGACCACATTCTCGGGCGTGATCGGGTAGCCGAGGCGCGTCAGCTCTTCGCTCATCGCCGTACAGACGAGGATTTCGCTGTCGACCAGCACTCCGTCACAATCAAAAATCAACAGCCTGGGTTCGTGTGCATCGCTCATACTGGAGCTATTGTCTCTCACGATGAAGTTTCAGCGACGCGTTCTCCTTTTTCTGCTGCTGTTCGCCGGATGCAGCAACGGGGGCTACAAACCGAGTGCATGGCGGGCGCAGGTACCGGCAGCGACGCGCGCCCTGCACAATCCCTTGCCCCGGTCCGAGGCCGAAGTAGCCGCAGGCCGGGATGCCTACGGCCTGTACTGCGCCAGCTGCCACAACAGTGACGGCGGCGGGCGGCGAAACCGGCCGAGTCTGCGCACTGCGCGCGTACGCGGAGAAACCGACGGCGAAATCTACTGGATTCTTGAGAACGGCAGCAAGGGCCACGGCATGCCGGCCTGGCGCTCGCTCGGCGATCCTGCGTTATGGCAGCTGATCGAGTTCATCCGCAGCATGCCGCCGGCCACCGAGTAGCCCGGGTACACTGGGCTTTCGCTACAAAGGAGACCGGGCATGGAGCATCTGGAAGCACTGGCGGCAGCAAGCGGCGGCATCGGCAGTCGCGAGGGTGAGCTGCGGGACAAGTACGCACGGCTTGCTCGCTGGTTTGCCGAAAGCCGCTACGACGGCCTGCTGCTGCGGCGGCACGAAAACCTGGCCTGGGTCACCGGGGGGCAGGTCGAGGTCCGGGTCGCGATCCTGAGCGAAACCGGCGTGGCCGCCATCGTACTTCTGCGCGACGGACGCCGGTTCTACCTGACCCCCGACAATGAGGCGGACCGGCTGGCACAGGAGGAGTTCGCCGGGCTGGGCTACGAGCCGGTGATCCGTCCCTGGCACACTCTTGACATGGGGGCGGAGGCGAAAGCGCTTGCCGGTGCGAAGCTTGCGTCCGATACGGCCATGGACGGCTTACCCATTGTGGACCTCCGGCCCTTGCGCGCTCCGCTGCTCGAGCCTGAGGGGATGCGTTTTCGGGCGCTCGGCCGGGCAACCGCCGAGGCTGTGTCCGATGTGCTTCGCTCATTGCATCCAGGCGTCAGCGAGTACGAGATGGAGGCCTGGACCGCGCAGCGTCTGCTGGGGGAGGGCGTGTTCCCTTCCGTGTTGCTGATGGCGGTCGATGACCGCATCCTGCGCTACAAACATGCGGTGGCACGCGGGGGAAGGCTCAAGCGTTTCGGGATGCTGAACCTTTGCGCACGTCGCTGGGGGCTGGCAGTTTCGATCACTCGCTTCGTTCATTTCGGTCCCCTGCCGCCGGAGCTTGCGCGGGGCTTCGCGGTCGCGGCACAGGTAAACGCGGCACTGCAGCATGCGACGCGCGAAGGCGCCGGCAGCAGCGATCTGTTCCGCATCGCGGCCGGAGCGTATGCCGGGGCCGACTTCGCGGGTGAAGAGCAGCGCCACCACCAGGGTGGGGCCTGCGGGTACCTTGAGCGGGACTGGGTCGCGACCCCGTCCGGCGTGGAAGTCGTGCGAGCCTCCCAGGCGTTTGCCTGGAACCCGAGCTGCCGGGGCGGCAAGGTCGAGGACACGACGCTGCTCTCCGGCGACTCGATCGAAGTGCTGACCTCGACACCTCTCCTGCCGGAGGTGGTGACCGAGTTCGAGAAGGTGCCCTACGTGTCTGCCGGGGTGTTGCAGCACGACTGATCGCAACAGCCGGCTAGTGAACCACGCTCTGAAACAACGATGAATGCAGCAGGGTCGCGAACTGGTTGTCAGAGGCTGTGAAGTTCACGTCGAGCGTACCCGCATTGGAGGTGATCGCGGTGTTCTCGATGGCCTGCTTTTCAACCGCGGACCCGCTGACCTTCTCATACATGGCGGCAGCGTTCATCATGCTCGACATGGTAGCTGCTGTGAAGGTATCGGGCGTGACGACCGCCAGGGTAAACCGCACACCATTGTCGAAGTTCATGCTGTAGCGGGAGCTGATGAGCCGCTTGCGAACGGATTCATAATCGGCCAGCCCGGATGCCTGGCCCATGACGCTGCGCATCATCAACTGGGTTCCCTTGCCGTCGAGCAGGCTCCAGAGCGGTTCGGTATCGACCAGGCCCATCTGCTGCATCAGGGGCTGGTTGGCCAGCATACTCGGCGCGAAGCCGTCCCGGGCGTTCAATGCATAGCGGATCGCTTCGGAGGAGCCGAAGACCATGGTGGTCGGATTGACAAAGCACACCAGCATGCCGGAACCGGCCATGGGATACATCTTGTTGGTGCGAAGCAGCTGCGGCTTGACCTTGCGTTTACGGAAGTCCGCAAGGATGTCGGGGAGAGAAAACTGACCCTGCGCCACGCCTACGATGCGCGATGCCTCGTCCGTCGGGCTGATGCGAAAGGAGGCAAAGGCGAGCTCCTCGATGTCATGGTTGTCGTCCATTCCGGACGAGACCAGGGCCTTTTCCAGGTCCTTCAACTCGGGCGGCAGCACGCGCGCCTTCAGGTCCATGGCGGCCTGCGAGTTCTGCATCGCCCGGTAGTCGACCACGATCAGCTGCTGGATGTCCTTGGGGATCGCCCCGCGAGCATCCGCGCCAAGCTGGGCCGCGGACGCCGGCAGCACGCAGGCAAGCAGGCAGACGCTCGAAAAGGCTTTCATCAGCCCGCGTCGGTGTTGCGCATCGAAAAAGTGTCTCAAGCCGGGCCTCGTTCCATGGGCTCACCCTTGCGGGCGCGGCCTGGGTTCTGTCCCTATCTTAGACGTTCTCCGCGGGGAAAAGCGGGTACGGCCGCACAAGGGTCACCAGGCTTTCCCATTTTGGAACGGGATGCCTCGCGGTCACCGACTTACCGCTACCGGTCTGTCGCCACCCGCTATCGCCACCATGAGTAGCCGATCTGGAACTGGAGGCTCGCGTTGACGCCCGGGTTGCGATCGCCGAGGGAGGCACTGGAGATATGGACGGCGCTGGCCTGGAAGTCGATGGCTTGCCGGTTTCGCAGAAAGTAATGCAGACCGACGCCGGCCTGCGGCGTGAAGTTCCACACACTGGTGCGACCGGGCGTGCCGGCCGGCACGATGATATCGGGCGGGTACTTGTGATTGGTCCAAATGAGGCCGCCCGCGCCCTGCAGGTAGGGGACCAGGCGCCTGGAGGGAGCGAAATCCCAGCGCAGCAGGATCGGCGTCAGACTGACCCCGGTAAAGGTCCCTCCGTTATAGGGCACGAGTGTAGTCCCGGTCTGCCCGCCGTAGTTGTAATGAACGGGCCGCAGGCTCCCGGCCGGCGTAAACGACTGCCAGTAGGGCATGATGTCGGCCGCGTACTCAAACTGCCCGCGCAGGGGCCCGGGCAGGTGCGGATCGGTCAGCACCTTGCCGACGCGCACGCCCGCATTGGTGAATGAAAACGACGACCGGTCGCCCAGTCCGACGCCGCCCCCAAAAAACACCCCGTACTCCCAGGGATCGGTCGCAAGGGCGGCGCGGGCCGGCGCATTGTTGCCGGAAGCGGGGGTGCCCTGGGCGAGCGCGGCAGGGGAAAGAAGCAGGGCGGGCAGAACGAGGAGCAGAGGTTTCATAAGATCCGGAGCGGCACTGGCTGGCCGCCTTTCGTGCGGTAATGGATGGTTGCGCGCTGGCAGACGAGCACCCTGCCTGGTTCAGGTAGAAGATCGTGCCTGGCGCCTCGATCCAAACCACGGCGACGGTTCCGGCCTGGTCCCGCGTCTTCGGTGAATGAGTTTCGACCAGTCGAGGTTCCCGGCCCATGTTCACGAAGTGACGGGCTTAGTGAGCGGCTTCTTCCATCTGCTCATCCATGTCAAAGTTCGAGTAGACATTTTGAACGTCATCGTGGTCTTCAAGCGCTTCCAGCAGCCGCACCATTTGCGCCGCGGTCGGACCTTCCAGCCTGGTGTAGGTGGAGGCGACCATGGTGACCTCGGACGCAAGCGTCTCGATTTTCGCATCGCGCACGGCCTGCGCCACGGCCTCGTAGACGGCGGGGTCGGTCGTGATCTCCCAGGTTTCACCCTCGTCCGACATGTCATCGGCCCCGGCATCCAGCGCGAGCGCCATCAGCTTCTCCTCGTCCGCGATCGCCTTGTCCACCACAACCAGGCCTTTTTTGGTAAACATGAAGCGGACGGAGTTGGGCTCGCCGAGATTGCCGCCGTTTTTGGAGAAGGTGTGCCGGATCTCGGAAACAGCCCGGTTCCGATTGTCGGTCGTGCAGTCGACGATCAGCGCCACGCCGCCCGGACCGTAACCCTCGAACGAGATTTCCTCATAGGTGAGGCCGGGGATTTCGCCGGTACCCCGCTGGATCGCGCGCTTGATGTTGTCCGCAGGCATGTTTTCAGCCTTGGCCGCCAGGATCGCCGAGCGCAGTCGCGGGTTGCCGTCCGGGTCCCCGCCGCCCTGCCGCGCGGCCATGGTGACTTCCTTGATGAGCCGGGTAAACGCCTTGCCGCGCTTGGCGTCCAGCGCGCCTTTTTTATGCTTGATCGTCGCCCATTTGGAGTGGCCGGACATGCTTTACTTCCTTTTCTGGAGTCCTGCCGCGAAGCGCGGCTGGGGCTCAGTATAAACCGCCTGCACGGATCGCGACCACTCCAGGCGCATCGCCGATGACGGGAGCGGGTACTCGGCGCCCGCTCGTTCGCGATCTACACCGGTGACGGGTTTCGCTCCTTCAACGCATCCTGAGACTGGTGCCAGTAGGGGTAAGCCTTGGCGGTTTCACTCGCCTTGTCGAGCTTCGCCACCTGCTCCGGCGTGAGCGTCCAGCCCACCGCGCCCAGGTTATCGCGAAGCTGCCGCTCATTGCGCGCGCCCATCACCACGGTTGAGACCGTGGGCCGGCACAGCAGCCAGTTCAGCGCGATCTGCGGGATCGTTTTCCCTGTTTCGCCCGCGACCTCGTCGAGGGCATCGACAATCCTGTACAGGTACTCCTCCTCTACAACGGGGCCGCCGGCCGCCCCGCCCTGCCCGATGCGCGAGTCCGGCGGCAGGGGCTGCCCGCGCCGGATGCGGCCTGTCAGACGGCCCCAGCCCAGCGGGCTCCAGACCAGCGCGCCGACCTTCTGGTCGAGCCCGAGCGGCATCAGCTCCCACTCGTAGTCGCGGCCGCTCAGGGCGTAGTAGATCTGGTGGCCCACGTAGCGGGGCCAACCGTAGCGCTCGCTCACGGCAAGCGACTTCATGAGGTGCCAGCCGGAAAAGTTCGACGCGGCAATGTAGCGAATCTTGCCCTGTTTGACGAGCGTGTCCAGGGTCTCCAGCGTTTCCTCGACCGGCGTCACGGCGTCGAATGCATGCATATGGTAGATGTCGATGTAGTCCGTCCGGAGGCGCTTCAGGCTGGCATGGCACTGCTCCATCAGGTGGTGGCGCGACGAGCCGATATCGTTGGGGCCCGGCCCCATCGGGAAGGTGGCCTTGGTGGACAGCAGCACCTGTTGCCGGCGGCCCTTGACAGCTTCGCCCAGGATCTCCTCGGCGGCCCCAAGCGAGTAGGTGTTGGCGGTGTCGAACAGGTTGGCGCCGGCCTCCAGGCAGATGTCGACCAGCTGCCGCGCCTCGTCGACCTGGGTCGAGCCCCACGCCTTGAAGAAATCGGTGCTGCCGCCGAACGTGCCGGCCCCGAGTGAAAGAACCGGCACTTTGAGACCTGAGTAGCCGAGCTGTCTATATTCCATGGTGAAGGAGATGCGTGCGCCGGCTCAGGCGTTTGCGCGCCTGCGAAACGCATAAAAGACGGCCAACAGCGGCGGGGCCAGCAGGACACCCCAGAACGGGATGACCACGCCGAGCGCGATGGGGACCAGGATGGACGCCCAGACCGGCACGCTGGTCGTGCGCCTGAGCAGCAGGGGCTCGATCAGCAGCTGGTCGAGCACAACGATGACCGCATAGAGCCCGAGCACCAGGCCCAGCCGGTCCAGGTCGTGCCCCGAGAAGCAGACAGCGAGCACAGGCCCGACAAGACCGAGGACGCCGCCGAGGTGAGGGACAAAAGAGGCCAGGGCGGCGACGGTGCCCCACATCGGGGCAAACGGGACGTGAAGAAGCGCAAGGCCCACCCACCACAGCAGCCCGACACACAAGGCCTCGAGCGTAGCCGCGCGCCACCATTGGGCGAGCGCCTTGCCGGCCGTTCGCACCGGGCCCGGGGGTATGGGCCGCGTGGACGGTCCGGGACTGGAGGCTGCACGGCCATCCGTTCGACCTTTCCTGAAATCGTTCCCTGGAACAATCCTTGGAATCATCCTTAAAACCATTCCTTGAAACCATTCTTTGAAATCAACCCCTTGGAGCGCGATCAGGCCGGAAAAGGATGGCGCGCGAGACTCACATCGATCCCCGGTTGCTGCTAGGCTAGACACCATGAAGTTCGGCGTACTCCAGTTCCCGGGGTCCAACTGCGACCACGACACGGCGCATGTGCTTTCCTCGATCGCCGGGCAACCGGTATCGATGCTGTGGCACGATTCCACGTCGCTTGACGGCGCGGATGCCATCGTCGTGCCGGGCGGGTTTGCATACGGCGACTACCTGCGGACCGGGGCGATCGCAAGCTTTTCGCCGGTGATGGGCTCGGTGCGCCGGTTTGCCGAAGCCGGCGGCCCGGTCCTGGGTATCTGCAACGGCTTTCAGATTCTGTGTGAAAGCGGGCTGCTGCCCGGCGCGCTGCTGCGCAACGCCGGGCTCCGATATGTCTGCCGGCAGGTGCACCTGCGCGTTGAAACAGCCGACAGCCCGTTTACCGGCAGGCTGAGCGCCGGGCAGGTACTCAGGGTCCCGGTCGGTCATATGGAAGGGAACTACTTTTGCAACGCGGAAACGCTGACCCTGCTGGAAGGTGACAGGCGCATTGCGTTTCGGTACTGTAACCCCGCCGGGCAAATCACGAGGGAAAGCAATCCGAACGGTTCACTCGGGAACATCGCGGGCATCCTGAACGAAGGTCGCAACGTGCTGGGCATGATGCCGCACCCGGATCGCTCCAGCGAGGCGCTGCTGGGTTCGTCCGATGGTTTCGGTATCTTTGCATCCCTGCTGGACGCGATGGAACAACATGCGGCGGTACGCGGGTAAACAAACGGAGGTCTCGTGATCGATATTCACCACCATCTGCTGCCGGGGCTCGATGACGGCTCGCCGGACCTGGACACCTCGGTCAAGATGGCGGCAATGGCGGCGCGCGACGGCATCACGCATATTGTGTGTACGCCGCACGCGAACAATCGCTACGGCTATGGCCGCGAGCGCAACGAAGCTTTGCTCGAAGAGCTTCGCGCCCGAGTCGGTGGTGCTGTCACGCTGGGTCTGGGCTGCGACTTCCATATGTCCTATGACAATATCCAGGACGCGCTCGATCACCCGGGGCGCTACTCCATCAATGGCCGCAAATACCTCCTGGTCGAGTTTCCGGATACCAGCATTCCGGAAAGTGCGAACGACAGCATGTACGAGCTCAACGTTTCCAGGCAGCGGCCGATCATCACCCATCCGGAGCGCAACCCTGTGCTGCAGCGTCACCCGGAACGGCTCGCGGGCTGGATCCGTGACGGAGCGCTGGTGCAGGTCACCGCATCCAGCTTTACGGGGCGTTTTGGCCGCACGGCACTGGCTACCGCGGAAAAGCTGATGAAGCGCAACTGGGTCCATTTCCTGGCGACTGACGCGCATAACCTGGAGTCGCGACCGCCGGTGATGAGCGCGGGTTATGAGTATGTGAAGAAGCACTACGGCCACGAGGCCGCCGAACGGTTGTGTGTCACCAATCCCCTGGCGGTGTTTGAAGGCCGCGAGCTGCCGGAGCAGCCCGAGGCCAGCGACCTGTACATCAACTACGAGGAACAGCAGCAGGTACCCTACGGCCGGCGCAAGGTGGGCTTTTTCAAGCGCATGCTGGGCATGGGTTGAAAGTGGTTCCGACCATGCATCGCCTGCTTCGGCAGACGATGCATGCCCGACTGCCTGGCGAGCTCAGCCCTGACCTTTATCCGGCCCTTATCCGGGCCTGCGGGCGAACTGAGGCCGCTTGAGGGGCGGCCTTAAAGACCCAGGCCGCCGTCGACCGCGATCACCTGCCCGGTGAGAAACGGGGTGGCGCAGGCCAGGTAAAGCACCACCTCGGCGATGTCATCGACAGTGCCGTTGCGGCTCATGGGCGTGCGGCTGACAAAGTGCGCGTAGGCGTCGCGGGAGCTGGAAGGCTCGGAGCCGGTCACGATCATGCCTGGCGCGACACAGTTCACCGCAATTGCCGGTGCCCACGCCTTGGCCATGGTCTGCGTGAGCATGTGGAGCGCCGCCTTGGACGCGCAGTAGTGGGCGTGCGTGGCCCATGGCCGCATGCCGCCGAGTGAGCCGATGTTGATCACACGGCCCGTATGCGGGGAAGCGCGCAGGACGGGCAAGGCCGCTTGCGTCACAAAAAACGGCGCGCGCGTGTTGGTGGCAAACATCGTGTCCCATTGCTCCGGTGTCAGGTCATCGATGGGAAAGGTTTCAAACGCGCCCGCATTGTTGACCAGCAGGTCGAGCGCGGGCACACTCGCACCTCCGGCCCAGGCGGTCGCGCCTGCTACGGCTTCGAGGATCGACTCAGGCCGGTGCAGCCGGCACGGAAACGCTTCGGATCGTACGCCGAACGCACGCAGGTCGGCTACGGTCTCCCGGGCCTCGCTCGCAGAGCGATTGTAGGTAATCGCCACATCGGCTCCGGCCTGGCCCAACGCCAGCGCGATGCCGCGGCCGATGCGTTTCGCGCCCCCGGTGACAAGGGCGGTACGGCCGCGAAGCGCGGAAGCCGCCATGGGGAATGAACTCATGACCTGATGCTACAGGCTCGCGCCGGGCGAGCTGCCGACTCGCGCTCCGGGCCTGCTATCGGCTCGCGCCGGGCGACCTGCCGGCGCCGGGCGCAGGCAGTCGCGGGTACACTGAAAGTGATGATTCCCACCCTGGAATGGACCGATGCCGGCGTGCGCTTTCTGGACCAGACAAAGCTGCCGCTGGAAGAAACCTATGTGCTTGCGACCACGTACCGCGAGGTCGCCGATGTCATCACGACCATGGTAGTGCGCGGAGCACCGGCCATCGGCGTTGCGGCGGCGATGGGCGTCGCCCTGGGTGTGGTCGGCAGCCGTGCGGTCACCCTCGATGCGCTGCGTCCGGAGTTCGAGCAGATCGGCTCGACCCTGGCCGCGACCCGGCCTACCGCCGTGAACCTGTTCTGGGCCATCGCCCGTATGCGCGAGCGGTTTGCCGCGCTTGCCGAACAGCCGGGCGCGACAGTCGCGAGCGTGCGGGCAGGGCTGGTCGCCGAGGCGCGCACCATGTACGACGAGGACATCGCGGCCTGCCGCACCATGGGTGCGCACGGGGCATCGCTGCTGCCGAGCGCGGGCGGGGTCCTGACCCACTGCAATGCGGGCGCTCTGGCCACCTGCGGCTACGGCACGGCGCTTGGCGTGATCCGTTCGGCAGTGGCCAATGGCGCGGCCCTGCGCGTGTACGCGGACGAAACCCGGCCTTTTTTGCAAGGGGCCCGGCTGACCGCGTGGGAGATGATGCACGACGGCATTCCAACCACGGTGCTGTGCGACAACATGGCCGCGACGCTGATGCACCAGGGCAAGGTGCAGGCCGTGATTGTCGGCGCGGACCGCATCGCCGCGAACGGCGACACCGCCAACAAGATCGGCACCTATGGAGTCGCCATCCTGGCAAAGGAGCACGGGATCCCGTTTTTTGTCGCCGCTCCCTGGTCCACCGTCGACACGGCGACCCCGGACGGCGCGCACATCGAGATCGAGCAGCGGTCGGCCGTCGAGGTGACGCACCACGGCGGACGGCAACAAACCCCGCACAATGTGGAGATAGAAAATCCGGCGTTTGACGTGACCCCGGCGAAGTACATCACGGCGATCATTACGGAACGGGGTGTGATCCACGCGCCCTCACGCGAGGCAATGCTCGCGATGGAGGCCGGTGCGCCCCAGCTCACATGAGCGCCGGACGGGCTTGACCCGCAGCGCTCGCCGGCGCAGGGCCCTTCCGCACGCCGCCCTGCTGTTGCTGGCCGCTCTGCTGGCCGGCTCGGTCATTTATCTGACATGGCCTGCCCGGGTCGCGATCTTTTGCGAGCAGATGCCTGAGCTCGCGGTGTTGGCCGTTTGCGCGGCTACGCTGCTGGTTTTCTCGTTTCGCGCGTTAACCGCGGCACAGGCGTTGGGGCAGGACCGGCGTATCGCCGGGGGCGCCGCGATCCTTGCCGGGCTGGCGCTCTTTCTGGCCGTCCATTTTCTGTCCCAGTACCGCAGGCCCTGCGCGGAGGTACAAAAACAGCTGCAACCGCAATAAATCGTTTCCCTTGGCCACGGCAGACGGTACAGTGGTTGCGGCGCGCAACGCCGCTTCAAGAAAGGCTCTGCCCATGTTGAAAGGTTTTCGAGACTTCATCCTTCGCGGCAATGTGGTTGACCTGGCCGTTGCCGTCGTGATCGGCGCGGCATTTAGCGCTATCGTCAATTCGCTCGTCAAGGACATCATCACGCCGCTGCTTGCGGCCATCGTCAAGCAGCCCGACTTTTCGCACCTGGTGCTGGACGTGCACGACGGCCGCCTGACCTACGGCAACTTTCTGAACGCAACCATCAACTTCCTCCTGGTGGCTGCCGCCATGTATTTCCTTGTCGTTCTGCCCATCAACACGCTGACTAAACGCCTGCACCGCGACTCGCCCCTGGTGCCGACAACCCGGCCCTGCCCGGAATGCCTGAGCGACGTACCGCTTGCGGCGCGGCGCTGCTCGCACTGCGCACAGCCTGTGATCGCCGTTTAGCCTGCGGGCACTACCGCTCCGGCGGCAAGGGCAGTACACTCGTTTTCAACCCTTGCCAGGAGCACACCTTGCCCCTCCGCCTTGCTGCCGTTCTCTTCCCCGCCGCCGCCGCCGGGCTTTCGCTGGTCGTCATGCTGCCCGCGCAAACCACGCCCACCCCGACCTTACCGGCGCAGGTCTTCGGCTTCCATGATTTCGCAGCGCAACAGGCAAAGTGGGACCGCGACTTCCTCGCTGTTCCCGACGCAAAACTGGCCGGCGAGGCACTCAAGACCTTGACGGCCGAGCCACACATCGCCGGCTCGCCCGAGGACTACAAGACCGCGCAGTATGTGGCGGAAAAGTTCAAGGCCGCCGGGCTCCAAACCGAGATCGTGAAATACACCGCCTGGCTCAACCATCCGGGCGAGCAACACCTGACCGTCATGGACCAGACCGGCAAAGTGCTGCTGCAAGGGCCCACTCCCGAACACGTCGCAAGCGATCCATTTCAGGATGACCCGCGTGTTGTGCCGGGTTTTTCCAGCTCCTCGGCTTCAGGCGATGTGACCGCGCCGGTGGTCTACGCGAACTACGGCACCCCGGCCGACTTCGCCAAGCTCGACGCGCTGGGGGTCTCGGTCAAAGGCAAGATCGTGCTGGTGCGCTACGGAACCAACTATCGCGGCGTAAAAGCGTTTATCGCGCAGGAGCATGGAGCGGCCGGGGTGCTGATCTATTCGGACCCGGCGGACGACGGCTACACGCGCGGCGACATGTACCCGGACGGGCCGTACCGCCCCGAAACCGGTGTGCAGCGCGGGTCCATCCAGTACATGTTTCAGTACGCGGGCGATGTGACGACACCGGGAGTGGCGTCAACGCCGGATCTGCCCGAATCGAAGCGCCTCGCGCCGGAAAAGGCTCCCAGCCAGCCCCGCATTATGTCGCTGCCCATCTCGTACCATGACGCGGAGCCGATTCTGTCGCACATGGGCGGGCCCGGCGTGCCGGCCGGCTTCCAGGGCGCGCTGCCCTTCCACTACCACGTGGGCGGTGCGGCGGATGTGATGGTGCACCTGCAATTGCACGAAGACTATGCCTTTCGCACGATTTGGGACGTGATCGGACGCGTGCCCGGCACCACCGACGCAAAAAGCTGGGTGATCGCCGGCAATCATCGCGATGCCTGGACCTACGGCGCGGTGGACCCGAACAGCGGCACGGCGGCCATGCTTGAAAGTGTGCACGGCATCGGCGCGCTGCTGAAGGAAGGCTGGAAACCGAAGCGGACGGTTATTTTCGCGAGCTGGGACGCGGAAGAGGAAGGGCTAATCGGCTCGACCGAGTGGGCCGAGCAGCACGCCGCCGAACTGAAGGATGCTTCAGCTTACTTCAACATGGACGTGGGTGTGTCCGGGCCGGAGTTCAATTCCTCCGCGGTGCCGTCGCTCAAGGATTTTGTGCGCGACGTGACGCGCGAAGTGCCGAGCCCCAGGGGTGCGAGCGTGTACGACGTGTGGCGCGAGTCGCAGAAGACCGGGCGCGGGCGGCTTGCGAACAACGGCTTCAACGAGCAGCGGCCGGGCGCGGGCACCGGTGTGGATGCGGTGCGGATCGGCGACCTGGGCTCGGGGTCCGATTACACGCCGTTTTTGCAGCACCTGGGCGTACCGGCGACCGATATGGGCTCTGATGGGCCCTATGGCGTGTACCATTCGGTGTTTGACAACTATGCATGGTTCACCAGGTTCGCCGACCCCACGTTTGCCTATGAGCAGCAGCAGGCCCGTGTGTTTGGGCTCGAGGTGCTGCACATGGCCGACGCGGATGTGCTGCCCTACGATTACGTGACGTATGCGAAGGAGATCGCCGAGTACATCACAGCAGCCGGAACCAAGGCGCAGGATATGGGCCTCACGCTCGACACAACGGACGCGGACGCAGCCGTGCAGAAGTTGCTGGCTGCCGCGCAGGCTGTGCACGCGAAGCAGGCCGACGCGCAGGCCGGCGGCAACGCTGCGCTGAATACAGGCCTGCGCGCTGCCGAAACGGATCTTCTGTCGGAGAACGGCCTGCCGAACCGTAGCTGGTACAGGCACACCATCTACGCGCCGGGGCAGTATACGGGCTATGCCGCGGTTGTTATTCCGGGAGTCAATGAAGCTTTGGACGCAAAAGACAGCAGCGCAGCGCAGGCACAGCTTGCGGTCGTCGTGGAAGCGTTGACCCGCTGCGCGGCGACACTGCGACAGGCCGCGCGATAAGCGGCCCTGTCGCTCAACGATTCCAGCTGACGACAACACGCCCGATCGCTGTTTCGAGGATCTCGGGCGTGATCACCAGGCGCGGGTTCTGCTTGGTACGGCGCCGGAACAGAGCCGTGGTTTCGCACAACACCACGATGTCTTCGATTTCGGCGGGGTTCTTGGCGCTGTGGAGCACCTCGCGGCAAAAGTGCTCGTCGCCGAGACCATCGAGTGAAAAGCCGCGCCGCCGCGCGTCCTGCAGGTAAAATTTCGCCACGTCCGCGAGCATACGCTGCGCGTCCTCCGGCACCTCGCGCTGGTCTGTTTCGAGCACCTCAGCGCCGGGCAACACCAGCTTGATGCCAAAGCTGTTGTCGAGCTCGGAATCCGGCACAAAGGTCGTTGCCGTCGCGATCACCAGTACATTGGCGCGCTCGGAGGTGCTCTCGATCAGCGCGTCGAGCTCCGCCAGCACCTCCGGGTCACTTTCCTTGTAAGCCAGGTCGATACGCGGCAGCAACAGCATCACCTTCTGCCATTTGTAACCGCGAACCAGGCTTTTGGCCTCGGCCAGCGCGTCGGAGTCGCGAGGGTTGTACACCGTCACCAGCCGTTCCATGCCGGTGCGCTTGGCGATGGTCTGCGCGAGCGACTTTTTGCCGCTTTGGGGCGGCCCGATGATCAGCACTTCGTTGCCGATCTTCAGGTCTTCGTAAACCTCCGGGTGGCGCGCGCGGTCCACGAGGTCGTCGATCGAGTGGAGCAGTTCATCCATGCCGGCCAATCGCGGACGCAGGGCATCGACCGGCTCGTCTTCGAGCGACAGGTCGATGCGCTCTTTGCGCTTGCGGCGCTCGGACAGGAACTCAATCAACGACGGCAACATGCCGACCGAACCGATGACGGTCGCGAAGACAAGCAGCTGCTCGGTGATGAGCAGTGCCTGGTCGGAGCCGGCGGCTGGATCGAAATACATACGGAGAGTTTACCGACAATGACTCGATTTGCAGCAACTAAAGTAATCATGACTAGTCAGAGATTTGCTGCTAAATTACAATAATGCTTCAGTGTGTAGCACGCAACATCGTGGATGGAAAAGAGTATTTCGCTTCAATTGTGTCGGTCGACAAGCGTCTAACAATTAGCCTTATGGACGATAATCCGTTCAATCTCTTACTTGACGGTAAGGTTCTTTCAGTGAGAACTGAGATAGCCGTCTACCCAAATTCAAAAACCTTACCGAATATTTTTCAGCCAGTATGCATCATGCTCATATGTGACCTAATGCTAACTTTCCCTGACAATCAACTAGTAAAATTTATAGAGCGGGTTCTCGAACGACAGAATTTCTCGTCATTTAAGGACGATCCTCTTGACGAGTGTCTTGCCGACTTTAATGTTTTGAGATTTAGAATTGACATGCCTCCACAAGTATTATGTGAGGGACTAGAAATTCCCTTTGTACTCTTTACGCGTGTTGATTGAAGCAGGCCGCATGACAATCATATTGATCCAACCCTTCATTTATTAACGACCGGTACCGCATCGCCCTCGCCGGGCGCGAGAAACAGGTTTTCCTCAATGCCGTG
>CAXSBW010000002.1:0-10211 GCA_964235795.1 uncultured Acidobacteriaceae bacterium | reverse complement strand
CCGGTACCGCATCGCCCTCGCCGGGCGCGAGAAACAGGTTTTCCTCAATGCCGTGCTGGCGCGTGTAGAGCTCGTGGTAGCGGCCGCCCAGCGCGTACAGCGAGCCGTGTGTGCCGCGCTCGATGATTTCGCCGCCTTCAACAACGAGAATCTGATCGGCCTTGCGAATCGTCGACAAACGATGCGCGATCACAAACGTCGTCCGGCCCTGCATCAGCGTGTTGAGCCCCTGCTGGATCATCGCTTCCGACTCGGAATCGAGCGAGGAAGTAGCCTCGTCGAGGATCAGCAGCCGTGGGTTGGCGAGCAGCGCGCGTGCAATGGAAAGCCGTTGCCGCTGGCCTCCCGACAACTTGACGCCCCGCTCGCCCACCACCGTGTCGTAACCCTCGCTGAACCGTTCGGCAAACTCGTCCACGCGCGCGATGCGGCAGGCTGCCATAAAGTCTTCGTCCGTTGCCCCCGGCATGGAGAAAACGATGTTGTCGCGAATGGTGCCATCAAATAGAAACGACTCCTGGAGTACGACGCCGAGTTGCGACCGGTAGCTGGCAAGGTCGACCCCGGACAGGTCGTGCCCGTCGATCAGGATTTCCCCCGATGTCGGCGTGTGAAACGCGCAGATCAGCGAGATGATGGTGCTCTTGCCGGAGCCGGAGGAGCCGACCAGCGCGGTCACGGTGCCGGGCCGCGCGTTGAAGGAGATGCCGTGCAGCACGGGCTTGTCGGCTTCGTAGGCGAAGCGAACCTCGCGGAACTCGACCCGACCTTCTATCGGCGGCAGGAACTGACGGCGTGCCGGGTCGCCGAACTCTTCGCGCTCTCCCAGCACTTCCATGGTGCGGTCCAGCCCGGCCACGGCTTCAGTCAGCTGTGTGCCGACGTTGACCACCTGGAAGATCGGCGCGATCATGAACGCGAGAAAGCCGACGTACTGAAAGTAGCTGCCCGGGGAGTTGAGTCCATGCCGGCCGGCATGGCCGGTCACCTGATTGGCCAGCACCTCGTGCCCGCCAAAAAACATCACCAGCCCGCCGACAGTGCCGAGCACAGCGGTCGCTGAAAGCGCAAGCAGACTGGTGGCATTCAGCGAGGAAATTACATTGTTCAGCAGCCGGTGAACGCCTGCCGAAAACACGCTTGCCTCGCGCTCTTCCGCGTAGTAGCCCTTGATCACGCGGACTCCGCCGAGCGACTCGGTGAGCCGCCCCGTGACCTCGGCGTTGATCTTGCCGCGTTCGCGAAAGATCGGGCGAATGGTCCTGAAAGCCTTTTGAAGCACAAAGATAAAACCGAGCAGCGCGCAGAACAGAACCAGCGTCATGCGCGGACTTGCCTGCACCAGGAATGAGAACGCGATCAGTGCTGTCGCGATGCCGCCGACAAATTCGATCAGGCCGGTACCGATCAGGTTGCGCACACCTTCTACATCGGTCATGATGCGCGACACCAGCACACCCGTGCGATTGCTGTCGTAGAACGAAACCGGCAGGCGACCGATATGCGTCTGCACCTGTTCGCGGAGTTCGGTAATCATGCGCTGCGCGGCTTTCGAGAGCAGCTGCGTGAGCGAGTAGGAAGTCACGGCCTGCACTGCTGTGGCGGCAAACACAATCAGCACCAACGGCAGCAGCAGTTGCGGACGATGCGGCAGAAACACGCGATCGAGCAGCGATTTGGTCGTGTACGGCAACACCAGGCTGGCCGCGCTCCGCACCAGTACCAGCAAAAGGCCGAAGAGCAGCAGGAAGCGGCGCGGACGCACCAGCTTCCAGATCTCCGGCAATACTTTCTTCAGGTTCGGCTTCCGCTTCGGCTGGTCTGCGGCGGCTGCGCGTGTGCCCGAGCGCGTGCTGCCGCCGCGCTCGGCCTGCAAGGGAAAGGAGGAGCCGCCGCGCACGAGGCCTAAGCCCCGGCCAGGCGAGTGCGGCGCGCCTGGATAAAGCTGCGTACGCACACGATGGTGAAGACAAGCAACAGAATGGACATCGCGGCTTTCTCCTCCACCGCGACCGGCAGCTTGAATTGCACGCCCTGCTTCAAATGCACGTAATCGATGATTGACTTGGCGGTACCGAGAAAGCCGAGCAGCCCGAGCGTCACCGCGATGTGCATCCACAGGGCGCGCCGCTTCAGGTCGGTGGTGCGGGCGAGCACACCGCAAATGGCAAGAAGGATGCCGAAGGCGGCGGGGATCAGCGAGGTGGGAAACTTGCTGCCCGTGCCCATGTAGGTGAATACGCCGAGCAGGATAAGGATGATGCCGAACAGAATCGTGAGCCGAGCCATAGCCCTTATCTTACCGGTCGAAACGTCCGCCCGCGCGGGCAGGCTGCCTACTTTGCAGCCGCACCAAGTTTTTCCGCGATCTCGTGCGCAGCCTCCTCGGGCGTTTCGGTTGCCGAAACGCGCACCAGGTCGTCGGACAACTCGAGCGTGGCCAGCTGACTGTCAAGCAGGGCGGGGTTCATGAAGTGGCCCTTGCGCTTGCTCAGGCGGTCCTGCAGAATCTGCCGGGACGCCTGCAACAGAACAAAGCGAAGCGCGTCCGGCGGAAGTCCTTCAGACAACGTGGTGCGGTAATGCACCTTGAGTGCGGAGCAGGTCATCACGCCGTTTTGCCCCGCGGCGACCCAGCCGGCGAGTACACCGTGCAGGCCTTCGAGCCAGGGTTCGCGATCGCCGTCGGTCAGCGGAACCCCGGCGCGCATCTTCTGCTTGTTGGCCTCCGAGTGGTAGTCGTCGCCTTCGGCGAACTGCCAGCCGGTGAGCTTCGCCAGAGCCTCCGCTACCGTGCTTTTGCCGGTACCCGTCACCCCCATCAGGATGGCGATCATGCGCCGGCTCCCAGGTCGCGGCGCACATCGGCCAGCACCTGCGCGGAGGTCCAGTCATTGCCCGCGTACTGCTTCAACACCTTGCCGTCGGGCCCGATCTCGATGGTGGAAAGCGTGTGCGACAGACTGCCGCCCGGCGCGGGCACGGCACCTACGTTGAAAAAGCGAAGCAGCGGGTCCAGGTCGCCCTGCTTCGGCGCGGCAAAGGTCCAGTGTTGAAAGGTCTCGTTGGTGTACTGCCCGGTGTAGGCCCCGCCATAGGAGCGCAGAACAGCCGGGGTGTCGCGCGCCGGATCGAAGGAGATCGTCAGCAGGTGCGTGCGGTCGTACAGCGGCGTACCGGCCAGGGCCTTGTCGATGTCGGCGAAATGATGGCTCATGCGCGGGCAGAAATCCGAGAGCGGGCAGTTGGTGTAGACAAACGTGACCAGCAGCAGCTTGCCTGCATAGTCGTGTAGATGCACCGTGTGGTTGCTCTGGTTCAGCAGCGCAAAATTGGGCACGGCCTGCCCTGGCTCGAGGCTGCTCGTGGGGGCCAGCTCCTTGATCTCTTTCGTGGCGTCGGTCACATGCACCCCGGAAAGCACCGTGCCGCTGCCGCCCACGTCGAGTGTGCCGCTGATCCTGTCGCCCCGGTGCAGCTTTTTCAGTTCGTCAGGGTCGGCCAGCCGGTAAGGCATGGTCATGGCCTCCATAAAGCCCGGGATCGCAGCAGCATCGAGCTCAACTTCGCCGGACTCGGCATTGGTACCGATGACCTTGCCGGTCACCGGGTAGTGCCGCACCGGGCCCGCAGCCACCGGAGCCGCCTGGCGGCAACCCGCAAGGATCAGCAGCAGGACCGGAAGGAGAGCGAAACGCGCAAGGGTAGCCACCCATCCAGTTTATAACGCGCGCCGGCCCCCGCAGACAGGCCTCGATAGACTAGGGAGGTGATGACCGAAGCTCCTCGCAGCCATCGAACGCCCGCCCCGGTTGCCGACGCACTTGGGCGCGGGGCACGGGTGGTCACAGCAAGCGCCCGTGCCGCCCGGGCGCTGCTTCGGGCCTGTGCCGAGGACTGGCGAGCGGACGGGCTCAACGGCCGGCAGGCTCCGCGCATCGACGACTGGTGCTGCTGGCTGGAAGGCCTGTATGCTCGGCTCGCTCAGGATGACCCTCGGCGGCCGCTGCTGCTGACGCCCATGCAGGAAGAGCTGCTGTGGCGTGAAGTGCAGGCGCGTGAGGCTGCTGCGGTGGTCTCGCCGGAGCGGCTGGCCCGCCTCGGGCAAAGCGGCTACGGCCTGCTCAGCGCCTATCGCGCTCACGCGGAACGACATGCCGGCTGGGCCGCGGCGCACGAAGATGCCGAGCATTTTCTGGTGTGGGCCGCCGCGTTTGACGCGCGATGTAACCAGCTGGGCGTGATGAGCCGATGCCGACTGGAAGACGCGCTTGCCGGTGCGCTCCGGAGCGCGGCGACCTTGCTGCTGCCGACGGAGCTGCTGCTGGTCGGCTTCGACCGGCTGACTCCGGCGCAGGAGCAACTGCTGGCAGCGCTCACCGGAGCCGGTGTGCGGGTGGAACATGCGCCTTTGGCGGAGGCGGCGAACCATCCTCGCCTGGTCGTCGCCGACGACGAGCAGCGTGAGATGGAGGCCTGCGCCCTGTGGGCGAGGGGTCGGCTGGAAGCGCATCCTGAAACGGACTCGGGGCAACGTATCGGCATACTTGTGCCGGAGCTGCGCGGCATGCGCGCCGGGCTGGACCGGGTGTTTCGACGGACGCTGCAGCCTCGGTCCGCGCGTGGTCCGGCCGGCGGCATCGCTCCGTACGAGTTCTCGCTTGGCGCGCCGCTGGCCCATATTCCCTTGCTTGCATCGGCACTGTTGCTGCTGCGTTGGCTGGGCGGGCCGCTTCCCTCGGCCGAGATTTCAAGCCTGCTGCTGGGCGGCTTCGTCGCCGGCAATGAGGCCGAAGCGCTCGCGCTGGCGGAAAGCGATCGCAAGCTGCGCCGCGCAGGGCTGCTGACCGTTGAGCTTGGGCTCGGCACGTTGGTGCGCGACGCAGCGCGTCATCCCGGGCTGCTTCCCCCTTCGTTTCACGACAGGCTCAGCTCCGCCGAGCGGGTGCTCGGTCGCGGCGAAGCGACGCGACGGCGAAGCTATGCCGACTGGGTCGACGCGGTACCCGGACTTCTCCAAACTCTGGGCTGGCCTGGATTTCGCGACCTGGACTCGGTTGCGTTCCAGGCGCGAGAGCGATGGAACACCTTGCTGGGCGAAATGGGGAGACTTTCTTTCGCGGGCGAAACCGTGACCTGGAACCGCTTTGCCGCCGAACTGCGTGAGGCGGCCCGCAATCTCCTGTTCGCACCCGAGTCGCACCACGCCCCGGTGCAGATCCTGGGTATCGATGAAGCAGCCGGGCTCCGGTTCGACGCGATCTGGCTGCTGGGCGCGAACGAGGGCCGCTGGCCCCGCGGAGGACCGCTGCACCCCCTGCTCGCTCCGGCACTGCAGACCAGTGCCGGCATGCCGCACAGCAGCGCTGAGGCCGACCTTGCGCTGGCACAGCAGCAGCTGCGGCGTGTGCTCGCCAGTGCCCCGGTTGTTGTCGCGAGCTATGCGTCCTCCGTCGGCGGGGCGGAGGCGCGTCCCTCACCCTTGCTGCGCGACCTGGTGCCCCAGCAAGCCTCCGTTCCGCTCCCGGTCGAGGTCTGCTCGGTCGTGCGAGAGCAGGAAGCGGCTGACCCTGTTCCCTGGCCGGTCGAGCAGGTTGCCGGCGGCAGCGAGGTGCTGAAACGCCAGTCGGCCTGCGGCTTTCAAAGCTTTGCGGCGCGGCGATTGCGGGCCGAGCCGCTGGAGGAAGAAAGCTGGGGTCTGGACGCAGGCAAGCGCGCGACGCTGCTGCATCGGGCGCTGGAACGGCTCTGGTCGACCGCGCCCGCGCCCGGCCGCCTGCATACACTCGACGACCTGCAACGCGCCATGGCTGACGGCAGCCTCGATGCCATGCTGCGGGCAGCCATCGCCGCCAGTTTCGCAGGCGCTGTCAGAGAGGCCGGCACGGACCGCTGGCGCGCGCGCTATCTCGAGCTCGAGCAGCAGCGACTCGCGACGCGCTTACGGTCGTGGCTGTCCGTCGAAGCGGGCCGCGCCGGCTTCGCCGTCACCGCGCTCGAGCAGAATCTGGACGCAGTGCGGGTGGGCCCGCTTCGGCTGAACCTGCGCGTGGATCGGGTCGACACGGTGGATGGAGATCGCAAGCTGCTGCTGGACTACAAAACCGCCGATCGCGTAAGCCCTGCCCTGTGGAACGGCGATCGCCCGGAAGAGCCGCAGCTGCCCATCTACGCTGTCTTCGGCGGCATCGCGGAGCTGGCCGGCATTGCCTTCGCGCAGATCCGCGCCGGCAAGGACAAGACCCGGCTGCACGCCCTGGCAGAGGACCCTGAAAGCCAGGTCGGCGGCAAAGCCCGAGGCGCGAAGCCGCTGACCGGCGAGATTTGGGAAGGCTGGCATGCGGCCCTGCAAGCCCTCGCGGAGCAGTTTGCGCGCGGCGACGCCCCGGTAAACCCGCGCGACGGCGCGCAAACCTGCCGGTTGTGCGGCTTGTACGGGCTTTGCCGGGTACGCTCGCAGGCCGACGCGGCGACGCGTCTAAGGGGCAGCGACGATGAGTGAAACCCAGGGGTATCTGTTCGCGATCGCCGAACCCGAGCCGCAGCATCCGCCGGACGCCGCGGCGCGCGAGTCCGCGATCGATACCGGACGTTCAATCCTGGTGCAGGCTCCGGCGGGCGCCGGGAAAACCGGCCTGCTCACCCGGCGCTTTCTCGCTCTTCTGTCCGAGGTGGAAGAGCCCGAGCAGATCCTCGCCATTACGTTTACACGCGCCGCCACAGCCGAGATGCGCGGGCGTATCGTGGGCGCACTGGACCAGGCACGTCAGCAGCCGGTCCCTCAGCCCGGAGAAGACGCGGCCCTGCCCCTGGCTCGACGTGCGCTGCTTCACGCGGAGTCGATGGGCTGGCGATTGCTGGAGCAGCCGCACCGGCTCGATGTGCAGACGATCGACTCGCTGTGCCTGCGCCTGGCGCATGGGCAGCCGCTGCTGGCGCGGCTTGGCGGCGCGCTTGCGCCGACCGAGGACGCCGGCGCACTTTATGCCGCGGCCGCGCGGCGCACGACGGCACTGCTGGGCCGAGGTCGCGACCCGGCGCTTGAAGACGCACTCGCGACGCTGCTGCTGCGCCGCGACAACAACCTGCCGGAAGTGGAGGGGCTGCTGGCCCGGATGCTTTCGCGGCGCGATGCATGGCTCTCCACCCTGCCGCTGCGGATCGGCGCGGAAGTGGACTGGGACGCGGTGCGCCAAACCCTTGAAGCGCCGTTCGCACGAGAAACCAGGCAGGTGCTGGGGCAACTCTGCGGGCTTGCCGAACAGATGCCCGAGTTAGCAATGGAACTGCCGCAACTCGGACGCTATGCGGGGAGCCACGCAGGCGAGGATACCGAGCCGTGCGCCGATGGCGTGGCGGACCTGCGGCTGCTTTGCGGGCTCACGCAGCTGCCCGGGCCGGAACAGGCCGAGCACTGGCTGGCCGTCGCTCACCTGCTGCTGACCGGCAAGCACGAGTGGCGCAAAAGCTGGACGGTCGCGACCGGCTTTCCCCCGCCCGGCAACGGCCCCGGCAAGGACGATCGCAAGCGCTGGAAGAACCGCATGGAGCGTTGCGGTGAGCAGCTCCAGGCCCATCCCCTCGGCGCGCAGTTCCAGGCCCTGCTGTGCCGGGTGCGCGCCCTGCCTGCGGCGTGCTACTCGCAGGACCAGTGGCATACGCTGCTTGCTGTTCTGCGTGTACTGCGACGCGCCGCGGCCGAGTTGCGCCTCCTGTTCGCCGAAAGCAACGCCGTCGATTTCATCGAGATCGCGCAGGCCGCTCAAACGGTGCTGGAGGACGAGGCAAGCATGCGCGGGCTGCTCGAAAGCGAAACAAAACAACATCTGCTGATCGATGAGTTTCAGGACACTTCGCGCTCGCAATATCGCCTGGTGGCCGAACTGCTGCGCGAGTGGCAGCCCGGCGACCGGCGCACGGCTTTTGTGGTCGGCGACCCCTTGCAATCGATCTACGGATTCCGCCAGGCCGAGGTCGCGCTCTTTCATGAAACGCGAGAGCAGGGGCTGCCCTGCGGCGAAGACCGACGGCACCTGTGCCATACGTTGCAGCTGACGCACAACTTTCGCTCCCACGCGGAGCTGGTCAGGCAGCTGAATGAGCGGTTCGAGAAAATCTTCGCGAGCTCCGGCGCGGACACATTCGTTGCGGCGCATGCGTTTGCCGCAGCCCAGGCAGAAGCGAGCTTTCAGCTGCATACCGTCTTCGCGGACTGCGACGAAGATGCGGAATGGGAGCATGAGGAAGCCCGCCAGGTGGTACAGGCTCTGCGAAACGAGATGCCGCGCATCGCCGCAGCCCAGGCACGCGGCGATGAGGAGTACAAGGTCGTCGTACTGGTGCGTTCGCGTACACACCTGCGTGCGATTCTGCCCGCGCTGCGCGAGGCCGGGATCCCGTACCGGGCGGTCGATCTGGAACCGCTGGCCGACCGGCCCGAAGTGCACGACCTGCTCATGCTGTTGCGCGCCCTGCTGCGCTCGTCTGACCGCGTGGCCTGGCTCTCCGTACTGCGTGCCCCGTGGTGCGGGCTACTGCTGGCCGACCTGCATCGGCTGGCCGGCGAGGACGACCCGGCGACGCATCGCGTGCCCGTGCCGGAGCTGATGGAAACCCGCGCGAGTCTGCTTTCGCCCGATGGCCGTCTGCGGCTCGGTCGCGTTTGGAGTGTGCTGCAGGCGGCCTTGCGCACCCGCTACCACGAGGGCAACAACCTGTCGCTGGCCGCATGGACAGAGCGCACGTGGATGGCCCTGGGAGGCCCCGAGTGCCTGGATGGGAACGCTCGCCAAAATGCCGAGACCTTTCTGCGGCTGCTCGACGAGCTGGAACCCGGCGGCGTGGAAGTGCTGCGCGGCGACTTTGCCGCGCGGCTCACGAAGCTGTGTGCCGCGCCGAACCCCGAGGTGAGCGAGCGCTGCGGCATCCAGATCATGACGATCCACAAAAGCAAGGGCCTCGGTTTCGACGTGGTGCTGCTGCCCGGCCTGCATCGAAAGCAGCGCGCGGATGGAACCGAACTGATCGCGATGCTCCATCGAAGCTGCGGCGACGGCACCGAGCTGCTTCTCGCGCCCATCGGCAACCGCGAAGACCCGGAGCAGGACCGCACCTACCAGTGGGTGATGAAGCAGCGCAGGGAGCGGGACGCCGAGGAACGCAAGCGCTTGTTCTACGTCGCCTGTACCCGGGCTCGCGTGCGTTTACACCTTTTCGCCACGGTCGAGGTGAAAGACGGGCAAATGCAAAAGCCCGACGAATGTTCGTTGCTGCAGGCAGCGTGGCCCGCGCTCGCAGACGAGATCGCAGCGCGTCTGCCGTCAGCGGGGGTGCAACTGGCAGCATCCGGGCAAGTCAGCGTCCGTGTCGCGCAACCATCCGAAGCTTCAACGATCGAGCGACTGCCGGCCGGCTGGGGCGCACTGCCCAGCCTTGCCGACGTGTGCCCGGCAGCACCGAATCCCGGCAGGCAGGTGTTGTTTCCGCGGACGGAAGGCTCGCTTGCGGCCCGTGCCCGTGGTACCGCGATGCACATCCTGCTGGAGCGTTTGACCGTTCTTCTCGCGGAGGCGAAGGACCCGCCAGGGCCTGAAGTGTGGCGTCCCCTGCTTGAGGGCGCAGCTGCCCGCGTTCTGCGGGAGCACGCGTTTGCTGCAGCCGGAATCCTCGCAACAGCACGCGAGCTGGCCGGTCACGCCCTGGCTGTCGTAAAGAGCGAGACAGGACTATGGCTGCTGAAGCCGCACCCCGAGGCTTTGACCGAAAGCACCTGGCAGGTCTGGGATCGCGATGGCACACTCCGCACCCTGCGCGTGGACCGCAGCTTCGTCGCCGGTCAACGGGCCGGGGAGGACGGCAAACAGTGCTTGTGGATTGTGGACTACAAAACCGGTGCGCCATCCGGGCAACTCACGGGTTCCGACGCCCGTGCGGCATGGCTCGCTGAACAGCGCGAGAAGTGGCGGCCGCAGCTGGAAGCCTACGGCGCGGCACTCCAGCACACGCTGCCGTTGCGCTACGGGTTGTACTTTCCAGAGCTGCTGGCGCTGGTCGACTGGGCCCCGGCTGAGACCGACCGCATAGCGCCTTGACCCCGTCGTCCGCGGCCAAACCGAACGCGCCGTGGAACCGCGCACGGCACGGAGACGGCACGGAGACATTATGGCAACGCCATGGCAACGCGCCAGGATGAGAGCCAAGGATGAGAGCCA
>CAXSBW010000001.1:190753-202399 GCA_964235795.1 uncultured Acidobacteriaceae bacterium | reverse complement strand
GCTCATGTCTGACCTTCCGCAGCCCGCCCAGGCTCAGCGCGACCGATGGCAAACAGCTCGCTGTCCGCCCATCGCGCCGGTAGAACCATGCCCGCACAGAGCAGGACCGTTCCGGTCCTGCTCTGTGCAGCTCCTGCTTCCACGCCCGACGCCAACTCAAGCAAAATAAAAGGGTTAGGTCAATGCACCGGCATGTTGCCCGATGCCTGCGCCGGAGTAGCCCCTTCGGACTCTGCCATCACAGTTCTCGAACCCGCGCCCGTAGGCAGGGATGCAACTTGAAACGGTCTCCGATCGTTCCGGGACGGGCCTGTGCGCAGCAGGTCTTCGGTCGCCCGTTGCTTGCGCCCCCGGGCCCATTCTCGCGCCGTGATCGCGATAAACCCTGCATTGCCAAGCAGATAGCGCCTCCAAAGCCGGCGCGGTTCCATGGCGAGCCGGTACAACCACTCCACGCCGAGTCCATGCGTCCACGCCGGTGCCCGCTTCCGCAAACCCGCCTGCGTGTCCAGCGCGGCGCCGACCGACAAGACCGCTCCGATCGGCAGGCTTCCGCACTCGTCCAGCATCCAGATTTCCTGCCGGGGAGCTCCCAGCGCCACACACAAAAAGTCCGGCCGCCGTGTACGAATCCGCTCGCGAACCGCTTCGTTCAAAGCCTCATCCTGCTCGAAACCGACCGGCGGGCAGTCTGTGCCGGCCACCAGGAGCCGCGGATACCGGGCTTTTAGTACACGCGCCGTGCCCTCCGCCGCCCCAGGCAAGCCGCCCAGGAAGTACACGGAAAAGCCGTGCTCCGCGCAGGCAGCGCAGGCCCTCTCCATGAACTCGCCCCCCGGCACCCGCTCAGGGATCCGTGCACCGAGCAGTCGTGCGCCCCACACGACCGACATCCCGTCCGGCAGGCATAGCGAGGCTTGTTGCATGGCTCGCGCAAATGCGTGATTGCTCCTCGCCAGTGTGACCAGAAACGCGTTCGGACCCATGATCTGCGCGGGTTTTCGCGTGGGTTCCAGGCGCCTCTCCCGCAAGGTGTTTACAAGCCAGTCCACCGACGAGTGCATATCGACCGCGTCCACGGGTGCTGCGCCGAACCAGACGCGACTCGCTGAGGGCATCTTCATCATATGTTTTCCATTCAACTTAAATCTGCCTATGCCGACGAGTGCTGCGGCCAGAAAAGGTCCTTACGTTGTTGAAACAAGCGAGGTTCCACGCCGTTGCTGATCGCCCCTGACGGTAAAAGCTCGTCACGCAGTCGTCGCAGAACGTAGCCCGGCGATGCCCGGAATGAACTCAAAAGGGCGCGTGCGGCAGCGGCGTACTCGCCTTGTCCCATATGCATGTTGAAGAGCCGGAGCCTTTCCTTCGCGATCAACGGTGTTTCCGCAAGCAGGCACGTCAGCTCCTCTTCAACATCGCTCAGCTTTTCCGGTATGCGGCTTTGCAGCTGTGAAAGCAGGAGATACTGCACGTAAAGCCCGTGGAGTGCCTGCTGGCGAAGATTTTTGGACGTCAGACTTCCAGAGTTTTGCCGGTACAGCAGCAACACGTCCGGGATGAAATGGATATCGTAGGCCAGAGCCATGCGCCACCACAGATCGGCGTCCTCACACTGGATCCCCGGCCGATAGCCGCCGATGGCCAGCGTTTTCTCCACATGGAGAGCCGCGCTCGGATGGCAAATCGCCGGCAGGTACCCGGCACGCGCTACGGAGCGGATCTGGTCCGGCGTACCGCGCGTACAACGGTACAGCCCGACGCTTTTGCGATAGGGATGGTAGGCAGCGTTCGAGTAAAACATACCTGCATCGGGAAATCGCTGAATCGAGTCCAAAAGCGTCGCGAGCCGCTCCGGCGTCGAAACATCGTCTCCGTCCTGCCGCACCAGCCACGGAGTCTTGCACTCCCGCAGCATCCGGTTCAGCGTGAACGTGATGCCGCAATGCCGTTGCTCCACCACCCGCAAACGCGCGTCACGAATGGAACGAAGGTAGTCGAGACTGCCGTCGGTTGAGCCGTCCACAATCGCAAGTAGTTGAAAATCCTGGGTGGTTTGCCCCAGGATGCTCCCGACCGACTCGGGCAGATAAGGCATTGCATTGTGAACCGGCAATCCGACGGTCAAAAGTTCGCCGCTGGCCTCAAATGGATCCATCCAACATTCCTTCCGCCGCAATCCAGCAGGCACCAAAGATGCCCCGGTGGCTTTTCGCTCTTCCTCTTGTGTATCTCTTTTCGACAAGCAAAGTGAAATGTTCTTGCAAGATTGTAAAACTTACGTAATCTGCCCCTTCCGCCCGAGCAATGGTAGCCTCTGCTTCACCATCACCGGCAAGCCTGGTCTTCCTTGATCAGGCATGGCCGGAGACCTGGATTTTGCATGCATGCTCCCGGCACTCTGCCCGAAATACCGTCTGACACGCTGACGCTCGCCTCGCTCCTGGAAGCGGCGCGCCGTCGCCGCCGACTGCTGGCCTGGCCCGTCATCGTCATGCTGGTCCTGGGACTTGCAACGTCTCTCCTCTCCGTAGCGCGTTATCGCGCCACTGCGGAGGTACAGGTTTTGAAGGAGGACGGGGGGGCGTTCGGGTTGGAAAGCACCGTCACCGGGCAGTCCGGAACAGCCCCGGTCGGCGACTCGCTGGACTACAACATGACTCTGCAGACAGAGGCAGGCATCCTGCGCTCGCCCGCGTTGGCGCTTTCCGTCATAGAAGCCACGGGCCTTGAAAATACGCCGGATTACTTCGCACCTGCCGTGAGCCGCTCCGTCTCCCTGCTGCCTCAGTGGACTGCACGGCTGCCCTGGCACAAGGCGCTTGAGCCATTGAGCGTCCCACTGCAAAATGCGCCCAATCGTCGTTTTACGGCCGAGAAGATTTTCAAGGCTCACCTCAAGGTTCAACCGCTCGCCGGTACGCGATTGCTGGACATCTCCTACACCGATCGTGATCCGGCACGCGCTGCTCTTGTCGCCAACGCCTGCACGCGTATTCTCGCCGAAATAGATTTTCAGCAGCATCTCACTGCCACTCTTCAGGGTTCCAGCTGGCTTTCCGGCCAGTTGGAGGAACTCCGAAAACATACGGAAGAGGCGCAGGCGCGCGCAGCCAGGCTCCAGCGCGGCACCGGCATGTTTGGAAACGACGCGTCCCGCAACGTCGTGCTGGAACGGCTCGACAGCCTGAATCAGACGCTGACCTCGGCGGAAAGCAATCGTATTCTCAAGGAAAGCATCGACCAGGTGGCTTCGGGGGCCAATCCGGAACTCATCTCCAGTTTGAGCGGCAACTCCAGCACGGGCTCCGTCGCCTCGATCAATACTTCGCTTTCGCTGATTCAGGGACTTCGAGCACAGGAGGCGCAGATTCGTGCGGAACTGGCCGAATCGAGCATGCGGTACGGACCGGCTTATCCAAAAATTGCGGAGCTAAAGGCCCAGCTTGCCGGCCTTGAAACTGCTACCGGCGCGGAAACAAGTCGTTTAGGCCAGCGCGCTCATACGGACTGGCAGGTCGCCGTTCGTGCCGAGCAAGCCGCTCGCGCAGCTTTCGACCGGCAAAAGCAACTTGCCATGAATCAAAATGACTCTGTGCTCGCGTACGAGCTCGCGCGAGAGGAGGCAGACAGCAGCCGCACCCTGTATGAGGGTCTGTTGTCGAAGTTGAAGCAGGCCAACCTGCTGGCAGGGCTCCGATTCAGCCATATCTCGGTCGTGAGCGCAGCGGAAATCCCCCCGCCGAACCGCCCTTCTTCCCCGAATCTGCCTTTGCGGATCGGAGGTGGAGCAGCCGTAGGACTCCTGATCGGTCTTTGTTGCGCAGCTTATAAGGAACTGCTGGATGATTCCATCTACTCGTTTGCCGATGTGGAGGCGACCGTCAGTGTACCCCTGCTTGCGGTTCTGCCCACGATCGCGTGCGAGCCGTTTGGAACCGGATACCTGAGAACGCTTGTCCGAACCCTCCGGAACGGCTTTCAGTCCAGGGAAGGGTCAAATAGAGTCGCAACACCCCTCGCTGCATCATCGCTGCTCAAGCCGGCCCTGGACCAGAAACAATCCATTTATTGCGAACAGCTTCGCTCCCTTCGTACGCTTCTGCTTCGTGCCACGAATGAACAACCCGGTCCGAAAGTCCTCCTGGTTACAAGCTGTTTGCCGGGCGAAGGCAAGACCACGCTTGCTTTCAATCTGGCTGCCATGCTCGCTCATGGCGGGACGCGAGTGCTGCTCGTGGACGCAGACCTGCGTCGTCCGGCCGCGAATGCTTACGACTCACTCCAACCGAGGCACGGTCTGGCCTTCGCGCTTTCAGGCCCGGAGCGTGTTGTACCTTGCCAGCCGGTGACATCTTTACCCAATCTGCGCATGCTTGCCGACGCCCAAGGTGCGCCGGTCGCAGTGGACCTTCTGGCTTCATCACGTCTGCCGGAGTTGGTGGCCGAGTGGAAAGCTGCTTATGACCTGGTTCTTTTGGATTCGCCTCCTGTGCTGCCGGTTCATGATGCTGTGCTGCTCGCCCAGCACAGCGATGCGATCCTGCTGTTAGCTCGGCACGGGTGTACCTCCCACACAAGTCTTCTTCGCGGCGTAGAGCAGATCAAGGAGCAAGTGGGCTCCGCTGTGCCCATCGGCGTGATTCTGAACCAGGTCGCCGCCGGCTCAGGCGAGTTCCGGCGATATTACGGCTTTAAGCAGGAGAAGCTTCATGCCACTTAAGTGTTACCCCCTCCTCGTGTTCGCTGTATGCCTTCCTGCATTCGCGCAGCAACCTATTGAAAGCCTCGTGATCGGCCCAGGCGACCTGGTTGCGGTGCACATCTTTCGCGAACCGGACCTTGACGTTCGTCTGCGCGTCAAAGATGCGGGTACGATCTCCCTGCCGCTGATCGGGCCCGTGCAGGTGGCCGGTCTTCCGGCTGCCGATGCCGCCTCCGCTATCGCCTCTCGCTACAAGGAGCAGGGTTTTCTCAACCATCCCGAGGTGCAGGTCCTGCTGGAAGAGTCCTCGGCGCAAAACGTTGCTGTCCTTGGAGAAGTCACCCGTCCCGGCACTGTTGCTTTAAGCAGTCCCCGGAGTCTGCTGGACGTCCTTGCCGAAGCGGGGGGCTTGCTCAAAACAGCAGACCGGCATGTCACGATACGACGCTCGTCCGGGGCGGCCTCGACCGTGCTGGTGGCAAACGATGCCCAACAGCAGCTTGCATCGGGCACGATGCTGGTGGCACCCGGCGACACGGTTCTGGTGCCGCGCGCGGGCATCGTTTATGTGCTGGGCGATGTGGGGCGACCCGGCGGTTACCTGATGCAGGACGATGCCGCTCTTTCGCTTCTCCAGGTCATGTCACTGGCTGCGGGCTCAACCAAAACAGCCGCTGAAGGCAAGGCGAAGCTGCTTCGCAAGGAGAACGGGGTCACGACTGAAACACCGCTTCATCTGCACGACGTTGAACACGGCCGCTTGCCGGATCCCGCGCTGCAAAACAACGACATCATCTATGTCCCCTTCTCGCTGGGCAAGAACCTTGCCCTGGGTGCATCGACCATTGCTGCATCGGCTTCGTCGGCCATCATCTACACGGCCTTCTAATCATGAGAACCCTGGGCCAAATCCGCGTCGAAGAGCTTGCAATCGTCTTGATCCTGATGTTTTTCGGGTTTGCGGGTGCAATTCCGGGCATTGCTCCCAACCAGGCGAACGAGATGACCGGCGCTGCGGCAAGCGGCCTGCAGACAGCGGCCGGCATCGGTTCGCAACTGCTGATCAATGGTCTGATCGCATCCTTGCTGCTGCGCCATCGCTCCTTTCTTTGGCGAGCTCGAGAGCAGGCAGTGTGGCCGCTGCTCCTCGCGGTCTGGGCAATAGCTTCGCTTCTGTGGTCACAGGACAGGCTTCTGACTGCGAGACGAGCGCTTCCTTTTAGCCTCGCAGCGGCCTTTGGTGTTTACCTGGCCGTGCGGCTTTCACGCCAACGTTTTCTGTTTCTGCTGCGATGGAGCTTCGCGGTGCTTGCCGTGTGGTCGGCCGTACTCGCGCTTGGTTTCCCATCTATCGGACTGGATGCCTCGACCGGCCACGGCGGCGACTGGCAAGGGGTGTTTACGCAGAAAAACGCGTGCGGCCGAGCCATGGTGTTCGCGATGGGAAGCGTGCTGGCCGCCGGCTGGCCCTCCGCCGGTCGTTTCATCGTGCTGCTATTGTTCTCCTCTGAATTGGTGTTGAGCGGTTCGCGCGGAGCCTGGCTGCTCGCAGCCGTTCTTCTTGCAGCCTTCGGAGCATTTGGCTTGAGCTGCCGGTTTGACCGTCGAACTCGCGCCGCATTGCTGCTCGGCGCCGGTGCGGCGGCATGCTTCCTGGCTGTCGCGACCGTGACCGACTTTTCGGATCTTGCACCTCTGCTGGGGCGCGATGCCACCCTGACCGGGCGCACCGCCATCTGGCACGAGGTCTGGATTTCCATCACGCATCGACCGCTCTTCGGCTACGGGTTTTCAGCCTTCTGGCGCGGCGCTCAAGGCGCTTCCTGGGACGTGGTCGTGGCGCTCCGTTTTGTGCTTTTCCATGCGCACAATGGGTTTCTGGAGATATGGCTTGAGCTGGGAGCTGCGGGACTGTTCCTGTTTGTACTCGGCTTTCTGCGGGCCGTCTGGCTGCTATGGCCCGAGCTTCGGGCCGGCCGTTACGCTGAGGCCGCTTGGCCGCTCGCCACACTTCTGTTGATCGCCGTGTACGACCTGGACGAAAACACCCTGCTTTCCTTTAACGGGCTGTTCTGGGTCCTGTACGTCGCAGCTCTCACCCAGGTTGAAAGGATGGCAGCGGACCGCAAAACGATCGCACGACTGCTGGCCCGTAGCTCTCCCCGGACGAGGGAACTGCCAGGCATGGTGTTCCGGCCCGTAATCGTTCCTGCTGATTTTGATTGCAGTTCGGCCTGGACTTTTCGATACCAGGACCGGGATCGCTCTGCCGCACCGGGCCAAACCATGGGCGTCCCATGGCGATAAACAACGTTGCCGGTGCACGGCCCTCCGCGCGGGCTCACTCGCCGCTGTCGACACCGCGCTTTTATCGCCCGGAACTCGACCTGCTGCGGCTCTTTGCCTTTCTCATGGTCTGGCTTTCGCACGCGCTTCTTGCCTTTCACGGCATTCTGCCAGCCGCCTTGCTTGCCGTGCTTGAGGGCGCCGGACGTTGCGGTGTGCCGATCTTCTTTTTTCTTTCCGCGTACCTGATTACTGAACTACTGCGCCGCGAGCGCGAAACGACCGGCACCATCCATCTTCGATCGTTCTACCTGCGCCGCATTCTTCGAATCTGGCCCCTTTATCTCGGAGTGCTCGCCGCTTACGGCCTGCTTGGACTGCGCTTTCACGGCTTCCGGATTGAACCGGGGCGTCTTCTCGCGTCCGTACTCCTGGCGGGGAACTGGTACATCGCTTTTCATCCCCTCATCACCACGCCCATGCGCGCTTTGTGGAGCATTTCAGTGGAGGAACAGTGGTATCTGCTTTGGCCATTGTTGCGGCGCTCATTCTCCACCCATCGCCTGCTTCTGCTCTGCGCCGCAACGGTGATGTTTTCGTACGGGATTCTGTTTGTACTGGCACATACCGGGAATCCTTCAACGCTCCATGTGACGGCATGGGTCAACAGCGGAGTCCAGTTTCAATACTTCGCTCTGGGTGCCGCATCCGCGCTGCTGCTGGGCGGCCGGATTCCTCAACCGCACTCGATTGTGCGATGGCTCCTGGGGATGACAGGACTCGCCGCCCTGCTGCTATGCCCCGTGGCCGGGCACCTCAAGCAAGCCTCATTTGCCCACTCGGTGGCTTCACTGTCGGCCGGCTATGCGCTCGCCGGCATTGGAACATCTGCACTGTTCTTTGCGCTTCTCGGCCTGCAAGCAGGATTCTGCCCGCCTCGTCTCGTGCGATTGGGCCAGCTCTCATTCGGACTGTATGTTTTCCACGAAACCGGGTTCTTTCTCGCGAATGCGGCTTCCCGGCTGCTTGCCCTGCGTCCAAACCTCGTCCTGCTCACGCTGGAAAAGCTGTTTGCTCTGTGCCTCGCCGTGATTCTGGCATGGGGCAGCTATCACCTGTGGGAGCTGCCGTTTCTTCGCCTCAAACAGCGATGGACCTTTGTCCGCACGCGGGAAGCAGTTTAGCCGATGAAGCCGCGCGTGCTGATCTATCGCAGCGACCTGCTGCCCCAATCGGAAACTTTTATCGCCGCCCAGGCGCAGCGGCTGGCTCGCTACGACCCGGTTTTTGCGGGTCTTCGCCGCCATCCGTCCTCCTTGCCATTGCCGGCCGGCCAGGTTGTATGCCCGCGCTTTCCATACGGGTTCCAGCGGCTTGCCGGGAGAACTCCCTACGCGCCGGGTCTCCGGAAGGCCGCCCAGGCACAACGCCCTGCGCTGATCCATGCTCATTTCGCGCTCGATGCCGCGGAATCCTTGGCGCTCCGGCGCGATCTCGGAGTGCCGCTTGTAGTCACGCTGCATGGTTATGACGTCATGTGCGCGGACGAAGCGCATCGTCAAACCCGTCGTGGACGGCTCTATCTTCGTCGTCGCACCCAGCTCTGGTCCGAGGCGACCCTGTTCGTTTGCGTGTCCAACGCGATCCGGGACCGCGCACTAAGTCTTGGTTTTCCGGCCGGTAAGCTGCGAGTAGCTCCGATCGGGGTTGATACGGACTTACTGGCTCCATCGGGCGCGCTCACGACAGATCCTACGGTGCTTTTTGTAGGACGGCTTGTTCCAAAAAAGGGCTGCGATCTCCTGATTGAGGCTTTCGCGCACGTACAAGCGAGACTGCCGGAAGCAAGGCTTTTGATCGCAGGCGACGGCCCGGATAGGCGTTTGCTCGAACGCCTGGCTTCTTCCCGCACGATCGGGACCGAGTTTCTCGGGATGCAGACGCCAAAGGAAACTGCCACACTCATGCGAAATGCACGCTGCCTTGCGGCACCTTCAATGACCGCCGCGAACGGCGACGCCGAAGGATTGCCCATCGTATTGTGCGAGGCGCTTGCGCTTGGAGTGCCGGTTGCGAGTACCCGGCATTCCGGCATCCCGGAGTTGATCGGCCACCGCGAGCAAGGACTGCTTTCGGAGGAGGCCGATGTTGAAGGTCTCGCCGCACACCTGCTTGAGCTTCTGACCGATGACGCCCTTGCCGTGCGTCTGCGCAAGGCTGGACGAGCCCGCGTGGAACAGTGCTTCGACCTGCGTCGACAGACGCAAGCGCTGGAGCAGCTCTACGATGAGGCCTGCGAAGCCGGGCAACAGGCACCGCGCAGGCTGTACGGATTCTCTCCCCCGGCCGAAGTTCCCGGTACGCTTGAACGCGAGACGCGGCCGATTAGCCAAGACCGGAAACAGCGAGGCAGAACACTCCAGATGCCGTCCAGGCGACCGGCGCTTACAGCTGCTCCGGCCGAGGCCGGCGCGGTCACGGCAGGGAAGAGCAATCGCCTGCGCTACCAGGTCGCCTGGATGCTCTCCGGCAGCGGTGCCGCGACATTGTTCCAGGCTCTCTACTTCCTGCTGATCGGGCGGATGCTGGGCTCCGGCGAATACGGCGCGTTTGCCGGCGTCGTGGCCCTGGTCAATGTGCTTTCGCAGTTCTCCTCTTTAGGCATGGAGATGGTTCTGCTGCGCACCGTTGCGCGAGACCGGGCGGCCTTTGCGGTCACCTGGGCACGCTCCCTGGCCATTTCCTTGTGCGGTTTCAGCATCCTGCTTCCGGCGCTTCTGCTTTACGGCCACTTCTTTCTGTCCCCGCCACTGCGACACCTGCTGCCGTATCTTGCAGTTTCCGATGCTCTGTTCGGCAAGCTGACCCAGCTTGGCAGCCGGGCGCTTCAAGGCGCTGACCTTGCCCGTTGGAGCGCCAAGCTGCTCGCCTTGACGAACGCTGCGCGTGCGGCCGCAGCGGCAGGGCTCTTTCTCTGGGCTTTTCAGACCCACACGCACGTTTCGGTTCTGTTCTGGGCGCGAGTCTACGCGGTGTCCTCGCTCCTGGTAGCTCTTGCCGGCCTGGGCCTGGTCACCCACCTTCTGGGCTGGCCTCAATGGAGGCCGATCCGCCGCCAGGACCTTTCAGAGGGACTCTCCTTTTCTTTCTCCAGTTCCGCGATCTCTGTTTACAACGATATCGATAAAGCAGTGCTTGTTTCCTACGGATTCCTGGCCGAGGCGGGTATCTACGCCGCTGCGTACCGGGTCGTCGATGTACTTTCCACTCCCATCATCAGCTTGTTCGGCGCGGCTTCTCCTCGCCTGTTTCGAGAAGGCCAGGCCGGCGGTCCTCCGGCCGCCGAACGGGGCGCTCGGTCTCTCCTGCGCTGGGCCTTGCCCTTCGGCTTATTGGCCGTGCCGCTGCTTGCAGGCAGCGCACCGCTTTTGCCTCGGCTTTTCGGACATTCCTTCGCGGCATCGATCGCCGCCCTGCGGTTTTTATGCCTGCTGCCTTTGCTGCGGGCGCTTCATTATGCCTGGGGAACGGCGATTACAGCCTGTGCGAGCCAGTGGCTCCGCACCGCGGCGCAGGCCGGCGTTGCCATCCTGAACCTCCTGCTCAACCTCGTGCTGATTCCACGCTGGGGCTGGCGGGGCGCGGCCTTCGCGAGCCTCGTGACTGACGGCAGCCTCGCACTGGCGACCTGGATTATCCTGCGTGTTCTCGTCTCCCGAAGCACTCGCGCTACTTCAGGTAGAAATACGAAGGGACGTTGGTGGCGTGCTGTCGTGCTCCAGATAAAATCACCCGCTCGCCTCCATAGCTTCCGACAATAGTTCAAAAATAGTTGAACCTTGTGACTGCTTCGTGTCTCCAATAGCCAGCGTAAACACGCGGTTTGCGTAAGCGGAGGCAGAAATGGAACTTTCAGGCAACACCATTCTTGTAACAGGCGGCGGGTCCGGCATCGGTCGCGCCATGGCTGAGGCGTTTCACAAACGCGGCAATCAGGTCATCATCGCGGGGCGGCGCAAGAGCCACCTGCAAGCGGTAGTGGAACAGAACCCCGGCATCGATGCCGTGGAACTGGATGTTCAGGACCCTCGAAGCATCGCGCGCGTGAGCCGCGACCTGATTGCGAAATATCCCAAACTGAATGTTCTGTTCAACAATGCAGGCATCATGCTTGCGGATGACGTGAGCACAACCATTGATGATGATCAGGCTGTCAGCATCGTCAATACCAACCTGCTTGGTACCATTCGCATGACGGCTGCTTTCATCGAGCATCTGAAAACGCAACCTCGGGCTGTTGTGCTCAACAATAGTTCTATCCTGGGTTTCACTCCCCTCAGTCTGACTGCCGTGTACAGCGCCACCAAAGCGGCCCTGCACAACTACTCCCTTTCTCTTCGGCATAAATTAGCCGGTAGTTCCGTCAAAGTTCAGGAGCTGGCTCCTCCCTGGGTAAGAACAGAGCTGTTGGGAAGTCAGGACGCTGAAGCGGCCATGCCTTTGAACGAGTTTGTAGAGGAAGCCCTGGAAGCACTGGGTAGCGATTCCCCGGAAATACTGGTGAATCGGGCAAAGCCGTTTCGCGAAAACGCCGGCTCTGGCGAGCACGCGTTCGTTCATCAGTTCAACGATCAGATGGCAGCTTTGTTTTCCGC
>CAXSBW010000001.1:179470-190653 GCA_964235795.1 uncultured Acidobacteriaceae bacterium | reverse complement strand
ATGCGGCCAGCTCCGCGTTCAACTCGGTTTCGAGCGCCGAATGCTCCAGGTGCAGCTCGCCGGCAAGGATCTCTTCCTGCTCCGCACCCACGTAGCACAGCTCACACGTCCCGATTCCATCCTCATTCTGTACTGGCGGCCCGAACGCACGGCAGGTCAGCGGACGCGCGCTGTACAGCTCGCAGCGGCCGGTTTCAGGATCGAGAACCGGGCAGGGCGCTTCCGGCAAGTCGGCAAACTTGTTCCATAGCTCATCTTCCTCTCCGAGGACGCCGGTCGCCGGATTGCCTGGAAATTCCGCCCAAAGCCTCGCCACCTCCGCGTGTGCCCGGGCCAGCAAGCGCTCCGCACGTCCCGGTGCCCGTCCTTCCATGTCACGCAAACCGGCTCGCAGTCGCTCCGCATCCAGTGCCGAGATACGGAAGACTCCATGGCAGCACGGGGTGCATCCCGGCCGGCAAGCCAGCCACGAGCCCCCGCGAGCGGTAGCATCTGCCAGTGCCCGGTCCATGATCTGTACCAGTTCCGCATCACGTTCGGGTAGCATCTTTCCATTGTCGCGCACGAGCTATCGCCTCCCATCGGGTAGCATGGGCCAAACGCAATCGCGAATCGGAGGCAAGCGGGTGAGCACGACCAGAAAAAAGGTAGCGATTCTCGGTTTCGGCACCGTCGGTTCGTCGGTGGCGCGCATTCTGCTCGAAGGGCCGGCGGCGAGCGAGCTGCAACTCACCCATGTATTCAATCGCGACATCGCACGAAAGCGCGCCCAGTGGGCCTATGCCGAAACCGCAAAGCCTGTGCTCTGGACGGAGAACGTCGACGACGTGCTCCTTTCCGACGTCGATGTCATCGTGGAGCTCGCCGGAGGGCTGGATCCCGCAGACGGGTGGGTGCGGCGTGCGCTTGCTTCCGGTAAAAGTGTTGTCACTGCGAACAAAAAACTGATCGCCGCGCACGGCATCGTGCTGCATACGCTGGCCCGGCAGCACGGTGCCCATCTGTTCTACGGTGCGGCCGTCGCAGGCGGCATCCCGGTCATTCCGGGCCTGCAGCAGGGGCTTGCGGGCGAGCGGGTAGAGCGCATTGAAGGCATCCTGAACGGCACCTGCAATTACATCCTGAGCGGGATGGAAGCAGGGGCCGAGTACGGACCGATGTTGGCCGAAGCGCAGGCACGCGGCTATGCGGAGGCAGACCCTACCGAGGATGTCGGCGGTTTTGATGCCCGTGCCAAGCTGGTCATCCTGTCGCGCCTTGCGCTGCGTGCGCGCGTACCCGTAGAGGCGGTGCGCTGCCGGCCCATCACCCGCCTCACAGGGGTGGACTTCGACTATGCCCGACTGCTGGACTGCACCATTCGCCAGGTTTCCCGCGCCCAACTCGCGGATGACGGCAGCGTCCTGGCGATGGTAGGTCCCATGCTGGTGCCGCGGCGTTCGCCTCTGGCCTGGTCGCGCGGAACGGAAAACATGGTGCTGATCGGCGGGGCTTATGGGGGAGACGTGGTGTTTTCAGGCCATGGTGCCGGTGGCCATCCCACGGCGGTTGCCGTGGTTTCTGACCTGCTCGCGATTGCGCACGGCTCCGGCGCGGTCGAGCTGCCGAGCCGGGAAGCCGCCGTGACGAGCGACCTCCATCTTCGACATTCCATCCGGTTCACGGTGAAGGACCGGCCCGGCATCGTCGCCGGGATTGCCGCGGCGCTGGCGCGCGAGGGGATCAACATCGACGCGCTGCTGCAAAAACCCGGTCACGTCAAAGCGGCTCTGCCGTTTGTGGTCACGGTCGAAGCCTGTTCCAGTTCGGCGCTGCACCGAGCACTCGGGGAAGTACGGCAGATGGACTGCTTCCATGAACCGCCTCTCGCGATGGAGATCCTGGAAGGGGAGTGAATCGCGTGAAAGCCGCGAGGCCGAGATTTGCGATGATCCCGGCCTTTGAGGGTCAGGCCTGCCGGCAAGAAGCGAGGCTACGAGCCTTTGTTTCCTAGAAGACTGATTTTGGGGTATTGACCAGTGCCTTCAGGTCGAAGTTCATGCCGGCATTGAGCCCTTGCTGGTTGAAATCCAGCACCCGGGCACCGACCGCGTGGGTATAGAAGCCGAAGGCCGAAACGACTGGGTTGATGGCGTAAGAAGCATGCACGAAGACCCGTTTGCCCTGGCTGTAGGCATCGCCGTTGAGACTGTAGCCCAGTGCGCGCAGGAGCCGGCTGTTCGCGTAAACACTGTAGTTACCGTCGACGGCGGCAAAGCCGAAATCACCGGAAAGCCCCCGACCCACTTTCTTGTAGGCCATGGCGGAAAAGCCTGCCCCTTCCTTCACGCTGGCACCCTGGAGGTTGACGGCGTTCAGGCGTTGGTAAAGCTCAACGCGAACCTTGTCAAAAACGTGCGTTTCCGGCGTCGTTACGACTGCCGCTTCGCGAAGCGTCTGTGTCTTGGTCAGCCAGTTGTACTCCCCTGAGAAGCCGATACGAGAAGAAAGCTGCTTGTCGACAAACCACTGACGGTAGTTGTTGTGCTCCAGGCTGGAACCGCGCTCAAAGAAGTTGGGAGTGGGTATATCGCCGAAATAAGCGCTGGTGTAGCCGATCTGATCGAAAAACAAGTGCCGCGGATCACGGAGCCGAAGTCTTTCGCCGGCAATGTAGGCGTCCTCGTCAAACGATGTGATCTCGGTGGACTGGCCACGCTCGATGCCGAGCGACCCGAATTCAAGCGTGACCGATTTGACCGGCGTCGCACTGAAGAAAAGCTCGCGGGGATAAAACTGCCAGCCATTCGACTTCACCGAGCCCAGCACGCGGACTCCGGCGTTATCGACCTGAAGAGCCTTGCCGATCTCCATCCGTTCAGCCGGGGTGTAGGTTGCCTGAAGTATCTGCTTGTTGGCCACCCGTTCCACATGGCTTTCTCCGGCATAGTCGGAGTAGGACCAGTTGATATAGTGACCGGTCGAGGCGCGAAATCCGATGGTGTAGTCCGCGTTGCGGTCGAACTTGAAACGGCCTGCGGCCAGCGAGCGTTCCTGCCCTTCCTCATACAAATGCAGGCCGCCCTGGTTGTAGGCATTGCGGTACCGCTGGGAGTGGGCCAGGGTTTGAAGATCGAGCCAGCGTGCCGTGAGCGGCCTTTTCGCGGGGGCAGCCGAGTTCGCCTGCGTACTGACAACCGGGGCAGTCGCAGCCGCCGCATAGGCGCCGGCCGGCATCACCGGTGTTGTTTGAGCTGTCAGCAGGCATGATGAACACAGTCCTGCAAGCGTTGTGGTCCTCAGAAGTGCAGAGATCGGGTTCCTCATGGGCAGCCTCGGGCGGCCAAGCTCAGAAAACTCTCCCACGAGGCTTTCTGTCTCCCGCCTTTCAGCTATCGGCAACTGACCCATGTTTGTTCATAGCACTCAAAGTAGCGACTTACCCCAAAGTAACGAACGGGTGAAAATGGTTCGCGGCAGGCGATGGCCTTGTGTTTCAGATGAGTATGACCCGCCTGAGAGCCCGGCGTGACGACGACGGGAGCGGAAGCTGCAGCATCGTAGTAAAAGGACATTATGGAACCGACCTCGCGCACCGACCCTTCGCTTCTTCTGCCCGCTACACACCCGGTCGGCACAAACCACTTGCGGGAATGCTCCATCCGAGTCAACGGCGAGCCGACGCAGGCCCTTGCCGGCGAACTGCTGATCGACGCATTGCAGCGAACCCTGGGCGGTACCAAGAGCGAGGTGCCGCACGTTTGCTACCTCAAGCAGCTGGGGCCGATCCAGACCTGCGATACCTGCTTTGTCGAGGTCAACGGCACGCTGGAGCGGGCCTGCGGCATCCGGGTGGAAGCAGGGGCGGTGATCGTGACCGAAAGCCCCCGGGCTCGGAAGGCGCAGACCGAGGGCTTCGACCGAATCCTCGGCAACCACCTGCTGTACTGCACGGTCTGCGACAACAACAACGGCAACTGCACCGTGCACAACACCACAGGGCTACTCGAGGTAGAGCACCAGAAGCATCCGTACCGCGCCAAACCTTACGAAAAAGACGAGACGAACCCGTTCTATCGCTACGACCCCGACCAGTGCATCCTGTGCGGGCGCTGCGTGGAGGCCTGCCAGAACTACCAGGTGAATGAAACGCTGTCGATCAACTGGGAAAGCGAGCACCCTCGCGTGATGTGGGACGGCGGCCACACGATCGCGGGCTCTTCCTGCGTCAGCTGCGGTCACTGCATCACGGTGTGCCCGTGCAATGCGCTGATGGAGAAATCCATGATCGGCGAGGCCGGCTACATGACCGGCTGGCCCGCAAAACCGCTCGAGCAGTTGATCGACCTGGTGAAGGCGATTGAGCCGGAGATGGGTTACGGGCCGATTCTGAAGGTCTCGGAAACCGAAGCGGCGATGCGCAAAACACGCAATGTGGTGACAAAGACCGTCTGCACCTACTGCGGCGTGGGCTGTTCGTTCGATATCTGGACGCGTCCCGAGGACCGGCACATCCTGAAAGTAGAGCCGAGCGAGGGTGCGGCCAACGATATTTCGACGTGCGTGAAAGGCAAGTTCGGCTGGGATTATGTGAACTCGCCCGACCGATTGACCAGGCCGCTGATCCGCAACCCGGACGGGGCCACGTTTCGTGAGGCGAGCTGGGACGAAGCCATCGAGTTGATCGGCACAAAGTTCAACGCGATCAAGGCCGAGCACGGACCCGACGCGCTTGGATTTATCGCGTCATCAAAGACCACAAACGAAGACAATTACCTGATGCAGAAGCTGGCGCGCGCGGTCGTCGGCACCAACAACATCGACAACTGTTCGCGCTACTGCCAATCGCCGGCCACGCAGGGGCTATTCCGCACCGTGGGCTACGGCGGCGACTCCGGCTCGATCCACGATATCGCGCAGGCGTCGCTCGTGTTGTGCATCGGCACCAACACGAGTGAAAGCCACCCGGTGCTGGCCACGCGCGTCAAGCAGGCGCACAAGCTGCGCGGGCAAAAGCTGATTGTGGCCGACATCCGAAAACACGAGATGGCGCATCGGGCGGACATCTTCTTTTCGCCGACACCGGGCACCGATATGATCTGGCTGTCCGCGATGACCCGCTACCTTCTCGACAGCGGTCTCGCGAAAACGGAGTTTATCGAGCAGTGGGTCAACGGCCTCGACGCTTACCGCAAAAGCCTGGAGTGGGCGACGATGGAGGTGGCCGAGCGCGCCTGCGGCATCCCCGCCGACGAGCTGCGGCGCATCGCGGAAATCATCGCGAAAGAGGACCGCGTGTGCATCCTGTGGGCCATGGGTGTGACCCAGCATGTGATGGGGTCCGATACGTCGACCGCGATTTCGAACCTGCTGCTCGCGACCGGCAACTATATGCGCCCCGGCACCGGGGCGTACCCGCTGCGCGGGCACAACAACGTGCAGGGTGCGAGCGACTTCGGCTGCATGCCGAATATGTTTCCGGGCTACGAGCATACCGACGATGAGGCAGCCCACGCCCGCTACGAGCAGGGCTGGGGTGCGAAGCTGAAAAAAGAGCACGGGCTCGACAATCACCAGATGATCGATGCCGTGTACGAGGGCAAGCTGCGCGGCGTGTACCTGTTCGGCGAGGATATGTACTCGGCGGACTCAAATGCGAACCGGGTGGGCGGCGGCTTCGAGCGGCTGGAGTTTTTCGTGGTGCAGGACATCTTCTTTTCGGAAACCTGCAAGTTTGCCGATGTTGTGCTGCCGGCCAGTCCGTCGCTTGAAAAAGACGGCACGTTTGTGAACACGGAACGGCGCATCCAGCGGCTCTACCAGGTGTTTGAGCCGCTGGGCGAGTCGAAGCCGGACTGGCAGATCATCCAGCTGATTGCGAATCGCCTGGGCGCCAAGTGGCACTACGCGCACCCGTCCGAGATCATGCACGAGGCCGCCTCGCTCGCGCCTTTGTTCGCGGGCGTGACGTATGAGAGGCTGGAGGGCTACAAAACCCTGCAATGGCCGGTGGCGATCGACGGGACCGACCAGCCGCTGCTGTACACGACCGGCTTTCCACTCGAAGGCAACAAGGCGCAGTTTTATCCGCTGGAGCACCGGGTGCCGATGGAGGTTGTCGACGACGAGTACCCGATCCACCTGAACAACGGCCGCCTGCTGGAGCACTTCCACGAGGGCAATATGACCTACCGTGTGCCCGGCATTCTTCGTGAAACGCCGGACCGCTGGATCGAGGTATCGCCCGAGCTGGCCGAGGAATACAGCCTGACCGATGGGCAATGGATCGATGTGACTTCGCGCCGCGACACGCTGCGGCTGCCGGTGCTGATCACGGACCGGGTACGCGGCCGCCAGGCGTTTATTCCGCTCAACTCGCCCGACCGGCCGGTGAACCTGCTGACCTCAAGCGACGTGGATGACGTGACGCACACGCCCGCCTACAAGGAACTGGCGGTCAAGTTCAAGCCGCTGAAGTGGCACGGAGGACGGCCGCTGCGAAGCGAAAACTTCCGCAACGGGCACCCCACGCCGCAGAACGGCGTCGAGGTGGAGCGCAAGTGGGCCCGCACCGACTACCGCGCACCGGGCGCGCCGCCGGAGCTGGTGCAAATCGAAGTAAAGAACGGGCACAGGAAAGTGAAACGGTAGGGACGAACATGGCGAAAGCGATCGAGATCCGGCCCCGGCCTGCACCCGCGGCCGATGAAACACAACGAAGGCTCGACGCGGCGCCCATGGCTCACGCTGATGCCGTGCTGAATGCCTATCGCACACTGCAAACCATGCACGACACGGACACGCTCGACTTCATCCGCGGGCTGCTGGGTGCCGGCGATGAGGTGCTGTCCCATGTTGTCGACGTGGCGACCTCGCCGCAGTCCACGCGCGCGATCCGCAACCTGCTGGTGTTGACGGACCTGCTGGGCAACATCAACCCCGACTTGCTGCACAAGGTGAGCGAGAACCTGCAGCCGGTTCTGAAGCCGCAGCCCACAAACGATCCACCGTCGCTGCTGGCCAGCGCCTGGCGACTGCTCACGTCGAAAGAGGTGCGCCGCGTGGTGGCGACCGGGGTCGCGGTGCTGGAAGCTGTCGGCAGCGCGCTCGAGCCGAGCGGGGCAGGGAAGGGTGCGGCTAATTGAGCATCAAGCGTAGTCGGTAATCATTCCTGGACACACACTCGTCACCATAATTTCACTTGCAGATTACCTCGGGGGGGGTAGTCTTCTCCCGCGCACAATAAAAGCGCTACGCCGCCTTTTGCTCATGGCGTACCACCCTCCCCTTCTATGCTGGTGAACCCGATGGAGAATGCATATGCGGAACCCCTCAATCCAAGCCATACGCTGCCTGTTACCATTTTTGGCAGTGGCATCGCTTCCACTCACGTCCTTGTCCCAGGCAACTCCTCCGATTCCCGGTTACACACAAGGCGGAAAGCTTTCAAATACCACTGACTATTCTCCGGCTTTGATTCAGCTTAATAACCAATTGCTCATGGTTTATCCAAACAGAGCTGATCACAATTATCTATATGCATCCTTTTCTAACGGCGGCCTCGGATTCCAAAATCCTGGTGTCAGGATCAGCACCGTTCCAGTGACGAGTGCTGCTTCAGTCGCGTATTTTCAAGGCTCTCTTTTTACTGTTTTCAATTCGAACGGAACAATTTACGTTGCCAAGAGCTTCGATGGAATCACCTGGTTTGGAACGGGTGCAGCACTTGACTATAATCCACCGAACATCTCGGCATCTTCTAAACCAGGACTCATGGCTTACGGGAATAACTTGATTCTTGCTTATGTAGCAGGCGGCGCTGTGGCCACTGCGTACTCGGGCAGCGGATTTGGTTACGTAACGAATCCGGGACTCCTTCCTAACACCGCGACCAGTGCTCCTGCCCTAGCCACCTATAACAATCAGCTTTATGCTGTCTACACCATTAACAGCAGCCATAATCCTTATCTTTGCGGTGGTTTCAACGGCAATGGAGCATTTGTAGGAACTTGCAACGCCGACACGGCTTTTCAGATCGGAAACGATCCAGCCTTGTTTGTCTACAATGGCGCGTTATACATAGGCGGCAAGTCTAATTACAGCGAAGATGAGTTTTGGACCACGGGCACTTACGATGGACTAAACTTTACCCGCGCCTATGAGTATGGGCAAACTCTCACTCAATCGCCCGCAATCAGCATGTTGGGGAATGAGTTGTACGAATGCGCCAAGTCGAAGAATGGCAGCAATATCTGGTGCTATTACAATTAGACTCACGTTTAAAGATATCTAGGCGAAAGTATTGTCATCTGCTTTCGCCTAATACTATCCCTCATGGACGGCCCTACTTTGCTCCCAAGCCTTGGCATACTTCCAGCTCACATAGCACGAGTGATACAGGTGCAATAAAAAGCCTTCGCGGCCATCGAGAAAGCCGCCGCGCAGGACGTAGTTATAGACGAAGGTCGACAAGGGGTTTACCAGCGTGTTCCATAGCAATGCCGGGAGCGAGCGGCTGTGCTTGCCTCGCTTGAGCACAAGCGGAACACTCGCCGAACTGTAGCGGTTCATGTGTTCGACATACAGTGCCAGGGTCGGGTAAGCATAGTGATGCAGATCACCTTTCAGATAACCGGTAGCACCGTCGAACTTCGGCGTGGCGTGCGGCTCGGTATCTTCGCGGGCCCAGGCTCGCCCGTTGCGAAACAATCGCAGCTTGCGGTCAGGATAGAAGCCTCCGTGCCGCATCGCGCGCCTCAGGAAGTAGTTAAGACGTGGCACCCAATAGGCCTCGTACTTTGGATGGGCTGCAATCAAGTGACGAATCTCGCTGGCGAGTTCAGGAGTGAACGCCTCATCGGCGTCAAGCGAAAATACCCACTCGCCCGTGCAGGCGCGTAACGCATTGTTGACCTGGGCACCGTAGCCGGGCCACGGCTGATAAACGACCCGCGCCCCAAAGCTTTCAGCCACCGCCACCGTTCCATCGGTCGAGCCGGAGTCGACCAGCACGATCTCATCCGCGATGGCAGCCACGCCCGGCAGAATGCGTCGCAGGTTTGCTTCCTCGTTTTTCGCGACAATGGCGACGGAAAGCGTGGGCCGCGCAGGGATGCTCACGCGCGGCTAGCTTTCCTGGAACTGCCGAATCAGCCGCGCCATCAACGGCTGGAGACTTTCACCGGTCTTGCGCAGCACAAACTGCGCCCCGGCCTCGTCCCAGTCCAGCTTGAACGAGGTGGAAAGCGCGGAAATCCAGATCTGTCGAACGGGCGTGTTCGGCGTGACGACGAACTTGCCCGCGGGCTCCTCAAAAACAATGTTGAGCACGGCATTGTTTTCTTCCACCTCGAAGCCGCCCTCTGCTTCGAGCGCGATCAGGGCCTGCTTGAGCGACTCGACGGCGTGGTCGGCATGGCGGCGAAACTGTTCCTCATCGAGCATGAGGCTAGTGTAGCAATCGTCTGCTCAGGCGACGTCCGTCAGGCAACATCCTTGATCGCTTCCTTCACATGCTGGATGGCTTCGTCCTTCAGTTCCAGGTGATGCACCTTCAGGGCGTGATCTTCAATCTGCGGCAGCATCTCCGCCTCCGAGTTGCCCTCCAGTTGCCAGGTGCACTCCCCGTAGCCGACGCTTGCACAACGAAACTGTTTCGATGCCATGGTGATCCTCCGGCGGCCCGATTGACCGCATACCTGTGAGATGTTGTCCGCGTACGACCGCAACATGGTTCTCGCAGGGTACAAAGCTGCGCGCACTAGGCACCCGCGGTGTGCAACCGGAGCAACGCCGGAAACAGGCGCGGCGTGTGCGCCAGCAGCCACAGACTGCTCCCTGTCAGGGGGCGGACGGCACCCATGGTGAGCAGCACCCGCGACATGCAACGGGCCGTTCGCCCCATGCGGCGGTGCGCCTGTCCGTAACCGGCCAGACCGCCGCGAGCCAGGGAGTCGGCCAAAGCCAGACTTTGCGTAAAGGCCAGCGCAAGGCCATCGCCGGTGATCGCGTCCACGCTTCCCGAGGCATCGCCCACCAGCGCGACCGATGCGCCATGGACCGCCTGGAGCGTGCGGTGCAGGGTGACTGCGCCGCGCTCACGGCTCGCCGGTGCGGCACCGTGCAGCCGGTCCAAAAGAGCAGGGAAGCATTGCATGGCCTCGTCCATCCCGGCCGTTCTGTCGCGCGCGATCACCGCGACGCCGACTGTTTCGCGGTCTACGGGCGTGACGTAAGCCTGTGTCGCGCCGGCCCAGTACACCTCGACGAACGGGGATACCCTGCTGTCTCGCGCAAGCCGGAAATGCTGTCGAATGGCGAACCGCTGCGACGTGCCGCTGCTTTGCCCGAGACCGGCGGCGCCGCGCACGGAGGATTGCATGCCGTCGGCTCCGACCACCCAGCGTACGTCGCGCAGGCTGCCGCCGACCAGGACCCGGCAGCCGTCTTCCCTTTCCCCGAGCAGCCGCGCCGTGTGGGAGGTCAACCGCACTCCCGCCTCGCGCGCGCGCCGCAGCAGCAGCCGGTGAAGAGCCGTGCGCCGCAGGCCCAGCGCCGGTAGGCTGGACGATCGGAAACGCGCCGATGCGCAGAGCTTGCCGGAATGGAAGCGGATTCCTTCAAACGGAAAGCCGTGCTGAAGCAGCAGCCCAGCCGGCAGCCCGAGCAGCCCGAGGGCCTGGACGGCAGCGGGCAGCAGGCCTTCGCCGCAACACTTGTCGATCGGCTCCTCGGCATCGCTTCCAAGGCAGGGATCGGCGACCTCGACGGGCAAGCCGCGCTGCCGCAGGGCGATGGCCGCCGCCAGACCTGCCGGACCGCCGCCGATCACCAGAACGTCGGAGTTCATGGCTCCAAGCCTACTCGCTTTGCAATTCGTCCAGCAGCACCCGCGCCTTGGTGTTGAGGGTTTGCGCCCCGTCCAGATCGTTTTCCGCGACTGCCTGGCGCGCTTTGTTCAGGAATGTCTTGACCTGCATCTCGAGCGTCAACGCTTCGCTGGTGGTCGCAAGCTTCAGCTTCAGCAATCGCGTTTCCTGCTGCTGGATTTCGCCGATCATCCGGATACGTTCAGCATTGTTGATCGCGGTTCCGGCGGAAAGCTGACCCAGGGCCGGGGCCGCGGCCTGCGCAACCGTGGGGCCGGCAGTCTCGGTGCCCGGCGTGGGCGTGGTGACGGGGAGTGAAGCAGGTGCCATTGCGGG
>CAXSBW010000001.1:168524-179370 GCA_964235795.1 uncultured Acidobacteriaceae bacterium | reverse complement strand
TCTCGGTGCCCGGCGTGGGCGTGGTGACGGGGAGTGAAGCAGGTGCCATTGCGGGAGCTGCGGCAGGCGGTGTGCCGGCGGAAGGGCCCGCGGAGGTTTCAGGCGGCGGAGTGGCCGGGGTGCTCCCTTTGCGGTGCAAACGATGCACCCGCTGCAACGGTTTTGCCGCCGGCGCGGGTGCGGGCGGCTCCGCCGGCGCCGGCTGCACGTTCGCTGTGGATTGTGCCGGAACGGACGGCAAAGGGGTGATGACCGTGATGGAGGAAGCGGTGAGCGGCGGCGGTGCGGCCGCCGGGGGGGGTGGGGGTGGGGCCTTGTGCCGACACGCGGTCAGCAGCCCCGACAACAGCAGGGCAGCCGCACAGGACCGCAGGGCGCGCTTGCTCATTGTGGTTCATCCCCTCCCAACATCCTGGCTTCCGTGGTTGTCCGGCCTTCCCGGTCCAGCACATGGCTCAGCGGCAGACGGATGGTAAACATGGCGCCGTGGCCCGCCTCCGACTCGACCTCAAGCACGCCCGAGTGCAGCTGCACGATGCGGTAGCACATGGCCAGACCGATCCCGTTGCCGTCCTTCTTGGTTGTGAAATACAAGTCGAAGATCCGGGGAAGAACTTCGCTCGCGATGCCTTCGCCGTTGTCCGCAACGGTCAGTACCGCCTGCCGGGCTTCTTCACGCAGGTGGACGCGAAGAGTACCGCCGTGCGGCATGGCCTGGGCTCCGTTCAGGACAATGTTCAGGATCGCCTGCCGCAGCATATCAGCATCGGCTCTCACTACAACAGCCCTTTGCGGTAATTGTGTTTCGATCTGCACGTTGTGAACGGCCAGTTCGGCCGAGGCCAGGCTGAGCACGAGCGACGTGATCTGCCGCAGGTCTTCGTCGGCCAGCTGCAGCTCCATTGGACGGGAAAAATCGACAAGCGTTTCGACCACGCGATCCAGCCGCTGGATCTCGCTTTGGATCACATCAAGGTGCCGCACCGCCGGCGCTTCCGGCCCGCTCAGCTTGTTTCGCAGCAGCTCCAGGTGCACCACGATCGCGTTGATGGGGTTTTTCACCTCGTGACCGACCCCGCCGGTGAGCCGCCCGATGGCGGAAAGTCTCCGCGACAGCTCGAGCTCGCTTTCTATCTCGCGTACGGACTCGACGTCATGCAAAGTGAGCAGGGCACCCAGGCTTTCACGCTCATCCTGAATGATTTCAAGCGCGATCTCAATGCGGCGCCCGTTTTCCGTCGTGATCTCCGCCTGCGGAATCGAGGTCCGGTGCTGAAATGCGTCGCGAACCATGCGTCCCAGCCGGGTGTTGCGATGGAAAATCTGGTTCACTTCCGCGCCCAGCATGGCGTCCCGGTCGAGCCCCAGGAAGCGCTCGACCGAGCTTGAAACCACGACGGCCCGCGCATCGCGTGTAAACAGCATCATGCCGTCCTGCAGGTTGGACAGGATCTGGTCAAGGTTTTCCTTGAGGGCGGAAAACACCTCCTCGGTGTTACGCATTCTTTCGCCGATGCGCTCGATCTTGCTCGAAACCCGCAGCAGCGTGTCGTTGGAGGCCAGGGTCGCGTCGGCTGCGGCTTCCGCGTTGAGCACATCGAGCCGGCGGCTGATCTGCTCGAGCGGTGCCAACGCAAGCGACGCCACGATCGCCGCTGCCAGCAGCGAAAGCAGCAGCGCACTGCCGGCGTAGGTAAAGGCTTCCAGCAGCGTCGGCCGAAACGCCTGGAGCAGGAAGCTGGTGCGCATGCCGATGTGCACGGTCGCGAACGGCTGCCCGTTGCGCTGGAGAGACAAGGGCAGATCGTACACGCGGGGCTTGCCGAAGACCACCTGGATCAGCTTGATGAGCGACCGGTAGCGAAGGGTGCCGTAGGAGGAGCGCCAGGGCAGCGGCTTGTCGCCCAGCAGGGGATTGGTGCTGACCAGCGCGATGTTGCCGCTGTCGGCAACCGTGACGTCGAAAACGGTGGGCGAGTAGCTGATGATGGAGTCGAACAACGCGGTAAGCGCGGCGTCGCGCCGAAGAGCATCGGCGACCTCGGCGCGGAACAGCCGCGGGGCAAGATTCGGCTGGATGGTCCCGTGAATCACGCCCTGCTCGATCGCCTGGCGGGTCGCAAACAGGACCTGGTGCGCGATGATGTCGGTCGAGGCGTAGCTCTGGTCGACATACTGCCGCAGCGAGCGCGACAGATACAGCCACGAGGTCGCCGACACCAGCAGGAAGACCAGCAGCGTGACCGCGGCGACGAGTTTGGTTTTTAACCGCATCTTCCCGCCGTAGGGTACGTGGTTTCCCTGCTCTGTGCCAGCGTTTTAGCTTGCCTGCTCTCCATGACCGGGGCTGCGGGGGGCAGGCTCGGGGCGGCGCAAACGGCTTTGGCTGTACTCCTTCAGCTTGTTGTGCAGCGTTTTCAGGCTGATGCCCAGGATCTCCGCGGCGCGCGTCTTGTTGTTGTTGGTGGAAGCCAGTGTTTTTACAATCAGCAGGCGCTCCGCCTCATCGACCGTGGTACCCACCTCCACCTTGACGGAGTTGGCGACGGCTGTTTCAGCGGACGACTCGACCCCGCGGCTGCCGAAGCCCGGCGGCAGGTGCTGCACCCCGACCGAGTGGGTGCCGCACAGGATCACGGCGCGCTCGATCGTGTTGCGCAGCTCGCGCACATTGCCCGGCCAGTCGTACTGCATCAGCCGTTGCAGCATGCCCGGTTCGACCCCCGGCACAGCCCGGCCATGCTTCTCGTTCATGTCCTGCACCATGGCTTCCACGATGGCCGGGATGTCTTCCTTGTGCTCGCGCAGCGGCGGCATGTGGATGTTGAACACATTGAGCCGGTAGTACAGGTCCGCGCGCAGCTGGCCTGCGTCGACCGCGGTGTCGGGGTTCTTGTTGGTCGCGGCCAGCACCCGCACATCGACCGGCGACTCGGTCTTCGATCCCAGCCGGCGGAGCTTGTGGTCTTCGAGCACGCGCAGCAGCTTGGCCTGGGTTGCAACCGGCATTTCGCCGATCTCGTCCAGCAGCAGCGTTCCTTCTTCCGCCAGCTCAAAGCAGCCGGCGCGACGCTCCAGCGCCCCCGTGAACGATCCTTTTTCGTGGCCGAAGATCTCGCTTTCAATCAGCGTTTCAGGGATCGCGGCGCAGTTGACCGCGACAAACGGCTTGGGTTTGCGCGGGCTCAACTCATGCAGCGCACGCGCCACCAGCTCCTTGCCCGTGCCGCTTTCGCCGGTGATCAGCACGGAAACGTTGGAGGGCGCGACCTGTTCGATCATCGCGAAGATGTCGCGCATCTTGCGCGACGAGCCCACCAGCGGTCCCAGGATGCCGGTGTCGCGCAGCTTGCGGCGCGTCACTTCCAGGTGACGGTCGGCTTCGCGCTTGTGCATCGCGTTGGACAGCGTGGTGCGCAGCCGGGTCGAGTCCACCGGCTTTTGAATGAAGTCATACGCGCCGATCTTCATCGCTTCCACCGCCAGGTCGATCGAGCCCTGCGCCGTCAACACCACCACCGTGCAGTCGTTCTTGTTCTGCTGCAGCTGCTGCAGCAGCTCCAGGCCGTTCATGCGAGGCATCTTCAGGTCGGTCACAATGATGCCCGGCTTCCAGCCCGGCACCTTGTCGAGCGCTTCCAGTCCGTCGCCGGCCATCTCCGTTTCATAGCCCCAGGAGGAAACCAGCTCGGCCAGCCCGTGCAGGGCATGCACCTCGTCTTCAACAATCATCACGCGTTCGGCTTGTGCCATGTCGGGTCAAAAATCCTGTCTGCGGCGCCGTGCGTCGCTTTTGCTGTTCCACTTCACTTGCACGACACGGCTCCTGCAGCCGCCCCGCCCTCGGTCGCCGCTGTTCAGAACAAAAACTGAACTTCGCGTGTAACGATTGCTGCCTGGACCGCCCCGGGGAAGAGCGGATGTATGCTGGCTTCCATGCTGCCTTATGAGATCGAGCCGGAAGTTTTGCATGACTTACAACAGAATACCGGAAAAACTGGAAGTGAACCGGTTCTTCTGTTAGACGTGCGTGAACCCTGGGAAGTTGAGGCCGCCCCGCTCCCCGGGGCTGTGTCCATGCCCATGGGCGACATCCCCTCGCGCGCCCATGCCGAGCTGGACCCCGACGGTCGCATCGTCGCGGTCTGCCACCACGGAGTGCGCTCGCTGAGTGTGGCCACCTGGCTGCGCAACCAGGGTTTCGACAAGGCACAGTCGCTCGCCGGCGGTGTCGATGTTTGGGCCGTGCGGATCGACCCGTCCATGCCGCGCTATTGATGCCGGGGGCGCGTAAAGTAGGGCCATGGCTCCACTTTCCCCCGCCGTCGCATTTGCCCGCGCCCACGAGCGCCGTTTTCTCGACGAGCTCAAAGACCTGCTTCGCATTCCTTCGATCTCGACCCTGCCGGAACATCGAGGCGACGTGCGCCGCGCCGCCGAAACCCTCGCCGCCGAGCTCCGGCGCATCGGTATGGAGCATGTCGAGCTTGTCGATGTTCCCACCGCATCCGGCGCTCACGGCCACCCGCTCGTGCTGGCCGACTGGCTTCATGCTCCCGGCGCGCCGACCGTGCTGTGCTACGGCCACTACGACGTGCAGCCGCCCGACCCGCTTGAAGAGTGGCTCACCCCGCCCTTTGAGCCGGACGAGCGCAACGGCAATCTCCATGCACGCGGGGCGGTCGACGACAAGGGGCAGATGTACATGCACGTCAAAGCGCTCGAAGCGCTCTTCGCGGCGCACGGCGGCAGGCTGCCGCTGAACGTGCGCGTGCTGCTTGAAGGCGAGGAAGAGGTCGGCGGCGAGTCCATCGCGGCCTTTATCGAGGCGCACCCTCAGCGTTGCAGCGCCGATTTCGCGCTCGTTTCCGACACGGAAATGTTCGCGCCTGAGCTGCCGACCCTGTGCGTCGGGCTGCGCGGCATGATCTACACCGAGGTGGAGGTGCGCGGTGCGCGCACGGACCTGCACTCCGGCATGTATGGCGGCGCGGCCCCGAACCCGTTTGTCGCGCTCGCGCAAATCATCGCGCAGCTCAAGGACGCTGACGGGCGGATCCTCGTCCCCGGCACCTATGACGAGCTCGCGCCGCCGTCGGCCGACGAGCTCGCGGCCTGGGCGCGCCTGCCGTTTGACGAGGCGCAGTACCTGCGGGACGAGATCGGCGCGCCCGCGCTGGTGGGCGAGCCCGGCTACTCGGTGCAGGAACGCACCTGGGCGCGTCCCACGCTCGACGTTCACGGCATGCCCGGCGGCTTTACCGGGGTCGGTGCCAAAACCGTCATCCCGGCCAAAGCCGTCGCAAAGATCTCCATGCGGCTGGTGCCCCCGATGAAGCCCGATACGACGTTTGCGCGATTCAAGCAGTATGTGGAGTCGCTTGCCCCGCGCGGCGTCACGGTGGAAGCGCGGCTGATCCACGCGGGCGAACCGGCGGTCGTCGGCACCGATAACCTCTACATTCGGGCAGCCGCAAAGGCACTGGAGACGGTGTGGGGGGTGGAGCCCGTGTTTGTGCGCGGCGGAGGTTCCATCCCGGTGGTCGGCGACTTCGAGCGCAATCTCCGCATCCCCACCGTGATGATGGGCTTCGGGCTGCCGGACGACAACCTCCACGCGCCGAATGAAAAGTTTTCGATCGCGAACTTCCATCGCGGCATCGAGACCATCATCACGTTTTTCGAGTCGCTGGGCAGGGGAGCCGAGGCCTGAGCGGCTCTTTTCCAAAGCGGGCGTTTGTGCTGGCCGGCGGGCAAAGCAGCCGCATGGGTCGCGACAAGGCCGGGCTGCCGTTCGGCCCCGGCAACCTGCTCGGGCACATGCTCGGCACTCTGCGCGAAGCAGGCTTCGAGGCTGAGGTCGCCGGCCTGCCTGCCGGCGCGCCGGCCCCGGCCTGCACACGATGTATCTACGATCGATACCCCGCCGCCGGGCCGCTGGCCGGCATCGAGGCCGCCCTGCACTCGCTTGCGGGTGAGCAGCCGCAGCCCGTCCTCTTTGTGCCGGTGGACCTGCCGCTGCTGCCGCCTGTCTTTCTGCAGCTGCTCTGGAGCCGGGCCGCACACACGGGCGCATGGGCCACGGTGCCTTTCGCCCTGGGCCGGCCGCAGCCGCTCTGCGCCGTTTACAGCAGCTCGCTCGCCGACGGCTTCGCCCAGGCTCTCACGGGCGGACATCGCAAGATGATGTCCGTGGTGCAGGCCCTCGCCGCCGGCTCGCATTTTGACGCGCTGCCCGTCGAGGCCCTCGCGCCGCTGCACGGCTGGACCGGGACGCACCGCTGGTTCACCAACCTCAACACCCCCGCCGACTGGAACGCACTCGCATTCGCCGGTTCCGGCGCGGAAGCCTGCGCATCGACCGGCGAAGGAGCCGACACAGCATGAGCGACGACCCCGAACAGCCCGCAAAAGCCGACCTCGACAACCTGCCCGAAGGCTTCGAGTACATCGAGAAGCTTGCCGATGAGCCCGCGCCGACCGACGAGCAGGTGCGCGAAGAAACTGAAAAGCACGAGTCGAAAGAGACCGGGCAGCACCCCTATATCGCCTTCGAGCACGTTTCCAAATCCTTCGGCGATTTCCACGTTCTCAAGGATGTGAACTTCTTTGTCAATGCGGGCGAAACCATGTGCATCCTGGGCCGCTCCGGCGTCGGCAAGTCAGTCTCGCTGCAGCAGCTGATGGGCTTTTACAAGCCCGACTCCGGGCGCATCCTGGTGGCCGGTGAAGACATCACCGCGTTCAACGAGGAGCAGATGCAGGTGATTCGTCGCAAGGTCACGATGGTTTTTCAGAACGGGGCCTTGTTCGACTCGCTTTCCGTGCGCGAGAACGTTGCCTTTCCCCTGCGCGAAAACACGCAGCTCGACGAAGACCAGATCCAGCAGATCGTCTCCGGACTGCTGGAAATGGTCGGTGTCACCGGCTCGGTGGTCGAAGAGCTGCCGTCGGCGCTTTCCACCGGCATGAAGCGCTCCGTCGCGATCGCGCGAGCCCTGGCTGCGCAGCCGCAGGCGATTCTCTACGATGAGCCCACCACCATGGTTGACCCCCTGATCGCGAAGCTCATGGGCGACCTGATCCAGAAGCTCAAGCACCAGCTGCACCTCACCAGCATCGTTGTGACGCACGACATGCGCTTTGCGCAGCGGCTTGCGGACCGCGTGCTCTTTCTGCACGAGGGCAAGGCGCGCTTTTTCGGGACCCTGGACGAGATGCGAGCCTCCGACGATGAGATCCTGTGCCAGTTTCTGGACCTGGACGCGCTGGTGCTGCCCGGCGAACCCGGCGGCGCGCGTTGATACACTAGGGCTGTGAAGATCGCGCTTGCCCAGATCAACCCCACGGTGGGCGACTTTGAGGGAAACGGGCGCACCCTGCTTGCCTTTGCCGAGCGCGCCGCGGCTGCCGGGGCTGACCTGGTGCTCTTTCCCGAGCTCTCCGTTTGCGGCTATCCGCCGGCCGATCTGCTGGAAAAGCCGGCTTTCATTCAGCGCGCCGGCAAGGTTCTGGAAGAGCTGGCTCGCGAAACGGAGTCGCTCCCCATCGCGCTTCTTTGCGGCCTGCCTACGCCTGCACCGGCAGAGTCCGGCAAGCTCGTGTACAACTCCGCCGCCCTGTTGCAGGGCGGGCGCGTCTCGTGGATGCAGCACAAACGCCTGCTGCCGTTCTACGACGTCTTTGACGAGCAGCGCTATTTCGCCTGCGCCCCTTCGCAAAGCCTCTGCGAGATCGCCGGCGAGCGCGTCGCCGTTACGATCTGCGAGGACGCCTGGAACGATAAAAACTTTTGGGAAACGCGCCGCTACGGGCTCGATCCGGTCGAGGAGCTGATGCGAGGCGGCGGTGCCTCGGTCATCCTGAACATCTCGGCCTCGCCTTTCTGGCGCGGCAAGCGCGCGATCCGCGAAGGGATGCTGGCCGCGATCGCGCGTCGCTACAACGTGCCGGTCGTGCTGGTGAACCAGGTGGGCGGCAACGACAGCCTGCTGTTCGACGGCTCGAGCCTGGCGCTTAACGCCCGGGGCGAAGTGGTTGCGCGCGCGCTGTCCTGCGCCGAAGACCTCCTCTTTTTCGATACAGCCACCCAGGCCCGGATGGAGACCGGGGACCTGCGTCCCGACGTGCAGGATGAAGATGAACTGGTCTTCCGGGCGCTCGCGATGGGGGTGCGCGACTACGTGCGCAAGTGCGGTTTTTCGCGCGTGCTGATCGGTCTCAGCGGCGGCATCGACTCCGCGCTCGTCGCCGCGATCGCGGTTGAAGCACTGGGCGCCCGAAACGTGATCGGCATCGGCATGCCCAGCGACTACTCGTCGTCCGGATCGGTCGACGACAGCCGCGCGCTGGCCGCGAATCTCGGCATTCGCTTTGAGCTCGTCCCGATCGCGCCCATGTTCGCCGAGTACAACCGCGCGCTCGGGCCGCTGTTCGCGGGCGCCCCGAGCGACCTGACGGAAGAAAATCTGCAATCGCGCATCCGCGGCACCCTGTTGATGGCGCTCTCAAACAAGTGGAACGCGCTGGTGCTGACGACCGGCAACAAAAGCGAGATGGCGACCGGCTACTGCACCCTGTACGGCGACATGGTGGGCGCGCTCGCGGTGATCGGCGACGTGCTCAAGACCGAAGTCTATCGTTTGTGCCGGTATCTCAATCGTGAACGCGAGCTCATCCCCGAGGCCATTCTGCACAAGCCGCCCTCGGCCGAGTTGCGGCCTGGCCAGCTCGACTCGGACTCGCTGCCCGACTACGCGCACCTCGACCCCGCGCTCGCCGCCTATATCGAAAAGTACGAGACCGCGGACGAGATTGCACGGCATACCGACCTTGAGCCCGGCGAGATCGCCCGTGTTTTGAAGCTGGTCGAGCGCAGTGAATACAAACGCCAGCAGGCTGCGCCCGTGCTCAAGGTCAGCGCCAAGGCCTTCGGCCTGGGCCGGCGATTTCCTATCGCGGCCAAGGCTCAGGTCTAACAACAGCATCAGCAATCGCCGCTACGAGTGCGTGGGCCAGCGCACCATCGCGCCCTGCGCTTCCCTGTGGCTCAGCCGCACGATGTGCGGCGTCAACAGGATCACCAGGTTGTCGCGCGTTTTCGTCGTCTGGCGATTGGTCCCGAACTCAAACCCTGGAATCTCGCTCAAAAATGGCAGCCCGATCAGCGACGCGCTTTCCTGGTTGGAAAGCTGGCTGACCAGGACCGTCCGCTCCCCCGGCTTGACGGTCACGATCGAATCGGCCTCGCGATTGTTGATGATGGGATTGCTGTTGAGCATCGCGCCGCTCAGCGACGAGAGCTGGAGCCTGAGTTTTAACGACACGTCCTGCTCCTGCTGCACCCGTGTGGTCGCCGTCAGCTGCAGCCCGATATCCTGGTACTGCACCTGCGGCACCGCAGCGCTTGCAGCCGAGGTCAGCGCCGACAGGTTGATGCCGAGATTCTGCAGCGTGTTCGAAAGCCCCGCCGAGTTGATCCCCGCGATGCTGGTCGACCCGGTCGCGAGATTGGAGTAGGACGAGGTCACGATCGGGTAACGCTCGCCGATCTTGATCGTGCCTTCTTCCTGGTCGACCAGCCGCAGCTGCAGCTTGTCAAGCAGGCGCGTGTCGGACTCGTTGAGCTGCAGGTTGGCTTCGGCCTGCGTCAGCGTCAGGGCGGTCGTCGTGATGCCGCCGCCGAAGTAGGCGAACGGCTGCGACAGCACACTGGTGCCGGCCTGCCCGGACGCGATCAACGCGATCGCGATCTCGCCCACGTTGCCGGGACTCGCCAGGCCGGAGGAGATGATCTGCTGCACCAGTGTCGGGTTGTTTTTGATGAGGTTATTCACCTCGGAGGTCAGGTTGAAGACAGTGCTGGACTGCGGCAGCTGCACCCCTTCATTGCCTGTCAGCTGGGTCTGCACCTCGTAGATGTCCACGTCGAGCATGGTCTCGCTGCGCCCGGCCAGCAGCTCGTTCAGCTCGAAGTTGAAAGCCCGCACCTGCGTCTCGGGCGCGCGCAGCGTCAGCGTGTTGTTTGACTCGTGCACGGTGGTTTGCGAAGCTCCGAACACACTGCGCGCGATGTTTGCAATGTCGTTCAGCTCGGTCCCCGTGAGCGCGGGCAGGTACACCGTTTCTGTCGCGAGCCGCTCGTACTTCGCGCGATTCTCCTTGGTATCGAGGGCCACCAGCGCCCGTGAGGGGTCAAGCGGCACCGCAAATGTGCCCGTGGCCAACTCCGCTGCCTGCTCGGCCTGCGCCCAGGTCGCGTCCTCCAGGTCCAGCCGCACCGGCGCACCGGCACCCGCGTTTTCAACCGAGCTGTCGATGGTCGGCGTCACGCCGTATGCACTCAGAACCTGCCGCAGCAGCTCCCCTTTTGATGTTTTCAGGTGAAAGCTGTGTGTGCCCGCGGCCGGTTCCAGCTCGACCGGCGGGGCCATGTCGTCGCGTACCTGGTTCAGCATGGCCGGCTCAGGCGGCGCTCCGTCCGTCAGGTCTCTTGCATGTTCCATCACCAGCGGGTTGCGACCGTCGAGCACGGCTGCCTGGCGCAGGCGCGCTCGAAAGGTCGCGTCATCGCCGGCCAGGCGCGCTTTCAGGGCTTCCTGCATCAGTTGCGTTGCGAAGTTGTCACGCGCAATCGCGAGCGCCGCATCGTAGTTCGCGTCCGTCGGGTTCAGCGCCGCCGCGCGCGTAAACGCGGTGACGGCCTCTTGCAGGCGTTTGCCTTCCACCGCTCTTGCGCCTTCCACAAAGGCCTTCTGCGCCCGGTCGCGGTCGTGCTGGCTGACTGCCGGGGCCGCCTGCTGGGCCGGCGCTGAAGCCGCCTGCTGCCCGAAGGCGCACACCGCGC
>CAXSBW010000001.1:163876-168424 GCA_964235795.1 uncultured Acidobacteriaceae bacterium | reverse complement strand
GCCGCCTGCTGGGCCGGCGCTGAAGCCGCCTGCTGCCCGAAGGCGCACACCGCGCCCCAGGACGCCCCCCAGGACGTGCACCAGAACGCGCCCCAGATCCAAAGAATCGTCGCCGCCAGGCGCTTACCCTGCCGCCCCATACGTCAGCGAGCCCCGGCCTGCGTATGCGTCAGCAGGGCCTCAAGCGAGGTCGCGCAGACCTCCGGCTTGGCTTCCATCAGCTGGTCAAAGGTGTAGTTGCCGGTCGCGACCGCGATCGTCGGCAGCCCGTGCACCCGCGCCGCCGTCACGTCGTGCACGGTGTCGCCCACCACGCACACGGTTGCATCCGGGCCCGCGGCCTCGTGCGCCAGTGCCAGCGCATGGCCGATCATGTCCGAACGCACCTCGTACTCGTCGCTGAAGCCGCCAAACGTGAACCAGTCGCGCAGCCCGGCCACCGCCACCTTGATCCAGCCGATCGTCTCGATATTGCCGGTCGCGACGCCCAGTGCCGCGCCCCGAGCCTGCAGGTGCGCGAGCGTCGCTTCTACCCCCGGCATCACGACGAGGTCCATCTCACCCTGCCGCGCGGTCACCCCCCGGGTCATGTGTTCAAAGATGCCCGGCACATGCGCTCGCCAGCTCTCGTCATCTTTTGCCGCCAGCCGGAACGCATCGCGCAGGATGCCGGGGTCGGTGTTGCCGTGCAGCACCACGCCGTCCAGCACCAGGGGGCAGCCCATCACGTGCTCCACCGCCGCGAAAAACGAGTCGTAGTGCACGCGGTCGCGCGATCGCAGCAGCGTGCCGTCGATATCGAACAGGTAGGCACCCTGCGCGTCCCAGCAAAAACCCGGCTGGATGTGGATCTGCGATTCGGAACTGCCGGCTGAGGTCATCTTGTAAGGGTACCGGAGCGCGGGTGCCTTCTAAAGCGGACCGCTGCCCGTGCGCTTCATCTGCAGGGTTGGACTCACCGAGCGCGGCGGTCGTTTCACCCCCGCGCGCACTTCGCCCGGATCGATCGCAAGCTCGGTCATCATGCGGTTCAGCGTGTTGCGATGCACCCCAAGGTCCTTGGCGGCCTTGCACTGGTTGCCGCGATGCGCTGCCAGCACCTCCAGCAGGAAGCGCTTTTTGAACTCGCGCACACCCTCGGCGTAGGTAATGCCGCCCGCATACATCTGTGCCACCAGGGAATCCAGTTCGCGTTTCACGCCGTTCTCACTTTCTGTTTGCCGCCTGTTACCGCACCAGCCCGCTTGTGTGTTCCTTCAGCAGCCTGGCCCCGAATTGCACTTTGTCGCGCCAGCCGGCAGGGGTGCCCAGCGTGCCTTCACGCGCTGCCGCCACAAAGTACGGGCCCAGCCGAGAGTGCCGCAGCAACGGAGACCCCGGCCAGAACGCCACCAGCACCATGACCCCCAGCGTGACCAGCACGCCACCCTTGACCAGCCCAAACACCGCACCCAGCAGCCGGTCGGCCCAGCCCAGCCCGATCGACCGAATCGACCACCGGATGACGCGCCCGACCACGCCGGCCGCGACCATGACCAGCAGTGCGATGCACAAAAACGCCGCCGCATCGGCCAGCGCTCCCGACCGCAGCCACCCCGTGAACCAGGGCAGCAGCCGCGTATAGTTCCAGCTCGCCACGCCGATGCCGATCACAATGCCGGCGAGCGAAAATGCCTCCACGAAAATCCCGCGTCGCGCTGCCTGCACGACACAGAGCAGCAGCACCGCTCCAATGACCCAATCCGTCCCAGCCACGGGTCCCATCCGTCACCCGCTTCTACAACGAAAGCGTTGTGCCGGTCAGCAGCCGGAACGCTTCCAGATACTTCGCCTGCGTCTTGTGGACCACCTCAGCGGGCAGCGGCGGCGCAGGCGCCTGCTTGTTCCAGCCGATCTCTTCGAGGTAATCCCGCACAAATTGTTTGTCGAACGAGGGCTGCGCGCCGCCCGGCCGATAGCCTTCGCGCGGCCAGAACCGCGACGAATCCGGGGTCAACACCTCATCGGCCAGCAGGATCACGTCGCCCACGCGCCCGAACTCAAACTTGGTATCCGCCAGGATCAACCCGCACTGCTCCGCATGCTCGGCGGCTTTCGCGTAAATTGCCAGGCTCAGCGAGCGCAGGGTTTCGGCGTCGGCAGCGCCGATGCGCTCAGCCATTTCGGCAAACGAGATGTTTTCGTCATGCGCGCCGCCCTGGCTTTTGGAGGCCGGCGTGAACAAGGGCTCGGGCAGCCGGTCGCCTTCGCGCAGGCCGGTGGGCAGGGCGATGCCGCAGACCGCGCCCGTCGCCTGGTAGTCCTTCCAGCCCGAGCCCGACAGGTAGCCGCGCACCACGCATTCGACCGGGAACATTTCGGCTCGTTTGACCAGCATCGATCGTCGCCGGAGTACGTCGCGAAAAGGCAGCAGCTCGGGCGGGTAGGCGTCGGCCTCGGTCAGGATCAGGTGGTTGGGGACGGTGTGCTCCAGGAACTCGAACCAGAACAGCGAAAGCTGCGTCAGGATCGTTCCTTTCCCCGGAATCCCGCTGCCGAGAACATGATCAAAGGCAGAGATGCGATCGGTCGCCACGAGCAGGAGGTCCTCGCCGGCCGCATACAGGTCGCGCACCTTGCCGCTCGCTATCTTTTCGAGACCGGGGAAGCTGGTTTGGAGAACTTCTTGCAATCAGGGGCCTTTCCGAGCCCGGACCGTTAGGGAGCTAACAGACCCGCCGATACCCGATTCTGCGGCGGAGCCCGTTCTTTGTCAACCGTTTGTTCCGGGGAGATGCCCGGTCGGCCTATCGGTCGTTCCATATCGGGAAAGAGCCGCCGCACTGGAAAGGTATGCTGGAGAAATGCGGGTGCGGGTGTTGTATTTCGGAGTCTTGCGAGAGCGCCTGGGCGTCCCGGAGCGCTGGCTTGAACTCGACTTGCCCCAGGATGCAGTGACTGGTCCGCTGACCGTCGGGATGCTGCTCGATGATCTGCGAAGGGACGCCGATGCCGGCCTGCAGGCTTTGTGGCCCCGGCTTGCCGTCGCGGTCAACCGGCAGTACGCGCGGCGAGCCGACCCGCTTGCCGATGGCGACGAAGTGGCCCTGCTGCCGCCGGTCAGCGGGGGGCTGGCCGACGCGGTTCGCCTGACCCGCGACCGGCTGGACACGGAGCGGGCCGTGGCCGCGCTCAAGGCCGGCAGCGATGGCGCGGTGGTCGTTTTTGACGGCATTGTCCGCAACAACACCCGCGGCCGTCGTACGGACTATCTCGAGTACGAGGCCTATGAAGCCATGGCGCTCGGGCAGATGCGGCAGCTGGTCGCCGACGCCCGGGCGCGCTTCACGGTGCGCGACGCGTTGCTGCACCATCGCCTGGGCCGGCTTGAAATCGGCGAAACCAGCGTCCTGATCGCGGTCGCCTCCGCCCACCGCGGCGCGGCGTTCGATGCCTGCCGCTGGATCATCGACACCCTGAAGAAAACTGTGCCGATCTGGAAAAAGGAATATTTCGCGGATGGAGCCGTATGGGCCGACGGCGAACCTTTCCCGGACGAGCTTCAGCCGGGACCCGCCCTGTGACCGGCCTTGTGACCCGCCCTGTGACCGGCCTTGTGCAACGTCTCTTCCGGCGCGTCGCGCCGGTCACCGCGCTTATGTTTGCGCTCATAATTGCGCCTGGGGCCGCATTCGGGGCCGCGCTCGCGGCGGCAAGCATGGCGACCCCGGCCCCCGCGCAGCAGGGCGAGACGACCCTGCGCGTCCAGGTGCGGCTGGTCAGCCTCTTTGTCAGCGTGACCGATGCTCGCGGAGCACCCGTGCCCGACCTTGAGAAAAACAATTTTCTGCTCTCCGAAAACGGCGCGCCGGAGCCTATCGCCGTATTCGAGAAGCAGACCGACGTGCCGCTCTCGGTGGTACTCGCCATTGATACCAGCGGCTCGACGAGGAAGGATCAGGGGGTTGAGCAGCGGGCCGCGCACGACTTTGCCCAGGCCCTGCTGCCGCCTGGCTCGCAGGGTGCGCACCGGGACCAGTTTGCATTATTCGACTTCAACTCGGACGTGCGCGAGGTCGTCCCGTTCACCGACAATGTTCGGCGCATCGACGGTGGCCTCGGCAGCCTGACCCGTGGCCCGGCGACGGCCTTCTACGCCGCCGTGCTGCTGGGCGCGCAGACACTCGCGCCACGCTCCGGTCGCAAGGTGCTGGTCGTCGTGTCGGACGGCGACAACACGATCGCCGGCACCACCTTCGACGAGGCGCTTGCCGCCGCGCAACGCGGCGACACCATGATTTACAGTCTGATCGACACGCCGATCCAGGCCGACGCCGGTCGTGACACGGCCGGCGAACACGCCATGATCACCCTGAGCGAGGAGACCGGTGGGCGCGCCTTTTACGTCAACGAGGGCGGCCTGGCCGCGGCGTTTCGCAAGGTTGCAGACGACCTGCGGACGCAGTACCTGCTGGGCTACTACCCCGTGCACGGACAGAGGGCCGATGTGCTGGCCGGGCCCGGCGGCTTTCGGACGCTGCATGTCGTGCTCCGAAACCTCAGGCCGGG
>CAXSBW010000001.1:162428-163776 GCA_964235795.1 uncultured Acidobacteriaceae bacterium | reverse complement strand
GGCTCGTACAATCGAGGTATGCCCCAGCCAACCATCTCGACGATGCTCCCCTTCCGACCGGTCCCGGCCGGCGAAAGCCGTGCCCTCGGGCGCAAAAAGGCACCCACCGAAGCAGGGAAGGGAAGCAAGTGAGCCGGCTCCCTGAAAACGTGCAGTGGACCTGGGTCGAAAAAGCCGCGCCCATCGCCGAGGAAGCCGGGGCGCTGCTGCGCGAGTTCTACGCGCGCGGGGTCGCGACCGAGTACAAGACAGAGGTCGACCTGGTGACGGAGGCCGATCGGACGAGCGAAAAGCTGATCCTCGACCGCTTGTCCGCTGCTTTCCCGGACCACGGGGTCTTCGGCGAGGAAGGCGCGCGGCGCGAGCTCGACAGCCCTTGGCGCTGGTACGTGGACCCGCTCGATGGCACGACCAATTTTGCGCACGGGTTTCCGGTTTTCTGCGTTTCGCTCGGCCTGGAGCATCGGCCCGCCGGCACCCCCGAAGGTGCCGATGGCGAGCTGGTCGCTGCCGTGCTCTATGACCCTCTGCGCGACGAACTCTTTGTCGCCGAGCGCGGCAAGGGCGCGTACCTCAATGGTCGTCGGCTCTCGACCTCAAGCACCCCGCGACTGTCGGAGGCGTTGCTGGCAACCGGCTTTCCCAGCCGCTCGCGCCACGCCAGCCCAAACATTCACTTCTACCATGAGCTCACGCTGCGCTCGCACGGTCTGCGCCGGGCCGGTTCCGCCGCGCTTGACCTGGCGTATGTCGCCGCCGGCCGCGTCGACGGCTACTGGGAGTTCGGCCTGAACCCGTGGGATACCGCCGCCGGGGCGCTGCTGGTGCTCGAGGCCGGCGGCACCCTGACCCGCTACGATCGCAGCCCGTTTCGGCTGGACAGCCGAGAGGTCCTGGCCACCAACGGGCCGCTCGAAGCGGAGCTGGTCCAGGTCTTCTCGGATATGTTTGCCGGGCGGAATCTCGCGCCCCTGCTCACCCCGGCTGAATTCGCGGCCGAGCGCAAAGCCCGCTCCGAGACCGTTTGACCCCTCGGTCGCAACTGCTAGAATCAGGGAACTACACCGCAACGGAGACGCCCACCCAGATGGCTTACGTAATCGCTGAACCCTGCATCGGCACCAAGGACCACGCCTGTGTCGATGCCTGCCCCGTCGACTGCATCCACCCCAAGAAAGACGAAGGCGAGTTCGGCGCGGCCGACCAGCTGTTTATCGATCCGGTCGAGTGCATCGACTGCGGCGCCTGTGTACCTGTTTGCCCCGTCTCAGCCATCTTCGCCGGCGACGACCTGCCCGAAAAATGGGCCCACTTCGCCGAGAAAAACTCCGCGCACTTCGGCCGGTAA
>CAXSBW010000001.1:141459-162328 GCA_964235795.1 uncultured Acidobacteriaceae bacterium | reverse complement strand
CGCTTGGCCCCGTTTAAAACTCGTTCCAAAGATACTGGTTGTAAACCTCGTGGTGGAACTGCACCTCCGGCGCCTTCACAAACGTCCCCAGCAGCCGCGCGCAGCGGTCCGCCGAGCCCTGCTTCAGGTCCGCGAATCGGCCCTTGACATCCTCACCCAGCAACTCGGTCGTCCAGCTTGCCGAGCGAAAGTCGTCCAGCGCCGTGTAGATGTTATCCGGCAGGTAGCGCTCCGCCTGGCGCAGGTTGGCCATCTCCGACTTATGGCCTTCGAGGCCCGACCGGAAGATCGAGTACAGCGCAAGGTACGGGTTCGCGTCCGGCCCCACCGAACGGACCTCGACGCGCGCGCTTTTCTCGTTGCCGATCGGTACGCGCACCATCGAGCCGCGATCTGTCGCCGAAGCCTTGATCTGGTTTGGCGCCTCAAAGTGCGGGTCGAGCCGCCGGTACGCGTTTACGCTCGAGTTCAGGATCAGGCACAGGTCGCTGCCGTGCGTCAGGATGCGGTCGATGAACTCCCACGCCATCGGCGACAGCTTTTCCTCGCCGGCTCCGTCCCAGAAAATGTTTTTGCCATCCTTCGTGATCGACACGTTGGTGTGCATGCCCGAGCCATTGACGCCCACCACCGGCTTCGGCAGAAACGAGGCCGTCATGCCGAACTGCTGCGCGATCTGCCGGCAGATCAGCTTGTAAAGCTGAATCTGGTCCGCCGCCGCGACCACCTCGCCATAGCTGTAGTTGATCTCAAACTGCGAGGGTGCGACCTCCGGGTGATCCTTTTCGTTTTCAAAACCCATCGCGCGCTGCACCTCGGCCGCCCGGTCGATAAAGTCGCGCAGCGGGTCGCCCGGCAGCGAGTGGTAGTAGCCGCCCTGGTTCACATAGTTAAAGCGACCCTGCTTGTGGAACAGCCGCTCCGCATCGCGACCCTCGAACAGAAAACCCTCGATCTCATTCGCGGCGTTCAGGGTGTAGCCGTTCTTCTCAAACTGCTCGCCGGCAAAGCTCTTCAGAACGCCGCGCAGGTCGCCCGCATAGGGTTTGCCGCTCTTGTCGATCACCTCGCCGAACACCAGCACCTTGCCCGGCCCGAACACATCGGCCGGTGCCCAGTAGAACGCCGCCCAGTCGATGCCCAGACGCAGATCGCTTTCCCGCTGCGCTGTGAACCCCCGGATCGACGAGCCGTCGAACGTGAGGTTGTCATAGCTGCCGATCAGGAACTTCTTGTCGTAATCGAGCATGTGCAGGCGGCCTTCCAGGTCCGAAAACAACACCGTGACAGCCTTGATCCCGTCTTCGCCCTGGAGATAGGCAAGCCGCTTTTCGCGGATCACATCGGGCGAAACCCGCTTGCGTCGATCCTGCTTGGCTTCAAGGTTCAACGTTTCGAGCTCAGAATAGGGGAGGGAAAGGAAGTTGCGAAGATCACTTTGCGGAACGTTCAACGGGCGGCTCCTGTAAAGATTCGGAGCTTTCGAGAAGAGACTGCCGAGGCCGCTTCGAGCGGCGGCGCATCGAAGCGTGCAGGCAGCTCCCGGAAAGCTGTTCTTGTCCAGCCTACCGTCTGCCGTTTTTCTCCGCTATTCGTATCGAGCACCGTTATGCGGCGCATAAGCAGAATCTATTCTGAAAGCAGGGCAGGAGGGAGTGCGCCACGCAGTATCGCAGCGAAGCCGTTGTTCTGCGCACCTGGCCCGTCCACGAGGCGGACCAGATCGTCTCGCTGTTCACACGCGAAGCCGGCAAGCTGAAGGGTGTTGCCAAGGCTGCATCGAAATCGCGCCGGCGCTTCGGCGGCGCGCTCGAGCCCATGACCCACGTGATCGCGGACTACGCCACGCGGCCCCGCCAGGATCTCGTCCGACTTGACTCGCTCGAGATTATCCACTCGCCTCTGGCCGAGCCCGTCGACTATGCCCGCGCCGCCGCGCTTGCTTTCTACACCGAGGTGCTGGACGAGATGCTGCCCGAGGGACCGGCGGTGGCCGACGGGCAGGATGCAACCTTTCGCCTGCTGCTGCATGTTCTGGAGCAAACCCGCGTCGGACGGGTCTGGATGCCGGTGACCTATTTCGCGCTATGGACCGTGCGCCTGATGGGCTGGATGCCGGATCTGGCCCGCTGCACCGTTTGCCGCCGCGTGTTCGCGCCGGATGCCCTGGCGTATTGGCTGCCGCAGGGCGATGGGTTGCTGTGCGACGAGCACCGCAAACCCGCCGCCTTCACGCTTTCACCATCCTCGCGTGAGCTCGCCCTGCAGCTGTTTCACGCCCCCGCGGCGCAGTTTGCAGCCGAGCCCTGGCCACGCGGCCGCGCCGCCGATCTGCGCCGCTTCGCCATGCAGTCGCTCGAGCGCCACGGCGAGCAGCGCCTGCAAAGCGTCGGCGCGCTGCTGCGCCTGGGCGGCTAGGGCAGTCACTGGAACCGGGGCCCACAAGGAATTTACACTGGCGGCTTTTCCTGGCGGACAAGCCGCGCCTGGCTTGCAACCGCTGTAAAGCTTTAGAAGATTGCTTTCACACCCACCTGCACATTGCGCGAAGTGCGCGCCGAAACCTCGCGACCGAAATCCGGTGCGTTTACATTGTTGATCACCGCGCCCGTGCAGCCGCTGGTCGTGTTGCAGTTCAGGTTATTGGTGTTCAGCAGGTTTTCCGCTGCCGCAAATGCCGTCAAGTGGAACCGGTCGTGTACGGTGAAGTTTCGCATGGCTTGCCCGTCCAGCTGCGACAAGTAGCGCCCCCGAAAGCTGTTACGCGCTACGAACAGGGGCCGATCGTTCAACACACCGTCGTTGTTCAGATCAGTGCCGGCAACCGGGTTGATGGGAAAGCCGCTGTTGTAGAAATAAAGCGTGCTCAGTTCAAAGCCGCGCGTCCACTGCCAGCGACCGCCCGCGCCGGGCAGGTCGTATAAAGCCTGCACGGTCAGGTTATGGCGCACATCGTCATCCGCATCACCGTAGTCGCGGCTGGGGTTGGAAGGATCCTCGATCTGGCCTCCTTCGCCCAGGTTGTTCGCGAGTGCATGCGAGTAGGTATAGTTCGCACCGAATTCCACGCCCGAGCTCAGGCGATGTGAAAGCGAAACGAAGCCGCCGTTGAAGTTGGTGGCCGCGCCTGCACGGACTGAGTTGATCTGGTTGAAGCTTGTGTTCGGGCGTGCCGCCGTACCGCCGTAAACCGGCCGCCCGTCCGCGAGTTGCCGCACCTGTGCGCCCAGGTTGGTATCGACGACATACAAGCCGTGCCGCTGCGCCGCAAACAGGTACCCTGCCGTGAGCAGGGTGTTGCGCCCCAGCTGTTGCTGGACCTGCAGGTTCGCCTGGTGCTGATAAGTGTCATGGAAGTTCGGGTCGAAGATATTGACGCTGGGTTTGACTTTAAAAGCAGACCCTGTCAGATCGGGCGCGTTTGGAAAGGTCGGTGCCCCCGCCGTGCCGCCCTTGACCAGGTAGCTTAGAAAAGTAAGTCCATTGTTCTGAGCCGCTCCGTAGAAGATGCTGAGCCCGGGTACGTCGTAATACATCCCGTATGCACCGCGGATCACCGTCGATTGCCGGCTGCCGGGCGACCAGGTGAACGCGAAGCGTGGCGCGATATCGGTCCAGTCGTTGGGCACGGTACGCGATTGCGCCAGCGGCGATTGCGCGTTGAAAACGGGAAACAGGATCGCTTCGTAGCGCAGGCCGGCATTGATGAGCAGGTTCGGCGAAGGGCGGAACTCATCCTGTGCGAAAAAGTTTAGAAAGTTGAAGGACGCCTTGAGACGCGGGTCGCCGCCGTTTGTGGTGAATTGCGTATAGGTGTAGGGCTGCCCCGTGGCCGGGTCCACAGTGCCGCTTTTCGTGTTCAGGTACTGGTTCAGCGGGGTGACGGCGGCACGGTCGTTTGTCGCCGGAAGCCCGGCAAAGGTGTAGGTTCGATCGATCGCAGAAAGCGACTGAAAAGTAATTCGTTCCAGCTCCGTCCCGAACTTCAGGGTGCTGCGTCCGCGCGTCCAGGTCAGGTTGTCGACCCCGTCGATCGCCCGCTCCGTAGTGGAGCTGCTGTTCAGGGGATCGTAGCCGATATTGGCAACTCCCGAAATGTTGATGTTCACACTGTTCGGGTCTGTCACGAGGTAAGGCAGGTTCTGCGTATCGCGCTGGCTCACTCCAAAGCGCGCCTCGTTCAACAGGTTTGAGTTGATGGCCGTGGCCAGCTGCGCGCCGCCTCCGTTCATGTGATCGGTGTAGATGGTGCCCCGGTTGGAGACGCTCAAGCCTCCGGAGGTATTCGGCTGGTTATTGGTGAAGCGATTGAAGCGTAGGTAGCCTGTGTTCCTTGAACCCAGCACATAGTTCACCTTGCCCGTGATGGTGCGGTAATCCTCGCCGAACGGCACGTCCCCGAGCTGGCTTGCGGCAAGGCCCAGCGCCTGCGCATTGGCGGCGGTGATAACGATGGGCGAGGGCGACGTGTAAGGATTCTGCTCAAACTGTCCGAAGAAGAACAAACGGTCGCGCAGAACAGGACCGCCCAGGGTCGCCGCGCCGTCGTACCAGGTGCGCGATGGATGCAGGGTCGCCAGGGTGGGAATGGCCTGGAGCGAAAAAGGCCGGTACTGAAACAGCGCCGAACCGTGAAGGTCGTTCGTACCGGACCGGATGATCACAGATTCCTGCCCGCCGGCGGCGCGGCCGAACTCCGCCGGATAGCCACTGGCCAGCGTTTGGGTTTGCGCCACGGCTTCCGGTGTCACAATCACCAGGCGGATTTGTCGATTGCCGCCGTGCTGCGTGTTGTCCAATCCATCCAGCTGCCACTGCGAGCGCTCCGAGCCGCCAAACGTGAACTGTGTCGTTGAAAATGTGCTGGTGGGCAGCCCGATCACGCCTGGAGAAAACAGCTGAAAATTGAAAACATTGCGCGAAACGATCGGCAACTCTTCAATCTCTTTTTCGCCCAGTACGGCACCCACGGTTGAGTCGGCGGTGTCGGTCAGCGGAGTGTTCGCCGTCACCTGTACGGTCTGGCTTTCGCTGCCCACAGCAAGCGCCGCATCCACGCGGCCGGTCTGGCCCACGCTGATCGTCAATCCAGTCTGCGTGTAGGTGTTGAAGCCCGGTTTGGAGATGCCGATACGGTATTGCCCCACCGGTGCGAGCGGAAACCGGTAATAGCCACCCGTGTCCGTCACTGCTTCCTGTGTCACGCCGGTGCCGATGTTGAACAGCGTGACTTGCGCTGCCTCGACAGCGCCCCCTTGCGCATCGTGCACATAGCCTTCCACGGCCCCGTCCACCGCGTTGACCTGGGCCTGCAACTGAACTGCCGCGGGTAGACAAGCGACCGCCGCGATTGAAAACACCAGCCTTGATCTGAACAAGTATTTGCCTTTCGGAAAGGGTGCGGGCCGCCGCGGAAATTTAGCCTTGTTGCACGGTTGTTGTTTGCGAGGCGGGTCGCGCAACCCGCTCAGGTGCGAATGCTTCGCAGCCTCTGCGATCACCGTGTGCTCGCGTGGAAGCGATTCCAGTCTCCCAAACAAAGTGGCTTGCGCGGCACGGACCGATCCCATTTCATGGGCTTTTAATCTTTGCCATGACCAGCAGACTCGCGAAGGCGGTCCGGATCAATTGCGCGGCGACTTTAGGCGCCAGTGCGTCTTTGTCGCGCCAATCCATGACAGGCATCCCCGCTGTCAGGATTGCAGAAGCATCTTTGCGCGGGCTCGCATGCATGGCCACACGCAAGCGGGCGCGGCTTTTCATAAGAAAAGCCGCGCCGCCGTGTTTGGTTCTAGACAAAACCGGTGGAGACCGGCTGCTACTGTAAAGCCCAGTACTGTGCGTTGGTGCCGTTGCAGTCCCACACCTGCACCAGCGTTCCCGAGGTCGTTCCAGACGACTGCACATCCAGGCAAAGCCCGGTGTTGTTGGCCGGATGGAAGCTGTAGCGGCTGCCCGAAGGAACTGCCTGCCAGGCCTGCGCCGCTGACCCGTTGCATGGCTGCAGGTTGACAGCCGAACCGCTGCCGGAGCCGGAAGCCGTGGCGCAGTACGGACCGAGGGAGACGGCGATGTTGTAGTACCCGGCCGGCTGCACGTTGTTATTGGACAAGACCCATTTCTGCGCGCCCGTTCCATTGGCCGTCCAGATCTGAACCCGGTTGCCGGTCGCGGTGCTTGCGCCGGAGTCATCGAGGACCAGCCCCGGCGAGCTTGCGGGGGCTACAACATGGGTGCCGTTCAGGCTTGCGGTCCGGGGCGGCGCCAGCTTGTCGATCATGGCCTGGCCGTTCGGGCTTCCCCACCCGGTCACCAGGTCGTAGCCGCTCACGGCGTTGTAGTTGGCTGTGCTGTTGGCGTTGTTGCCGTTGGTGATGTCGTGGAAATCGTTATGGTAGGTCGAGCCGGTGCCGATGCCGTAGATGGCCGGGTTCAGGAAGCCGACGTACGCGTCGCCGTTGTTGGCGGCCTGCTGGTTGACCAGCGCCAGAAAGCCTGCCCAGCGCGGCGAGGCGAAGCTGGTGCCGCCCAGGCCGCCCGTGCATGGCTGGCCGTTGACGCAGTACCAGTTGTCGGTATTGCCCTCTGCCGCCACGTCCGGAACATTGCGCAGGGTCGTCGAACCCCCGTTCGCGCCGCTGATCACGCCCGCCATCTGCTGGTAACTCGGAATCGCCAGCTTCAGGTCGTTCGAGCCGCCGCTGCTGCCGACCCACGCCGTTTCCGACTGCCACGACCCTCCGGATCCGTTGGTGGTGAGATCGGTGCCGCCAACCGCGGTCACGTAGGGGTCCGCGGACGGGAACTCGAAAACTTCCGACGAGTTCCAGGCCCCGCTGTCCCCGGTCGAAACGAACAAGGTTTGTCCCTGGGCCGCGAATTCCTTGAAGATAGGGTCTTCGGCCGAAGGATCGGCAGGCGAGTAGTTCAGCGAAGCGCTCAACTGCTTGGCCACGTTCGCGGTCGCCATGGCGTTGAAGGTATCCATGGGATTTTTTCCGAAATACTCGATCACCGCGTTCACGCCGGGTGCCATGGAAAGCGCCGCCACGATATCGATGACCGGCTCGCCGTCGTCACAGTTCGCTCCGCACGAGTTGGTGGATCCATCGGTCGAATAGTTTTTCACCACGGCGGAGTTGAACGGCTGCCCTACATTGCTGAAATAGCGCTGAACGTCGCTGAGGTTGTAACCCAGGCCATACAGGCCGATGCTTTGCCCCGCGCCGGTCAGCGCGCTGCCGCCGTAGTAGGCCGTGCGAAAGTCGCTCCCGAGGAACTGCCCGCTCGGCCCCGAGCCGCTGGTCGCCGTGCGAATCGTCGCTTCCGTCACATGCCGCAGAGCCGGCTTGGGAATGGAATAGTTGTCCAGGCCCTCGATATGCCAGATCTTGACCGGGATATCGAGCGTCGGCTGCCGGTCGGGGGCGTAAAAGGTCCGGTTTTCGGAGGGGTGTTTGTACTCGCCCATGGTGACGTGGAACGCCCGGTTGACCTGTGCCACGGAAGCGGTCACGTCCACCAGCAGGCGGTTATCGGTTCTCGATGTCACCGTCATGCCGTGGCTTTCCGCGTAGCGAGCCACGGTGTCGTAGTCGTCCTGCGTCGGCCCGAACCGGTTGGTGAACTCCCCGACCGTCAGCCAGTGATGGAACGAAGGGCTTGCCGGGTCGTAGAGCTGCCGGAGCATCCCATCTAAATTCCCTTCGTCGCGAAGAGGCAACGCGATCGACAGCTGGAGCGTTTGCGCTGCATTGAGTGCGCGCAGCCGCGGCAGCTCCTGATTCTCGACGACGCTGCGGACGTTTTTGGTCATCAACTGCGATTGCTGCGCCAGGGCCGGGCTGGCGGACAGGGCGGATGCGGCCGCACAGAGCACGGTGGCCGTGGGAAAAAGGAATGGGATGCGGAGGCAGCGGGCTGTTTTCTTCATGGCGGAGGGAGGAACTCCTGGTGGACTGGGTTGGAAGCAGTGGAGGCCTGAAATGAACCTCAACCGGAATGTAGGCCAACCACGTCCAGAATGGCAACAGCCCGGGCCTTTGTTTTTGAGATATTCATCCGCTCAACGCCTCGCTCAACTCTTCGACCGTCCCGGCAGTTGCGTGGCATGACCGGGCATCTCCGCCGTGTCCCGGGCAGCAGCCGCCTTGCGTGCCGCCATCCTTTCGACCCCCGTTTCTGAACGATCGATCCATTCCATCCAGATAAAATCCGCACCAAAACTACAAGCGACTCTCCGGCGTGGACCCGGCAAGGACGACTGCCTGCTCGAACTCGCCCTTCCTCCGGTACACTCAGTCTCGTGCCGGACACTTCCGCCTTGAAAGCTCTCACCTTCGTGGCCCACCCCGCTTTTGCGTCATCTTCGCTGACCTTTCAGGAGATCCTGTTCCGGCTCCAGCTTTTCTGGGCCGAGCGCGGCTGCGTGGTGCAGCAGCCCTTCGACATCGAGGTTGGCGCAGGCACCATGTCGCCGGAGACGTTTCTTCGCGTGCTGGGGCCCAGGCCCGTGCGCGTGGCCTATGCGCAGCCTTCGCGCCGGCCCGCCGACGGCCGCTACGGTGAGAATCCCAATCGCCTGTACAAGCACACGCAGTTCCAGGTGGTGCTCAAGCCGCCGCCGGGCAACGTGCAGGAGCTTTACCTGCAATCGCTCGAGGCCCTCGGCATCGACCTGCGCGAGCACGATCTGAAGTTCGAGGAAGATAACTGGGAGTGGCCGGTCGGCGGGGCCTGGGGCGTGGGCTGGCAGGTGATGCTCGACGGGCTGGAGATCACGCAGTTCACCTACTTTCAGCAGTGCGGCGGCATGGACCTGGACCCGATCGCCGGCGAGATCACCTACGGTCTTGAGCGCATCGCCGCGTTTCTGCAGAACGTGGACTCGATCTACGACATCGTGTGGGCGCGCGACCCGGAGACCGGCGCGGCAACCACCTACGGCGATATGCGCCACCTCGAAGAGCTGCAGCTTTCCGTTTACAGCTTTGAGGCCGCCGACGTGGAAAAAGTATGGGAGCACCTGCGCCTGTACGAGGCGGAGTGCGCGGTTCTGCTGGCGAGCTTCAAGGATGCCGCAACGCTCGCCGGCGAACACGCGCGGCAGCATGAACGGCTGCTGGGCGAGGAAGAACACAAGCCGCCGCAGGAGCTCGATCTGCGGCGCTTCCCGGTGCTCGGTGCCTATGAGCTGTGCCTGAAGTGTTCCCATCTGTTCAACCTGCTGGACGCGCGCGGAGCTATCTCGGTGACCGAGCGAGTCGCCGTCATGGCGCGCATTCGTATCCTGGTGGTCGGCGTCGCGCGTGCCTATGCCGCTCAGGCGCGCGTGACCGCGAAGGAGCCCCGGCATGGCTGATCTCCTGCTTGAAATCGGACTGGAAGAGGTGCCCGCGCGCATGCTGGCGAGCGCGCAAAGGGAACTGGGCACACGCGTTCACGCAATGCTTGCACGCGAATGCCTGCTGGGCGCGGAAGCTGCTGTTGAAACCGGCTCCACCCCGCGCCGCCTGGCGGTGCTGGTGCGTGGGGTGCAGCCCCGGCAGCCGGACACGCGCGAAACGCTGACCGGCCCGGCCTGGAGCATCGCGTTCAAGAACGGCGCACCGACGCCCGCGGCGCACGCCTTCGCGAAAAAAGCCGGGGTGGCTGTGGAAGCCCTCGCGCCCACGGCCACCGCCAAAGGCGAGTACGCCACGGCGATGGTCGAGCGCCCCGGACGTACCGCGGTCGAAGTGCTGTCGGAGCTGTTGCCGAAAGAGATTGCCGCGCTCCCCTGGCCCAAGCCCATGTACTGGCGCGCCGGCAAGCCCGAGCGTTTTGTGCGTCCCGTGCAGTGGCTCGTCGCGCTGCTTGCGGATGCGGTGGTGCCTTTCGAGTTCGCCGGCATCTCGACCGGCCGAGTCACCCGGGGTCATCGCGTGCTTCACGGCGCGGCTCCCATCGAGCTCACCACCCCCGCAAACTATCGCGAGCAGCTGCTGGCCGCGCACGTGATGGTCGACGTGGAAGCGCGCCGGCACAGGATTCGCAAAGCACTCGACCGCGTCACCCGCGCGGTTGAAGACGCACACTGGCGCGAAGACGAAAAACTTGTCGACACCGTGACGCACCTTACCGAGTGGCCGTCCGTCATCCTTGGCGGCTTCGCGCCCGAGTTCCTCGCGCTGCCCGAAGAAGTCCTGGTCACGGTGATGCGCGATCACCAGAAGTATTTCGCCGTCGAAGACGAGACAGGCAGGCTGCTGCCGCACTTCCTTGCCGTGCTGAACACCGAATCCGACGAGCGGGGCCAGAGCATCATCCGCCATGGCAACGAGCGTGTGCTGCGCGCCCGCTTTTCTGACGCGCAGTTTTTCTGGGACTTCGACCGCCGCACGCCGCTCTCGGATCGTAAAGCCCTGCTGGCGAGCGTCACGTTCCACAAAGACCTGGGCAGTTACGAACAAAAGACCGAGCGCATGCAGCGCATCGCGCAAAAGCTCGCAGCCCTTGTCCCGTCCGCCAGTGCCGCCGTTCTCGAGCAGGCCGTTGCCCTCGCCAAGGTCGATCTCACGACCGAGCTCGTCAAGGAGTTCACCGAGCTGCAGGGCATCGTCGGCGGTCTATACGTGCGCCATGACGCGGAAGGCGAGTACGCCGACAGGGAAGCCGTCGCGCAGGCGATCTACCGGCAATACAGTCCGGCCGCGATCACCGATCCGATTCCGCCGACGGTCGAGGGTCAGCTTCTCGGCCTCGCCGACCGCATCGATACCATCGTCGCCATGTTCGGCATCGGGCTGGCACCCAGCGGATCGAAAGACCCTTACGCGCTCCGCCGCGCCGCGAACGGCATCGTCAAGATTCTTGCGGCTTCAGCTCTCCCTTTGCGCCTCAGCGATGTACTCGCCGCCGCCACGGACGACAGCTCGTCGATCGAAACTGTCGCGGCTTTTCTGCGGGAGCGGCTTGACTTCTACCTGCGCGAGGTCGCCGGGCTCGCTCCCGACGTTGTCACCGCGGTGCTCGCCGGCGGCAGCGACGACGTGCCGGACGCAATGGCTCGCGGCCGTGCGCTGAGTGCTGTGCGCGGCTCGGACGACCTCCTTGCCATCTCGGCCGCATGGAAGCGAACCAAAAACATCCTGCGCCAGGCCGGCGAAAAAGGCCTGACGATCAGCCCGGCGATCGACGAAACCCTGCTCGTCGACCAAGCCGAAGCCGCCCTCGCCCAGGCTGTCGCCAGGCTGGCGCCGCAGGTCGAGAGCTTCCGCCTCGCGCGCAACTACCAGGCCGCGCTGGAGCGCATCGCGACCCTACGCCCGCACGTCGATCACTTTTTCGATACAACGATGGTGATGACGGAAGACCCTGCGCTCCGGGCCAACCGCCTCGCGCTTCTCAGCCGTATCGTGCACGAACTCGGCCGCATCGCCGACTTCTCAGAGCTCGCGACTGAGGCCATCGCGTGAGACTTCCGACCCTGCTGTCGGCGGCCCTGCTTTTCGCCTCGGCGGCCCATGCGGAAGCGCCCCTGCATTTCGCCGAACTTGGCGTGTGCACGCTCGACTCCGGCGCCGCCATCGAGAACTGCCGGCTCGGCTATCGCACCTACGGAACCCTCGACGCCAAAAAAGATAACGCGATCCTGTTTCCCATGTGGTTCACCGGCCGCAGCGGCGACGCTGCCTCGCTCATCGGCCCCGGCCCCAATCACTTCATCGACACCGACAAATACTTCGCCATCGTTGTGGACCCGTTCGGCAACGGGGTTTCGTCCTCGCCGTCCAACAGCGGCACCCAGCACGGCACCGCCTTCCCTGTGTTCACCATGCGCGACCTGGTTCACGCGGAACAACGTCTCGTGCGCGAAACGCTGCACCTCGACCACCTCCACGCCGTGATGGGCCAGTCCATGGGCGGCATGCAGGCGTTTGAGTGGGCCGTCGACGCACCTGCGTTCATGGACAGGATCGTAACGATCGTCGGCTCGCCGCAGCTGACCGCCTGCGACCTGCTGCTGTGGTCGTCTGAAAAGGAAGCGCTCGAGCAAGACCCTGCATACAACCACGGCACCTATACGCGCAGGCCCGCGCTGCCGGTCGTCGCGGCCATCCACCAGATGAATCTCACCACGCCGGCGTTTCGCGTCGACCACACCACGCGCGAGGGCTTCGCGCAGTTTCTTGCGCAAACAACCACGGGCCCGGCCAGCGATGCCAACGACTACCTGCGCCAGCTCGAGGCCATGCTGGCACACGACATCGCGCACGGCGGCGACCTTTACACCGTCGCGCGTACCGTGCAGGCCCCCATGCTCATCATCAACGCCGAGCAGGACCACATGGTCAATCCCATCCCGGCACTTGCGTTTGCAAAGCTCGTGCACGCGCAAACACTGGTGCTGCACTCCCCCTGCGGTCACATGGCGCCGGGCTGCGAACTCGGCACGGTCGCGCCGGTGATCGACAGGTTTCTCGGCAGCCCCCAGCCGTAGTACGCGTGACGACGACGCACCCAGGCGACCGATGCTATCGTCCCTGGCCTGGTTTGCTCGCGGCTAACGAGCCGTGACCGCGCACTCCGCAAACGTCAGCTGCCTGGCTTCGCTCCCGGTCTCGGCACGCCAGGCCTCAAAGAGCCGCCCATAACTGAGTGTCAGCAGGTCGCCCGGCCCGAGCCCCAGCGCGCGGCCTTGCCGGTCGATCCAGCCCTCCGGCCCTTCCAGTTCCGCAAACAGCCCGATCGGCGTTTCATCGACCACGCAGTGCCCGGTGCCGTCGGTGTACTCCGTGCGCCACTTTTCATACACAAACGTCGGCTGGTAGCCCAGTCGCTCGAGCATGGTCGCAAGCGCCGTGCCATCCTGCACCGCTGTTTCTGCTTCCAGCCGGTGCTTGTGGCGCTCCGCGGGATTGTGGTTCGGCGGCAGACACTTGTGCGTCAAAACCCAGCGCTCGCCGTAACGGCGAATCCGCAGGATCGAGTGGCTTGCACGCAGGCGATGGTCGGCGGTATCGAACAAAACATTGTGCTCAAACGTCCGCGCTGTTTCCATCCTGAACCCGAGCTCGCGCAGCTTCCTGTCGAGCGCCGGGGGGTCCGCGACGCGAAACTTGACCTCGATCTCCACTGCATCCATAGCGCCAGTATACGAACACGGCGCAAGCATAATGAAGCATGGCTGATCGCACACTGCGCCTTCGCGCCGACCCCGCGCACCCCGAGCAGTGGGGCGACGCCATCGCGCAGGCCGCGGCCATTCTGCGCGGCGGCGGCACCGTCGCCTTTGCCACGGAAACCGTCTACGGACTGGGTGCAAACGCGCTGGACGCGTCCGCCGTCGAGCAAATCTTCGTCGCGAAGCAACGCCCTGCGTGGGATCCGCTCATTGTCCATATCGCGGACGAAGACCTGCTCCCGGCCCTAACAACCGGTATTCCAGTGCCGGCTCGCTTGTGGATCGACCGCTTCTGGCCCGGTCCGCTCACGCTGCTGCTGCCCCGCAGCCCTGCCGTGCCCGATGCCGTCACCGCCGGACGCTCGCGCGTCGGCATCCGCATGCCGCGGCACCCGGTCGCGCAGGCCTTGCTGCGGGCCGCGGGCATCCCTGTTGCCGCCCCCAGCGCCAATCGATTCGGCCATGTCAGCCCCACCACCGCCGCGCACGTCCTGGCCGATCTCGACGGCCGCATCGATGCCGTGCTTGATGGCGGCCCCTGCGAGCACGGCCTCGAGTCGACCGTGGTCGATGCCTGCGAGGATCCATGCATTGTGTACCGTCCCGGCGCCGTCATGCTCGAGCAGCTTCGGGCTATTTGGCCGCGCGTCGAAGCGCACCGTCCCGTTCCACAGTCAGAATTTACGCCCGAGGCCCTGCCATCGCCCGGTGTCGGGCTGCGCCACTATGCGCCGCGGGCCACCCTGGTTCTTGTGGACCACGGTGTCGGCCAGGTCACCGCGCTGTTGCGGCTGCTTGCCGCCGCGCACGGAGGACGCACCGGGCTTCTGCTGCCTGAAGGGCTGCTGCAGCCTGGGGACCGAGCGCGTGTACCGTCCGGCGCAGCCGTGTTTGCCTGGGGACACTGGGGCGACCCGGAGACCATGGCGCACACGCTTTTCACCGGCCTGCGTGCTCTCGACGGAGCCGGCGTCGCACGCATCGTCTGCCCCCTGCCGCCGCCGGAAGGTCTGGGTGCCGCGCTGCACGACCGGCTCCAGAAAGCGGCACGAGTCAAGTAGCCGGTCCGCGTGGGAAAGCGCGGCCCGCGCCTGCCCTGCGGCTCCAGCCTTTCACATACATATGATGGCGCGTTTCCGCAGCAACACTCGCGCCGCACAATCCACATCCCGCCAGTGACCCTCGCCATCACCCTTGTTCCGGCAGCTCCGTCCGCGAGCCGCCGGCCAGCTTCGCCGCCATCGCGTCGAGCGAGAGCGACCGAAGCAGGTTGCGGCGCATGCCGGTCTCCACCTCATCGGCGGCGCGCACCGCGTTCTCGATCCACTCAAAGCGGACCGACTCCGCCAGCCCGGCGAGCTCGCGCGCAAGGTCCGCGTTGCGTACCATCGCCGGCTGCCCGACGGCCACCATCATCAGGTCGCGCAGCAGACTGCGCAGGCTGGCCAGCAGGGCACTCGTTTTCGTCTGCCCTTCGGCCCCGGCGCGAAATCCCTCCGTCATGCGGAACAACGCGCTCGCATCGGGCTCGCGCAACGCCCCGCGCAGCAGCAGCAGGGCACCGGTCCGGCTTTCCAGGTACGCCGGCAGGTCAAAGCCCAGCGCCGCGCCGGGCGCGCCTTCGCTCAGCCGTGCCACCAGCGATCGCTCTGCCGGTTTCCACTCGGGCCGGCGTGCGGCGATCAGGGCTTCAAGCTGCTCTGCCGGCAGCGGCGCGAGCGCGAAGGCCGCCATGCGCGAGCGCAGGGTCGGCAACAGCTCCTGCGGGTTGTTCGACAGCAGCAGCAGCGTCGCGTGCGGCGGCGGCTCTTCCAGCACTTTCAGGAGCGAGTTCGCCGCTTCCTTCATGAACGAGGAGCTGGTGAAGATATAAAACGACCGCCGCGCCTCCACCGGCACCCGGTACACCTCGCGGATCACCGTCCGAACCTGCCCCAGCTTGATCAGCAGCTGCGGCGGATCGGGCGGCACCACCAGCACATCGGGGTGCGTTTGCACCATCACGCGCGTTTCTTTTTTATCCGCCTCGCGCAGCTCTTCACGTGCAGCCACGGCCTCGGCCACGCGGTCCCGCAGCGGTGCGGCTGCGCCAATCCGGCGGCAGTTCGAGCAAACGCCACAACTGTCCGGCAGCCCGTCCTCGCTTGCCGGCGGCGCGGTGCAGTTGGCCGCCTGCGCCAGCAGCAGCGCCAGCGTGTACTTGCCCACGCCGCGCGGTCCGCTCAGCAACAAGGCATGCGGCAGACGTCGCGCCGCCAGCGATTCGCGCAGCGTACGCACCGGCTCCGCGCTGCCCAGAAAATCACGAAAGCTCATGCATTCAGCCTAGAGCATCACTGCTGCTGCTGCATCTGCTGGATCTCCTGGAGCGGCGACCCCGGCCCGGGCGGCTCCTGCGCCTTTTCCACCATCACCGACCAGTCTTCCGGGATCGGCAGGTCGCGATCGAGCGCCGGCGGCTGGTCCGACGCGTCCACCTGCACCGCCACAGACAGTTCGCTGGTCGTGCGCCCTCGATACACCCCGTGCGTCGGCGGCACGTCGGCGTAGTCGCGGCCCAGCGCCGTGCGAATATGCCGCTCATGCGCGAGCACGTTATTTGTCGGGTCGAAGCCCACCCAGCCCAGGTGCGGCAGAAACGCTTCCACCCACGCGTGCGTGGCATTCGGCAGCGAGCGGTCCTGCCCTTCGCCCACATCGGTCGCTCGCTGGTGCAGGTAGCCGCTCACATAGCGGCACGGGATCCCCAGCGTCCGCACCAGCGCGATCATCGTGTGCGCGTAATCCTGGCACACCCCTTCGCGCGACGCGATCGCCTCATCGATCGGCGAGTCCACGCGCGTCGAGCGCGGCACATAGCGAAAGTATTCATACAATCGCGTGTTGAGCTCGCGCACCAGCATCAGCGGGTCGTCGCGACGCCGCACTTCCAGCTCCTTCGCGAGACGCAGCAGTGCATCGCTCGGCACCGCGAACTCGCTCGGCAGCAGCATCTCCCAGTAGTCGCCCTCGCCCACCAGCGCGTCCAGTTCGCCCCAGGCCGCTGTTGAGAGAAAATGCGGCACAAACGCGAGCGGCTGCTGCTCCACCAGCGACTCCGCCACGATCACGAGTTGCGTATGCTCGCCCGGAATGTTGAAGTGCTGTACCTGGTTGCCCAGGTGGTCTCGATACGAAAACACCCGGCAACGCGGGCTGACCGACAGGGAAAACTGCAGGCAGCGCTGGTTCGAGTCCGAGCGCGGATGCATGCGCGTCTCCATCACGCTTTCGCTCACCGGCTTGCTGTATACGAACTTTGTCAGGTGCCGCACCGAGTAGAACTTCATGCTCGCCATGCTCCCTTCCTGCTTCACATCGCCAGCGCCGTCTGCACGGAGTAGTGAATGTAGTCGCGATACAACAGCGTGTGCACGGTCCTGCACTCGCGCATCACCATCTGCAGGTAATCGCCCACGCCGCCCTGCAACACATCGGCGATCTCGACAAAACGCAGTGCCGCCTGCAGTCGCCCGGCCACGCGCACCAGCTCCTGCGGCGCCAGGCGACCGCTTTCCTGCTCCAGCGCCAGCAGGGCCTCGCGCAGGCGATCCACCGAGTAGCGCACCGCATGCGGAAAATCCTTGTTCAACAGCAGGAACTCAAGAATCTGCGACTCGGTCAGGTCGGCCGTGTACACATTGCAGTACGCTTCAAACGCCGTGCAACAGCGCAGCAGCCCTACCCACTCCAGGAACTGGTGACTGCCCGCGGGCCGCTCCGCCGGGCTCGCGGCCACGCCCAGTTCATACACTGAGAGCAGCGCGGCAATCGATGAAGCCCGCTCGATCGAGCGCCCGATCTGGATAAATTGCCAGCCTTCGCCATGGCTCATCGTGGTATCGGTCACACCCTGAAACAGGTGCAGCCCGTCCAGCACATCGGATAAGAACTCCTCCGGCGGCGCGTCCGGCACCGCATCACGCGTGACCAGGTGGTACAAGCGGTTCAGCTGCAGCCACTGTTCGGATGAGATCTCCTCGCGAACCTGCCGCGCGTTTTCACGTGCTGTCGCGATGCAGCTTCGCACCGAGGCCCCATTGCCGCCATCATGCGCCAGCCGCGCCAGCAGCGCATGCGAGCCGCCGTTCAATGCTTCCATGGCGCCATCGCCGGGGCTGCCGAGCGCCACCAGCAAGCGCCGACGGCGCGCGTCCTCGCTGGTGCCGGAGCGCTCCAGCGTCATCGAGAAATGCACATCCAGCATGCGCACCGTGTGCTCGGCCCGCTCCAGGTACCGGCTCATCCAGTACAGGCTGTCGGCTACGCGTGACAGCATCGGGCACCTCCTCGGGCGCTACTCATCGAGCACCCACGTGTCCTTGCTTCCCCCGCCCTGCGACGAGTTCACCACCAGCGAACCCTTCGGCAGCGCCACGCGCGTCAACCCGCCCGGCACCACGGAAACCTTGTCGCCGTACAAAATGTAAGGCCGCAGATCCACGTGGCGCGGCTCCACACTCGTACCGTTTGCATCCGCGCTCATCAAGCAGGGCGCTCGCGAAAACTCAAGCGTCGGCTGCGCGATATAGTTGCGCGGGTTCGCCTCGATCCGGCGCGCAAACTCTTCCCGCTCCGCCACGCTCGACTGCGGCCCGATCAGCATGCCGTAGCCGCCCGACTCGCCGACCGCTTTCACCACCAGTTTGTGCAGGTTCGCGAGCGCATAGCCGCGCTGCTTCGCATCGGTCATCAGGTAGGTTTCGACGTTGCACAGAATCGGCTCTTCGCCCGTGTAGTAGCGGATGATCGCCGGCACATACGCGTACAGCGCCTTGTCGTCGGCCAGCCCCGTGCCGAACGCATTCGCAAGCGTCACATTGCCCGCGCGATACGCATTGAACAGGCCCGCAACCCCCAGGATCGAGTCGCCGCGAAACGCCAGCGGGTCGATAAAATCGTCGTCCACACGCCGGTAGATCACGTCCACGCGCTTCAGCCCCGCGGTTGTGCGCATGTACACCACGTTGTTATGCGTGAGGAGGTCGCGGCCCTCCACGAGTTCAACACCCATCTGCCTGGCCAGATATGTGTGCTCAAAGTAAGCCGAGTTGTACACCCCCGGTGTCAGCAGCACGATCGTCGGTTCGGGCCGACCCTCGGGCGCGAGCGAGCGCAGCGACTGCAGCAGCACCTGCGGGTAGTGCTCGATGGGCCGTACGCCGTACTCGCGAAAAATCACCGGAAACGTCCGCTTCATCACGCGCCGGCTCGACAGCATGTAGCTGACGCCGCTCGGCACGCGCAGGTTGTCCTCAAGCACCGCGAACGAGCCGTCGTTCAAGCGCAGCAGGTCGGTTCCCGTCACCGCGATATACACATTGCGCGGCACCTGCAGCCCCCGCATCTCCCGGCGGAAGTGCGGGCACGAGTAGACGATCTCTCGCGGCACCGCGCCCGATTGCAGGATCTTGCCGTCGTTGTACACGTCATGGAGAAACTGGTTCAAAGCCGTGATGCGCTGCACCAGCCCGCGCTCGATCGTGCGCCACTCCGCCCCGGTGACGATGCGCGGCAGCATGTCGTACGGAAAGATCCGCTCCGTGCCTTCCTGCTTGCCATAGACCGTAAACGTCACACCCTGCGTCAGAAAGCTCATGTCGGCCGAGTGCTTGCGACGCAGGATTTCTTCATTCGGCAGCGAGCGATAGGTGTCGAGCAGCAGCCGGTACTGCGGCCGCACTTCACCTCCCGGCGTAAACATCTCGTCGTACGCGCCGTCCAGGAAGTACTCGCGCAGAAACGGGTCCGCGAAGCGCGGTGTATCGGCGGTGCCTGTCATTGTGAAAAGCCGCCCGCGGGTCTGTCCAGCCACTCGGAGACGACGGTGAACTGCCGGAGGTTCGCGATGCCGAACGAGGTCGTCAGCGCCACGTCCGACGCGTCGCGTCCAGTCGCCATCAGCACGCGCCCGATCCTCGGGCGGTTGTGGCGCGCGTCGCAGGTCCACCAGCGGCCGCCCAGGTACACTTCAAACCACGCGCTGAAGTCCATCGGCGACGCGCTCGGGGCCACGCCGAAATCGCCCAGGTAGCCGGTCGCGTAACGCGCCGGAATATTGAGAGCGCGGCACAGCGTGATCGCCAGGTGCTGGAAGTCGCGGCAAACGCCCGTGCGCTCCGTGTACACGTCCAGCGCCGTCTTGGTCGACCGCGCGAAAGGGTACCCGAACTGCACGCTGCGGTGCACATAGCCGATCACCGCCTGCACCCGGCTCCACCCGGGAAGCAGTCCGCCGAACAGCTCCAGCGCGATCGCGCCCATCCGGTCCACCTCGCAGTAGCGGCTGTTCAACAGGAACTGCAGCACCTCGTCCGGCAGGTCCTGGACCGGGATTTCCGGCACGTCGACTCCGGCTTCGTCCGGGAAGTCCACCGCGATCAGCTCGGTCGTGTTGTGCAGGCGAAGGCTGCCGGCCGGCGCATAGAGGCGCGAACAGCGATTGCCGAACGAATCGAAGTACTGCCGCACCGCGAGCCCGGGCTCGGTTTGCAAACTGTTCGGCAGCAGCAGCCGCGCATCGACCGAAGGGTGCACATGCAGAAGAGCGACGATGGCCGTGGGGGCAGGGAGCTCGAAACCAATGTCGAAGCCAAGGCGAAGGTGCACGTGGGCCCTCGTCGGTGTGTGTGATGGGTGGGGCGCGCCGCCGGAAAAGGGAACAGGCCCGGCAACGTGCTAAGACTGTAACAGGTGCGCGAACGGGCGCAAGCGGATTCTCGCGGCTCGCGGCCTGCGACCGGGGAGAGAACAGCAATCATGACGTATTGTCTCGGAATCAAAACGCACGAAGGGCTGGTGATGGCCTCCGACTCACGCACCAATGCCGGCTACGACCAGGTGAACACCTGCCGCAAGCTCCACACCTTTACAACGCCGGGCGAGCGCGCTTTCACCATCCTGACCAGCGGCAGCCTGTCCATCACGCAGTCCGTCATCACTCTGCTCTCCGAGCAGTTCCGCGCGGGGCTGGGCCTGGCCGCGGCCAAAAGCATGTACGAGGCGGCACGGGCGGTTGGGGCCTGCGTTCGCGCAGTTTCGGACCTGGACCGCGACGCACTCGCGAAAGACGATTACTCCTTCAATATCCACCTGCTGCTCGGCGGCGAAGTGCGGCTGCCTGGTGAGAAAGGCGGCCAGCCGGAGCTTTACCTCATCTACCCGCAGGGCAACCCCATCTGCGCCACCGACGACTCGCCTTACCTCCAGATCGGCGAGGTCAAGTACGGCCGCCCGATTCTGGATCGCGGCATCGATGCCCGGACCACCTCTCTCGAAGCCGCGTCGAAGTACGCCCTGCTCAGCATGGACGCCACCATGCGCTCCAACGTCACGGTCGGCCCGCCGGTTGAACTGGTACAGTACCGCCGCGGCAGCCTCCGGTTCACCGACTACCGGCGTTTCAATGCCGGCGACCCGGAGCTTGAACGCATCCACGGCCGCTGGGAACAGGCCCTGCGCCGCGTCGTCGAAGACCTGCCCAACATCCACTTCGGCGTGGATGCCTGAGCGGCCTGTCCCGAAAGGCGGCGTCGCACTTGCCAAAGCGTGGCTGGGCTACCCGGCGGTGCAAGGCTGCCGACTCAACCCGGCTTCAATGCGTGAACACAGCCCCCATCACCCGCGACTCCGCCGCGTTGATCTTCCCCAGCGCTGACGCCATCG
>CAXSBW010000001.1:135932-141359 GCA_964235795.1 uncultured Acidobacteriaceae bacterium | reverse complement strand
GCCCCCATCACCCGCGACTCCGCCGCGTTGATCTTCCCCAGCGCTGACGCCATCGCCGGGCGGTCGTCGATCGAAGCCGCCAGCATCGCCGCCTTCAGCCGGAACGAGCTTTCCCGCAGCAGGATCTCCGCGTCCTTCAACTTTTTCGTGTCCGCGGCCAGTGCCAGGTCCATCGCCCCCGCATAGGCCTCGACCGACTGCAGCGCCAGCGCGCCGGCTTCACGGTCCCCTTCGGCCAGTTTGCGGTCCGCCAGTTCCGTGCTGCCGCGCACCAGCTCCGCATACAGGTAGCACTGCTCGCGCAGGCCGGCATGCTGAGCTTTCGCAGCCAGCGCCTGCAAGGCCGAAAGATCGGGCACATGGTTGTCGGCGGCAAGCAGCCCGCCGGGGGTGGCGAAGGCAAGGGCAACGACGGGGCAAGCAAACAAGACGGCAACACGCATCGGAACACCTCCTGTGGCGTCCGCCAGGCTGCCGAGCCTACTTTGCGAGGGCGATGAGACGGTGCCGGGCCTGCCACACCTCATCCGGAAAACCCGTCCCCGCAACCGCCAAAAATTGACGGTAGGCATCCACCGCACGCCTGGTTGCATGCAGACTATCCCACGCCGTGGCCGTTAGGAAATAGGTAGCCGGGGTTTCACTCATTACTTTTGATCGCATGGCGAGCGCGTCCAGCACCAATTGTGGCTGGTGAGCCTGGTTCGCTGCAAAAGCCAGGCTGCTCCAGGCGTTGCCATTGGCCGGATCGAGCCGGGTCGCCTCCTTTAAAACCGGAATCGCTTCCTCTGAACGCCCCTCGCGCACCAGCGCGTCGCCCTGGTCGGCCAGCAGCGCCGGGTCATGCGGACTGGCTTTCAATGCTTCGGCCAGCAACGGTTCAGCCTTCGCCGCCTGCCCCGTCTGCCGGTAGAGATCGGCCAGCATCGCCGCGATCGCAGGGTCGTCTGTTCTGGCCGCATGCACGTTTTCAAGCACCGCGATCGCGTCGGCCGGCTTCGCTTCCGCGTTCAGCACCTCGGCCAGCTCGGTGTTCAGTGCAGGGCTCGCCGGGTCGGCGGTCAACGCTTTCCGCAGCACCGGCTCGGCGTCCCCATAGCGTTTTGCGCCGATCAACAGGTGAGCCAGTCCCGCGCTGCTCTCCGCCGCCTCCGGGCTGCCGGCCGGCGAGCCCGCCAGCACCTTGCCATAGGCGTCCGCCGCCGCATCCACCTCGCCCAGCCGCGCGGCGATCTCCGCCGCCAGCAGCGTGTCGGCTGCCGACTCCTGCGATTGCCCCAGCGCCGCGATCAGCGCCCTGCGCGCCCGCTCCGCATCCCCGGGCTTGTTCTGCCGCACCAGAAGCCGCGCCAGGGCACGGTTGGCCTGCGCCTGCGCCGCCGGGTTCGCGGGGTTTGGTGTCAGCTCCGAGGTTTTTTCCAGCTCCGCCGCAGCCTCGCTCGTCTTCCCCTCGCGGGCCAGCAGCAGCCCCAGCGCCGAGTGCGCTTCAAACTGCTTCGGGTCTGCCGCCACGGCGCGCCGGTAGCTCGCCTCCGCCGTGCCCGTGTCCCCTGAGCCATCCGCCGCATAGCCCAGGTCGAACAACCCACGCGCATCGGCCGGGTGCGCCGATACATACACCTCCAGCAGCCGCCGCGCTCCCGCGAAATCCCCCGCGTCCAGCTTGGCCTCTGCCGCGCTCAAAGGGTCTGCCGCCACCGCCCCGGGCACTTCGTCCGACCCGCGGGTTCCCGGCGGCAGGGCTCCGCTCTGCGCCATCGCCCCGGCACCGGCAGCGGCTCCAAGCACCAGCGCAGCCCACCGGCGTTTCAAGCCACCACCGCCGCCGCCGTGCCCACAGCGCCGGGCCGCAACACGCCGGCGAGCCACTGCCCGGTGTGCGACAGCTCGCTCCCGGCAATCTGCTCCGGCGTGCCCACCGCCACCACCTGGCCGCCCTTTGCGCCGCCTTCAGGCCCCATGTCGATCACCCAGTCGGCCGACTTGATCACATCGAGGTTGTGTTCAATCACCAGGAGCGAGCCCCCGCCGTCGATCAGCTTCCGGAACGCCTGCAACAGCTTGCCCACGTCTTCAAAGTGCAGCCCGGTCGTCGGCTCGTCCAGCACATACAACACGCGGCTGCCCCCCGTCTTGCTTCGACTCTGGGGAGCCACCCGCGCCGTCGCCAGGTGTGCCGCCAGCTTCACCCGCTGCGCCTCGCCGCCGCTCAGCGTCGTCGCCGACTGCCCCAGCCGCACATAGCCCAGCCCCACCTCGTCCAGCACCGCCAGCTTGTCCACGATCTTCGGGTTGCCGGCCAGGAAGCGCAGCGCCTCCTTGACCGTCAGCCCCAGCACCTCGTGAATGTTTTTGCCCTTGTAGCGAATCTCCAGCACGCTGGCCTTGTAGCGCGTCCCGCCGCACTCCTCGCACGGCAGCTCCACATCCGCCAGGAACTGCATCTCCACCGTCACCGTGCCGTCGCCGTCGCACACATCGCACCGACCCCCCGGCACGTTGAACGAGAAATGCCCTGCCGCATACCGGCGTCGCTCCGCTTCCGGCTGCGACGCGAACAGCTCCCGAATCGCGTCGAACGCCTTGATATACGTCACCGGATTCGAGCGCGGTGTACGCCCGATCGGGTTCTGGTCCACCAGCACGATATCGTTCAGCCGGTCGGCTCCCTTGATCTCGCGATACAACCCCGTCGGGTCGCCGCCCTCCGTCTGCCCCAACTCATGCGCGACCGCCCGGTACAGCACCTCGTGCACCAACGTCGACTTACCCGACCCGCTCACCCCCGTGATGCAACACAGCACTCCCAGCGGAATCTCGATATCCACGCCCTTCACATTGTTTGCGCGCGCACCCAACAGCTTCAGCCAGTCCTTGCTCGCAGGCGCCGGCAGGGCTCGCCGCTTGGACGGCACCGGGATCGTCATCGCGCCGCTCAGGTAGCGACCCGTCACCGAATCCGGATGCCGCGCGACCTCGTCCACCGTTCCCGCCGCCAGCACCTGCCCGCCGAACTCGCCCGCGCCCGGCCCCATATCGATCAGGTAGTCCGCCGCCGCGATGACATCCGGGTCATGCTCCACCACCAGGATCGTGTTGCCCAGGTCGCGCAGCGCCCGCAGGATGCGGATCAGCTTTTCCGTATCGCGGCTGTGCAGCCCGATCGAAGGCTCGTCCAGCACATACAGCGCGCCCACCAGCTGCGAGCCCAGCGAGGTCGCCAGCTGGATCCGCTGCGCCTCGCCGCCGCTCAGCGTCGAGGCCAAACGGTCCAGCGTCAGGTAGTCCAGCCCCACCGCATCCAGAAACCGCAGCCGCTGCTGCACTTCTTTGAGGATCGAGCCGGCGATCTCGGCCTGCATCGGCGTCAGCTGCACGGCTTCAAAAAACGCGTGCGCCGCCGCGATCGTCAGCCCCGCGGCCTCGCAGAGATTCCGTCCCCCGACGCGCACCGCCCGCGCCTCCGCGCGCAGCCGCTGGCCCCGGCACTCCGGGCATTTCGCATAGCCGCGATACTTCGACAGCATCACGCGCACATGCAGCTTGTACTTCTTGGTCTCCATCAGCGCGAAAAACGGGTGCACCCCCGTGTACCCGCTGCCCCCGTTCAGCACCCATTCCTGCTGGTCTGCCGTCAGCTCGTACCAGCTCACACCCGTCGGGATGCCGTGCTGCTTCGCCGCGCGCTTCAGCTCCGTCCAGTACACGGTGTACTGGGGCCGCGTCCACGGGTCCACCAGCCCTTGCTCGATCGACTTGTTCTTGTCCGGCAGGATCAGGTCCAGGTCGAAATCGATCGTGTTGCCGAAGCCCTGGCATCGCGGGCACGCGCCGAACGGGTTGTTGAACGAGAACAGCCGCGGCTCGGGCTCCGTGTACGTGCGATGACAGGTCTTGCACTCGAACGCGAGCGAAAAGCGCAGCCGCTCCGGCACGGCGGGCACCCCGGGCAGGTTTTCCCCGGCGCGTCGCACCACTTCAAACAGGATCTCCCCGGTCTCGCGATAGCCAATCTCTGCCGCGTCCACAATGCGCGCGCGGGCCTCGGCCGAAACCGCGATCCGATCGACCAGCACAAACACCGGCAGGGCAAAGTCGATCTGCAACAACGACTCCGGCTGCGAAAACTCGTAAATGGTCCCGCCCTGGTACAAACGGTTGAAGCCGCGCCCGCGCAGGTCCATCAGCCGATCGCGCATGGCTGAGGGCAATTCGCCCGGGTTGTTCGCCTGCTGCGCAGCGGCTTTTTTGGCGGCTGCTTTTTTCAGCGCCACCTGAGACCGCGAGCGTTTTTCCAGCATCGGTGAGACAGGCTCGGCCACCGGTGCGGCTTCCTTCGCGACCACCGGAAACAGCGCATGGAGCCGCGTCCCTTCGCCCAGCGCCAGCACGGCTTCCGCGATCTCGTCGACCGAGTCGCGCTTGACCACGCCGTCGCACACAATGCAGTGAACGGTTCCGCAGCGCGCGTACAGCAGGCGCAGGTAATCGTAAATTTCGGTCGCCGTGGCAACGGTCGAGCGCGGGTTGCGGGTCGTGTTCTTCTGCTTGATCGCAATCGCCGGGGCCAGGCCGTCGATCAGGTCCGCGTCCGGCTTCTCGATCCGCTCCAGGAACTGCCGCGCATACGCCGAAAGCGACTCCACATAGCGGCGCTGGCCTTCGGCATAGATCGTATCGAACGCGAGCGAGCTTTTCCCCGAGCCCGAAACCCCCGTGACCACCGTGAGCAGGCCATGCGGAATGTCGCAATCGATGTTCTTGAGGTTGTGCACCCGCACGCCGCGGAGTGTGATCTGGTCGGTCAAACGCGCCCTCTCGGCAGGCCTGTCCGCTTGTGCGTCGCGGCAACCCCACGCCAAACCTCGATTATAAAGACCCGCTGCCGGGTGGGAGGGTGGAGCGTTGCTGCGGGGTGAACAGCGCGCCGAAAAACAGCAGGATCCCGCCGACCACAATGGCGGAATCGGCAACGTTGAAGTCCGGCCAGTGATAGTGCACGATCGTGACCTCCAGAAAGTCCGTCACCATCTTGTACTGAATGCGGTCCCACGCGTTGCCCACCGCGCCGCCCAGCACCAGCGCCAGGCCCAGGCCGGTCCACGTGAAACGGCGCCCCAGCCGGAACAGCAGCACCAGGATGACCACGGCCGCCAGGAGCGAGAACCCCGTCAGCGCCCAGCGGGTCGGGTTGGCCGGGGCATCGTTGAACAGCGAAAACGCCGCGCCCTCGTTCAACACGTGCGACAGTCGAAACACGTGCGGGATCACCGGGATGTTCTCGCCTTCCGGGATGTGCTTCTGCACCCACAGCTTCGACACCCGGTCGAGCGCAATCACCACAAGCGAGATCGCGAGGAACAAGGGACGCCAGTCCAGCCCCCGCTTTCGGGACCGCTTTTGGTATTCGTACTGAATCGGAAAGGA
>CAXSBW010000001.1:132320-135832 GCA_964235795.1 uncultured Acidobacteriaceae bacterium | reverse complement strand
TCGAGATACAACGAGCTCAGGTCCACAATGCAGAACTCATTCACCGCGTGATATACGCGGTGAAACTCCATCTCGTCGTACCACTTCGTGACTTTCTCGACTAACTCCCGCGTACGAGCCAGCATGTACCGGTCCAGCGGCAGTAACTCGTCATCCTTGACCGCATGCTCGGCGGGCACAAAACCGGATAAGTTGCCGAGCAGGAACCGAAACGTATTCCTTAACTTGCGATAGTTATCCGCCACCCGGCTCATCAGGTTTTCGCTCGCAGCCACATCCTCGCGGAAGTCGACCGACGCGACCCACAAACGCACGATCTCCGCACCCATCCGGTTCGATACCTCGACCGGATCGACCCCGTTGCCCAGCGACTTCGACATCGCGCGACCCTGCTCGTCCAGCGTCCAGCCGCTGGTCGCGACCTTCCGGTAAGGCGCTTCACCGTCGTCGCGCGTGCCCACCGCCGTCAGCAGGGAGGTGTGGAACCAGCCCCGGTACTGGTCGCCGCCCTCGAAGTACAGGTCCGCCGGAACGCCGAGCGCCGGGTCTTCGGCCAGCACCGCGCGCCAGCTCGAGCCCGAGTCGAACCAAACATCCAGGATGTCCCGCTCTTTTTCAAACCGCCCCACCGCGCCGCAACGCGGGCAGGCCCGGTCCGCCCCCAGCAGGTCGTCGACCGAGTGCGTGTGCCACGCGCCCGCGCCGTGCTCCCGAACCAGCTCGACCACGCGCCGGTTCACGGCGCGATCCTTCAACGGCTCATGGCAGGCCCCGCATAGAAAAATCGCGATCGGCACCCCCCACACCCGCTGGCGAGAGATGCACCAGTCGGGCCGGGTCGCGACCATGTTCGCGATTCGCTCCTGCCCCCACTTCGGGTCCCACTTGATGTTGTCTTTGATTTGCGCCAGTGCCCGTTCGCGAAACGTCTGATCGCCCTGATCGCTTTGATCGTCATCGAAATGTTCGACACTTGTCGAACGGTAAGGCATGGCCGTTTCCATGCCGATGAACCACTGCTCGGTCGCCCGAAAGATGACAGGCCGGTGGCAGCGCCAGCAGTGCGGGTAGGAGTGGTAGATGTCGGCCTGGCCCAGCAGCGCCCCGTGCTCGCGCAGGTGCTCGACGATGTCGGGGTTGGCCTGGAAAACGGTTTTGCCTTCCCAGGTCGCGACTCCGTTTCGCAAACGTCCCGCGTTGTCGACATTGCACTCGGCGCTCAGGCCGTAGCGTCGGCCCGTGACAAAATCATCGGCCCCGTGCGCGGGGGCGGTGTGGACGGCACCGGTGCCCTGCTCGGTCGTGACATAGTCGGCCAGCACGCCCAGGATCGACCGGTCCAGAAACGGGTGTTGAAACGTGGCACGTTCCAGCACCGATCCGGGAAAGCGCGCCAGCTCCGTGACCTCGCCCAGCTTGCAGGCCTCGCGCACGCTCGCGAGCAGGGCGGCGGCAACGATGTACACCTCACCGGACACGGTTTCCGCCGCAACATACTCAAACTCGGGGTGAAACGCGATGGCAACGGAGGCCGGCAAGGTCCACGGCGTGGTTGTCCAGATGATGACCGATGCCTCGCGCCCGGCGAGCGCTTTTGCAAGCCCAGCCGCAAGTGCCGCGGGGTCGCTGGTCAGCCGGTAGCGCACATACACGCTGGGCGAGGTGTGCATCTCGTACTCGATCTCGGCGTCGGCCAGCGCGGTGCGGTCATGGAGGCACCAGTACACCGGCTTGAGCCCCTTGTAGACGAAGCCACGCTCAAAAAAGCGGTAAAAGGTCTCAAGCGTCGCGGCCTCGTAGCCGGGCGACATGGTGAGGTAGGGCCGGTCCCATGCGCCGAAGACGCCCAGCCGCTGGAACTGGCTGCTTTGGAGATCGATATACTTTTGCGCGTAGCTGCGACAGGCCGACAGGAACTCTTCTGCCGGCATCTCGTGCTTTTTGCGGCCCAGCTGCTCGTCCACCTTGATCTCGATCGGCAGGCCATGGCAGTCCCAGCCCGGCACGTACGGCGCATCGAAACCGGCCATGGTTTTTGACTTGACCACAAAATCTTTCAAGCACTTGTTCAGCGCGTGGCCCAGGTGGATGGGGCCGTTGGCGTACGGAGGGCCGTCGTGCAGGATGTATCTGGGCGCGCCGCGACGCGCTTCACGGATCTGCCGATACAGGCCGGACTCGGCCCACTGCCGCAGTCGAAGCGGCTCATTCTGCGGCAGATTGGCCTTCATGGGAAAGGCAGTTTCAGGCAGGGTCAGGGTTTGTTTCAGATCGGGTGGGGCCGGGGCGGGGGAGCCGGAGCCATCGGAAGTGGGTTCAGTCATGAATCCTCAAGGCGTAAAAGGCGGTCCGTTGCGCGCCGAAAGCTTGGCAAGCGTACCGTTTGTGTGAAAGTACTTTGACAATCGATTGTATCGCCCGGTAACTTCCGGGGCTTCCGGCTCGTCTGATGGGAATGCGTGTGCGGGCTGAACGCGCGATAATGGTTCTCAAGAGCCCGGAACCCACGACAACGGACAAGAAAAGCGAATGAGCAACCAGGTTTTAACTCCCCCGGAACTAGCCGAACAGCAGGAAGCGCGCAGGCTGGACCACACCGAGCTGCTGCCCGCAGGTGCTGAAGGCAGCATCTGGGAATCGCTCTTCGGCAATGTTCGCGATGTGTTTCGCCCGCAAAAGCTGCCGCCGCTCGAGCTCACCTCGCAGCCGGTCGCGGTGCGCGATCCCTTCGCCGACAAGCGCTCGCCGTTGTCGAGCGGGCTCGCAATCCTGTTCTATGTCCTGCTGGTGCTGGCGCTCATCTTCTGGCCCAAGAGCAAACCGGTCGAGGTGAAGCAGGCGGTGGTCACGCCGCTCGATATTTCGCCGTTCCTGCCCAAGGCACCGGCTGTGCGCCCCGCGGGCGGCGGCGGTGGCGGCGGCAACCATGAGATTGTGCCGCCGACCAAGGGCAAGCTGCCCAAGTTTGAGAAGGACCCGATCACGCCGCCGCAGGTGCTGCTGGTCGACCACCCGAAGCTCGCGGTGCCGGCCGCGATCAAGATGCCGGACATGAAGATGCCGGATGCGAACCTGCCGAATATCGGGATTCCGCAAGCACCGAACGCGACCCTGTCGGCCGGCAACGGCGGCGGCTCGGGCATCGGTACCGGGCATGGCGGCGGGCTGGGCATCGGAAGCGGCAACGGGCTGGGGCCGGGCTCCGAGGGCGGTACCGGCGGCGGCCCTTATCACCCCGGCGGTGGAGTTTCGTCGCCCAAGGTGATCTCGGCCGTGGACCCGGAATTTTCGGACGAGGCGCGGCGGCAGAAGTACCAGGGCGTGGTGGTGCTGTCGCTGATCGTCGACGCGCAGGGTAACCCGCAGCGGATCCGCGTGGTTCGCCCCCTGGGCATGGGGCTGGATGAAAAAGCGATCGAAGCGGTCAAGCAGTACAAGTTCAGACCGGCCCAGCTGAACGGCAAGCCGGTGCCGGTTGAGATCAACATCGAGGTCAACTTCCAGCTGTTTTA
>CAXSBW010000001.1:102261-132220 GCA_964235795.1 uncultured Acidobacteriaceae bacterium | reverse complement strand
AGTCACAAGCTTGTCCACCGTGATGGGCAGCTCGCGAAAGCGCTTGCCGGTGGCGTGGTAAACGGCATTGGCCAGCGCGGCGTTGGCCCCCGTCGTGCCGATCTCGCCCACGCCGCGCGCGCCCAGCGGGTTCAGGTGCAGGTCGGGCTCTTCGAGGAACTCGATCGTGAACTCCGGCATATCGGCGCAGGTGGGCAGGTGGTACTCGGCCAGATTGGGGTTGACGGGCGCGCCGGTGCGCCCGTCATAGACGGTCTGCTCCATCAGCGCCATGCCCAGGCCGAAAAGGATACCGCCCTCCACCTGGGAGCGGGCGGTGAGCGGGTTCAGCACGCGGCCGCAGTCGAGCACGGAGACCCAGCGGGCGACCCGCAGCTCATACGCGCGAGGGTCCCAGGTGATCTCGGCAAAGTGCGCGCCGAAGGAGTGAAAGGTGAACTGCTCCTTGACGGCCGGGGGCAGCTCGGCGCGGGTTTCGAGGGTGAGCGTGCCGCCGGGCAGGCGGGCGAGCACGGCGGTCGCGGGCTCGTCGCGCTCGCCGGACTGGAGAGTGCCCTCTGCAAGCGTGACCGACTCAGCCATGGCCCCGAACAGGGGTGAGGCGCGGTCGGCGATGGCGGCAGCGATCAGCGCTTCGCGCAATGACCGGCAGGCGGCCTGCACCGCGGGGGCGATGGTGGCCGTGGTCTGGGACGCGCCGTTGACCGGGGCTTCAGGGTAACCGGAGTCGCCCAGCCGGAACTCGATCTGCTCGATGGGCCAGCCGAGAGCGTCGGCGGCGACCTGACGGGCGATGGTCGCGGTGCCGCCGCCGATGGCATGGGTCGCAGCGGAGAAGGTCGCGGAACCGTCGGCGCGCAGCATGCCGCGGACCGACGCGGGCGAGCGCCGCGCAGGGTAGGCGGCTGAGGCCATGCCCCAGCCGACGATCTTGCCGTCGCGCCGCATGGAGCCGGGCTGGGGCGAGCGGCGGGCCCAGCCGAACAGCTCTGCCCCGCGGCGAAGGCAGTCCGAGGAGTGGCGGCCGCTCCAGGGGCGGCCAGTGTCGGCATCCCCCTGGCTCAGATCGCGCTCGGCGTCATTGCAAAGCCGCAGCTCGACCGGGTCGAGGCCCAGTTGCGATGCGAGCTCATCCATCGCGACCTCGAGCGCGAACATCCCCGGCGCCTCGCCGGGCGCGCGCATAAAGCAGGGCGTGGCCCGGTGGACCGGTGCGACCTGGTGGCTGATGCTGCTGTAGGAAGTGCGATAAAGATTGCCGGTCGTGAGCCCGCAGGGCTCGACGAAATGCGCGACCGGCGAAGTGGCAGAGAGTGTATGGTGCTCCGTGCCTGAGAGCGCGCCGTCGGCCTCGGCAGACAGGATGACCTGCTGCAGGGTCTCCGGGCGGTGGCCGGTCGAGGTAAACATCTGCTGCCGCGAGAGCGGCAGCTTGACCGGGCGGCCCAGCGCTCGGGCGGCCTGCGCGCACAGGGCGACGTGCTGCCACAGGAAGCTTTTGGAGCCGAAGGCGCCGCCGGTGAACGGGCACAGGACACGAACTTTCTCACGCGGGATGCCCAGCATGTGCGCGACAATGCGCTGACTGCCCTGCACCCAGCGGGTCGAATCATGCAGCGTGAGCTCATCGCCCTGCCAGGCGGCGACGGTGGCCGAGGGCTCCATCGGGTTGTGGTGCACAACGGAGGTGCGATAGAGCGCGGCGACCTGTGTATGCGGTTTGGCGGGCCGGTTGCCGCGTTTGTTTGTCAGTTTTTCTTCGGAGTTGGTAGCGAAGTGGTCCGGGGCGTAGGTGTCGGGGAGTCCGGCGCGCAGAACGAGCGTCGGTGAAAGCGGCTCGTATTCAACCCGGACGAGGGCCGCGGCTTCATGCGCGGCATCAAGAGTGTCGGCGACGACGAGCGCGACGTGCTGGCCGGCGTAGTGAACGAGATCGTCGGCGAAGGGAGCGCGCCGCTCGGCGGGAAAGTTGCCGCTGAACTCGTCGGGCGGCGGCGCGATCGGCGGAAGGCCCGGGGTAAAGCTTGCGTCTGAAAAAACGGCGAGCACGCCGGGATGGGCAAGCGCGGCCCGGTCGTCGAGGTTCACAATGCGGGAGCGGGCGATCGGGGCCTGCACCAGCGCGGCATAGGCCATGCCGGGCAGCCGGGTATCGCCCGCGTAGTGCGCGCCGCCCGATACTTTCTGCCGGCCGTCGCCGCGCTGCCGGGGCCGGCCGATCTCGGTGAGAGAGGGAAAGGTCATGGGGGTTCGATGCGGCTGGTTTCTCACCGGGACTGCCCAGCCGGAGGTGCTGCATGCTATTCTCCTTGCATACACTTAGGAAGTGGAAGCAACTTAAAACACGCCATAGGAGTTACACGCCCCCGTGCTGGCACCCGCTAAAAAGACCGACATCATCTCCCGTTTTCGTACCCACGAAAGCGACACCGGCAGTCCCCAGGTACAGATCGCCATCTTGAGCGAGCGTATCGGCGAGCTGACCCAACACTTCAACACACATGCCAAGGACCACGCATCGCGCCGTGGGCTTCTGATGCTGGTGAGCAAGCGCCGCCGCCTGCTGGACTACCTGAAGAGCAACGACACGGATCGCTACCGCGAAGTGATCGGCAAGCTCGGCATCCGCAAGTAACGCTTTTGTTTTCATCCGAGAACGCGACGAGACAGGGGGAGCGGTTTCTGCTCCCGACAAGTCGCCACGCTCCCGCACCTTTTCCGCTGCGGTCCGAGCCCGTACGCCCGAGCCCTCTTACAAGGCAGCTCCGCGTACCCCCTCCCGCACCCACCCCATGCCAACGCATTGAAACGAGGCTTGTATGAAACAGGACGTAACGGTTGAACTTGCCGGCGGCAAGCGGCTCCATTTTGAAACAGGCCGAATGGCCAAGCAGGCGCCCGGCGCCGCACTGGTCACCATGGGCGACTCTGTTGTTTTGGCCACGGCGGTCGCCTCGCCCGAGCCCAAGGAGGGCATCGACTTCTTCCCGCTGACCGTTGACTACCGCGAGTACGCCTATGCGGGTGGACGCATCCCCGGCGGCTTTATCAAGCGCGAGGGCCGGCCCAGCGAGAAGGAAGTGCTGACCTCGCGGCAGATCGACCGGCCGATCCGGCCGTTGTTTCCGGAAAACTTCCGCAACGAGACCCAGGTGATCGCGCTGGTTTTCTCGGCCGATAAAGAGAATGACCCCGATATCGTCGGGATCAACGCGGCCTCCGCCGCGCTTGCCCTGTCCGATATTCCGTTTAACGGCCCGGTGGGCGCGGTCCGCGTGGGCTACGTCGGCGGCGAGTATGTCATCAATCCGACCTATGCCGAGCGCAAGGAAAGTACGGTCAATATCACGGTGGTCGGCACGGCCGACGGTATCGTGATGATCGAGTCCGGCGCGAGCGGCGTGAGCGAAGAGATCGTGCTGGGCGCGATCGATTTTGCGCATGGCGAGATCAAAAAGATCGTCGCCAAGATCAACGAGCTGGTTGGGCTGTCCGGCAAGCCCAAGCGCAAGCTGCAGCCGCTGGAGCATGACGAGAGCTACTTTGAGCAGTTGAAGAGCAAGGTGGGCGACCGCCTGAAGGATGCGCTCGACACCGCAAAGCATGCGAAGACCGAGAGCTACGCGCTGGTCAAGAGCATCAAGGACGAGCTGCAGGCCGAGGTGAAACAGCTGCCCGAAAACGAGCAGGGCGCGGCCAAAAAGAAGCTGGGCCAGTACTATGAGCTGCTGCGGGAACAGATCTTCCGTCAGCAGGTCACCAAGGACCGGATCCGCCCGGATCGTCGTGCGTTCGACCAGATTCGCCCCATCTCGATCGAAACCTCGGTGCTGCCGCGCACGCATGGCTCGGCCCTGTTTACCCGCGGCGAAACGCAGGCGCTGGTGACCTGCACGCTTGGAACGGGCGACGATGCGCAGCGGCTGGAATCGTTTGAAGGGGAGCAAAAGAAAAAGTTCATGCTTCACTACAACTTTCCTCCGTTCTCCGTTGGAGAGACAGGACGTATGACCGGGGTGGGTCGTCGCGAGATCGGCCATGGCGCGCTTGCCGAGCGGGCGATTGCCGCCGTGCTGCCGAGCGAGGCCGACAGCCCCTACGCGTATCGGATCGTGTCGGACATCCTCGAGTCGAACGGCTCGTCGTCGATGGCTTCGGTGTGCGGCGCGAGCCTGGCACTGATGGATGCCGGCATCCAGCTGAAGGGCTCGGTTGCGGGTATCGCGATGGGCCTGGTCAAGGAAGGCGACGATTACGCCATCCTGACCGACATTGCCGGCGCGGAAGACCATTACGGCGATATGGACTTCAAGGTCGCGGGCACCCGTGAAGGCATCACGGCGCTGCAGATGGACATCAAGATCGGCGGCATCACGTCGGCCATCATGCGCGAAGCCATGGAGCAGGCACGTCGCGGACGGTTGTTCCTGCTGGACACGATGGATGCTCACCTGGCCGAAGCACGGACCGACAAGAGCAAGCACGCGCCGCAGATCAAGACACTGCAGATTCCCGTCGACAAGATTCGCGACCTGATTGGACCGGGCGGCAAGGTGATCCGCGGGATCATCGAGCAGACCGGCGTCAAGATCGACGTGGAAGACACGGGCCGGGTGAGCGTGGCTTCGAGCGACGCCGATGGACTGGCCAAGGCGCTGGAGATCATCAACAACCTGACCGCTGTGCCCGAGATCGGCAAAACGTACCTGGGCAAGGTCGTCCGCGTGGCCGAGTTCGGCGCGTTCGTGGAGCTCTTCCCGGGCACTGACGGGCTGCTGCACGTCTCCGAGATTGCGGAACATCGCGTCAAGGAAGTGAAGGATGAGCTGAACGAGGGCGACCAGGTGCTGGTGAAAGTGCTGGGCATCGAGGGCAACCGGATCAAGCTGTCGCGCAAGGCGCTGCTTAAGGAACAGCGCGAAAAGCTGGGGCTCCCGTTGCAGCCTTCACCGGAAGGCACGCATAGTGAGCGTGCCCAGGCACCGAGCACGTCGCGCGGCGAAGCGCAGCCTTCGAGCAACACCGCGTCCGGCAACACCGGCACCATCACGATCGAGGGCGAGGAGCTCGACGACGACTTCGACGGCGGAGACGACGGGGAAGAGGGCGATGAGCCGAACGGCAATCGGGAAGGGGCCGAGGTCGGTGTGCCGGCGGGCGGTGTCTCGGCGGGGGCAGCCGCGGGGCAGCGTCGCCGGCGCGGTCGCGGTCGCGGCGGACGGCCCGGCGGTGCGGGCGGTCCAGGCGGTGCGGGTGGTGGACGCGGCCCAAGCCAGGGCGGCGGCACTCGCTAACCTGCTTCTTGCTCCATGGAAAGGGCCGCGCGAACAGCGCGGCCCTTTTGTCGGCAGCGTAGCTCGGTGCAACGCTGCAACTTCTGCCTGCACAAAACAGGCCGGTGCAACGCGCGGCCAGGCATTCGACGGGCGTAAGCGGTGGCAAAAGGAAGGCGCTCACGCCGGCAGCGATCCGGCAGCGATCCGGCAGCGTCAACTCAACACCAGTTGCTCCAGAACCTCGTGGAGTGCCGTCTCCCAACTCGGCAGACGCACGCCGAAGCGCTCGTCGAGTTTCCGGTTGGAGAGCACGGAATTGCGGGGGCGTCGTGCAAGGGCGGGGTAGGCATCGCCTGCAACAGGAACCAGCCGCGGTTGCCGGCACAAGCCGCGCCGCGCTGCTGCTGCAAAGATCGCCTCGGCGAAACCGTACCAGCTGGTTCGGCCGGCGCAGGTGGCATGGTACACGCCGGCCCAGTGCTCGCTCGGGCCGGCCGAACCGTTGAGGATCCGGTCGAGGACGTCGCGCGTGGCAGCGGCCAGGGCACAGGCCGTGGTGGGCGCGCCGTACTGGTCGTCGACGATGCGCAGTGAATCGCGTTGCGAGCCAAGTTGCAGCATGGTCCGCAGGAAGTTGTGGCCCGCGGGCGCATAGATCCAGCTGGTACGGAGAATCAGATACTGTCGGCAGCGGGCCGCGATGGCCTGCTCGCCGGCAAGTTTGCTGTGCCCGTACACGTTGAGGGGCGCGGGCTGATCGGTTTCGAGCCACGGCTCCGTTTTGCGTCCATCGAAAACATAGTCGGTCGAGTAGTGGACGAGAAGGGCACCGGCCCGCTCGGCTTCTTCGGCGATCACTGCGACGGAATGGTGGTTGACGCAGTCGGCCAGCCCGGGTTCCGATTCGGCCTGGTCCACCGAGGTGTATGCGGCTGCGTTCAGGATGACGCCTGGCCGAGCCTGCTCGATCGCCGCGCGGAGGACGGGGCGCAGGGCTTCCGGATGGCCCAGGTCGGCATGGGTGCGACCGAGGGCAAACAGGCGCGTGTCGGCAAAGCAGCATGCGAGCGCCGACCCGACCTGGCCCGAGGAGCCGAGCAGCAGCACGGCCGATTTTTCGCTCAATCGAACACCTCGGCCTCGGCAAAAGCGGTGCCTGCCGCGTCTTTCGGGGAGATCACGGCATCCCGCTCGCTCACCGGCCACGGCAGCCCGAGATCGGGATCGTTCCACAGGATCGTGCGTTCGCACTCCGCACAGTAGGGGTGCGTGACCTTGTAGGCGAAGCCGACCTCTGCGGACAGGGCCGCAAAGCCGTGCGCGAAGCCCGGCGGAATCCAGAGCAGGCTGCCGTCCTCGGCCCACATCTCCATCGTCAGCGATTGGCCGAAGTGCGGCGAGCTGCGTCGGATATCGAGTGTCACGTCGAGTACGCCGCCGAACAGCACGCGTACAAGCTTGCCCTGGGGGTGGGTGAGCTGGTAGTGCAGGCCTCGCACGACGTTGCGATGCGACAGGGAAAAGTTGTCCTGCGGCCAGCAGACGGGCAGGCCCAGCTCATCCATCCGAGCCGCGTTGTAGGTTTCCATAAAGAGACCGCGCGCGTCGCTGAACTGTTGCGGCTGGAGGAGTAGGATACCCGGCAGGGCTGTTTCGATCACTTTCATGGGGACTCAAAACCCGTCCGGCAGATGGCTCTGCTCCGCCAACAAATCGAGGAGGTACTGCCCGTACCCGCTTTTACGGATTGGGTGGGCGAGAGCTTCCAGCTGCCCGGCAGTGATAAAACCACTGCGATACGCGATCTCTTCCGGGCAGGCAATTTTGGTGCCCTGGCGGCGTTCGATGGTCTGGATGTAGGCGCCGGCCTCACAGAGGGAGTCGTGCGTGCCGGTGTCGAGCCAGGCCATGCCTCGACCCATCACCTTGACCTCCAGCAGGCCCTGCGCGAGATAGTGCTTGTTCACGTCGGTGATCTCAAGCTCGCCGCGCGCGGATGGCTGGAGCGACGCCGCGATCTCAACGACCGAATTGTCGTAGAAGTAGAGGCCGGTGACTGCGTAGGGCGACTGCGGTTTCGCGGGCTTTTCCTCGAGACTGACGGCGCGCCCGCCCGCGTCGAACTCAACGACGCCGTAGCGCTCGGGGTCTTTGACGCGGTAGGCAAACACGGTGGCTCCGACGGTTTTGGCAGCGGCGGTGCGCAGCAGGGTAGAAAGCGCTTCACCGTAGAAGATGTTGTCGCCCAGTACCAGGGCACTGGGGCCGCCGTCGAGAAACTCGCGTCCGATCAGAAAGGCCTGGGCCAGTCCATCGGGGCTCGGCTGCACCGCGTACCGGATGGCGAGGCCCCAGCGAGAGCCGTCGCCCAGCAGCTCGGCAAAGCGGGAGGTGTCCTGCGGGGTCGAAATGACGAGGATGTCGCGGATGCCGGCGAGCATCAGCACGCTCAGCGGGTAGTAGATCATCGGCTTGTCGTAGACCGGCAGCAGCTGCTTGGACACAACATGGGTGACGGGGTAAAGCCGTGTGCCGGAACCGCCGGCGAGGATGATGCCCCTCATGGCGCGGGCCGCTCGGTGTAGTTGGTGCGGAGCCACTCACGGTAGGCACCGGTTTCGATGCTGCGGGCCCAGGGGAGATGAGCAAGGTACCACTCGACGGTTTGTGCAAGGCCGCGCTCAAACGTCAGTGACGGTTGCCAGCCGAGCTCGCGCTCCAGCTTGCCCGCGTTGATCGCGTAGCGGCGGTCGTGGCCCGGGCGGTCCGTGACGAACCGGATCAAGTCGCGGTACGGGCCGGCGCCGGGCCGGTCGCGGTCCAGCAGGTCGCAGACGGCGTGCACCACCTGCAGGTTGGTGCGCTCGCCCGCACCGCCGATGTTGTACGTCTCGCCCGGCTGTCCGCGCTCGAGCACGGCACGAAGGGCGCGGCAGTGGTCCTCGACAAAAAGCCAGTCGCGAACATTGGCGCCATCGCCGTAGAGAGGCAGCGGCTTGCCCGCGAGCGCATGGAGGATGGTGAGCGGAACCAGCTTTTCAGGAAACTGGAATGGCCCGTAATTGTTGGAGCAGTGGGTCGTGAGCACCGGCAGGCCATAGGTCTGGCCGTAAGCGCGCACCAGGTGGTCGGACGCGGCCTTGGACGCGGCATAGGGGCTGTTGGGCGCATACCGTGTTTCTTCGGTAAACGCGGGCTGCCCTGCGGCGAGCGAACCGTAGACTTCATCGGTCGAGACATGGAGGAACCGGAACTGTTCCCGGCGTTCGCCCTCGAGCGCCTGCCAGTAACCTCGAGAGGCTTCAAGCATTTGTTGTGTGCCGTCAACGTTGGTGCGCACAAAAGCGGCAGGGTCGAGGATCGAGCGATCGACGTGGCTTTCGGCCGCGAAATGAACGACCGCGCCTGGCCTGTGCTGCTCCAGCAACCGGGTGACGAGGGCGCGATCGCCGATATCGCCGACCACCAGCCGGTAACGGGTGTCTCCATCGAGTGCGGCCAGATTCCGGGGATTGCCGGCATAGGTCAGCAGGTCGAGGTTCACCACAGGGGTGCCAGCCTCGCGCAGCCAATGCAGCACGAAGTTGGAGCCGATAAAGCCCGCGCCGCCGGTGACCAGGAGGCTGTTCTGTCCGGCGAGGCTCATACGCGCGACTTCACGAGTCCCGAAGCCGGGAACCAGGCGTGGCCATGAGAGAGAAGCTGTCCGGGGCTGTGTGACATGGCAAAGGATGCGGGCTGGTTTTATCCTAACGATTGCAAACGCCATCGGGAGCACCGGCCGGTACACGTTCGTAACCCCGGCAGGAAAAAGAGACCGTAAGCGGGCGGAAGCCGACCTGCCCGGGGCTTAGCGGCCGACGACACCTCGTCGGCACAGGGCAACGGCGAGCAGGGCGGCAGCAAGGTAGCCGGCGGTGAGCCCGATGAGCGACCCGTCAGCGCCGGGCCAGGCGAGACCCAGCCCTTCGCCGACCCAGAATGTGCCGAAAGCAGAAAGCAGCACACCGACGGCGAACTTGAGGCTGTTTTCCGGAACACGGCTAAGTGGGCGGTGCAGGGTGAGACCCAGCAGGACCACCGTCAGCAGGGCCGCGAGCGCACCCAGGCCGGCGGGCACGAGCAGGCCATGCCCGCCCGCACTCACCGCGATCACGATAAAGACGACTTCTGCTCCTTCCAGCATCACGATCTGAAACGAGGCAGCGAACGCAGCGGAACTCCAGCCTCGCGTCTCGGCCCGGTTTCTCATCAGGCCGGACTGCTTCGCAAATGCGGCTTGTTCATCGCGCAGCGGGATGCGTCCGGCGGCACGCAGGATCGCCTTGCGGAGCCAGCGGAGGCCGAAGAGCAGCAGCAGCGCACCGACGACGAACTGCATCCAGTCCAGACGGATGCGCGCCAGGGTGCCGCCGAGCAGGATCACGAGTGCCAGCAGCGCGGCGAGAGCGGCAGCGGTACCGCCCAGCGCTCCGTTCCAGCCGCGGGTACTGCCGACGGCCAGCACCACGGTCAATGCCTCGACCCCTTCCACGAGAGAAGCAAGAAAGGCGGCCAGTGCGGATGAAAGTGACTGGGCGGGATGCATGTGGCGGAAACTCCAGCCGGTGCGCCGGGCGGGATCGAGGCGCAGCAACAGCGCGTTCAGATTAGCAGGGCGGAGCGGCTTCCGCTGTTTTTACGGGCACGCTGCCCCCGGGGCTCAGCGGGGCCTGCCTCCTCGCGCGGCGCTGCTGCACCAGCCAGTGCGCCATGCCGAACAGCCCCGCGAAGGTGCCGGTGAGCACCACGATCGCAAGGGCGCCGTGCAGCTCCGAGACGTCGTTGTAAAGCAGGGCCAGCGCCAGAAACACAAAAACGATGTGGGCGCAGAACACTTCGAGCGAAGCCTTGCCGAGGGTCAAAAACGGCTCCAGCTGCACCAGGGGGAACACAAACCGCCGCAGGGAGTAGAACAGGACCGTGAAAGCGAGAAGGTTGATCGCGCGCAGGGGACCGATATGCCACTTGTCGAGAGGGAAGGCGAGGGTCTCCTGCGTGAGGTGCGGTCCGAGCCAGCCGTGCCGGACGCCCAAAAAGAAAAGGCATACCGCCAGCGCCAGGGCAGCTGCCGAGCCGTTGACCCGTCGCAGGGGATTGGTGCCCTCGGCCGAGCGCGCGCCCAGCCACAAACCGGCCATCCACACAGCCTGCCAGGCCAGCAGGTTGAATGCCCCGCTCTCCTGCACCGGCACCCGCAGGTGCGTGATGCGGACAACGCCGTTGTGGAGCCAGTCGCGCAGCCCCCACTGGGCACCGGCCCAGAGCGCGAAACTCAGGAGGCCGGGCACACGCCAGCCCCGGCGCGTCGCCCATGTCAGCACCAGCGGCGTGCCCGCGAGGAACAGGACGTACATGGGCAGGATGTCGAGCAGGGGCGGGCAGTAGAGCAGAAGAAGCGAGCCGAGCACCGCCGTGACCGGGCGCTGATGGTAGAAGTGGAGCAGGTTGCCCAGCGCCTCGCGATGCGTGTGCGCCGCGAGCCCGGCGACCACGGTGAACAGCAGGGCGAGCATGGCCACGTGGATGCCGTAAATCTTCGCGGCTCGCTTCCAGAGCTTCGTTTTGAGCCCGGCCTCGTCCTGCGCGGCCTGCCGGCTGTAGATGCGCGCGACCAGCAGGGCCGACAGAAAGACAAACCCCTCGGCCGAGGACAAGAAGCCGAATGGCTGATTGACCCACTCGCTGGCCCGCGTCGGCATATGGGTCAGCGTCATCCAGACCAGAAAAAGCCCGCGGAGCGCGTCGAGCTCGGGCCTTCGCTGCAGTTTCGGGAATCGCTTGCCGAGCGGGCTCATACGCCGATTAGACGAGAAAGCGGCGTTGGGCGGTGCGCGTTTTCAGCCCAGGTACTCGCGGATGAATGGGTCGTCGGAGTGGACGAGGTCCATGGTGGGCCCGTTAAAGACCAGCTTGCCCTCGTGCAGAACCAGAAAGGTCGTGCTCGTGTCGACCTCGCCGCCCGGCAGCTTCTCCATCTTGTTCGTTTCCTGGTTGAAGCGGTGCGTGGCCAGCGTGAATGCGTCCTGCAGACGATGCGAGACCAGAAGGGAACTGGACCCGTAAAGGTCGCGCTGCTTGATGACGAGCTCGATGATGGTGGTCGAAGTGATGGGGTCGAGCCCGCCGGTGGGCGAATCGTAGAGCACCAGCTCGGGGTCGGAGATGATGGCGCGCGCAATGGAGACGCGTCGGCGCATGCCGCCTGAAAGCTGTGAAGGAAACTTGTCGATCGTGTTTTCAAGCTCGACGAAGCGGAGTGCTTCGCGGACCCGGCGGTCGATCTCGTCATCCGCAACGCCATCCTCGGTCAGCCGGTAAGCGACGTTGCTGCGAACGGTGAGCGAGTCAAACAACGCGCCCTCCTGGAAGACCATGCCGATGTGATCGCGCAGGTCGAACAGGTCCTGCTGCTTCAGTTTGGAAACATCCTCGCCGAAGACCTTGACAGTGCCGGAGTCGGGGCAGATCAGCCCATTCGCCAGTTTGAGGGTTACGCTCTTGCCGACGCCGGCCGGCCCAAGCAGGATGCGGGTTTCGCCGCCCTTGACCTCGAACGAGATGCGGTCGAGCACGGTGCGGCCGCCGGAGGTGAGGGTCACGTCCTCAAAAGCGATCACAGGCTCGCCGGGATGTTCCTCGCTCCAGGTTTTTCTTCGTCCGGTACTCCTTGTTTCAGCGGCCATCGCGTCAGCGCCCGAAGATGCCGATCATCAGGCGACTGATGACGAAGTCGCTCGCGATGATGAGCACGGAGGAGACGACGACGGCCTGCGTGGTGGAACGGCCGACGCCCTGGGTTCCGCCCTTGGTGGTCATGCCGTAGTAGCAGCCGATGGTCGCGATGATGAATCCGAAAAAGACGGGCTTGATGAGCCCTTGAAAGATGTCGCCGAATAGGAGCGACTGGTAGGCCGCATGGAAGTACTGCGAGCCGCCCTGCCCCAGCATAAAGACCGCGACCGTGCCGCCGCCCATGGTGCCGACCGTGTCCGACAGGATGGTGAGGAAGAAAAGCATGACCACGGTTGCGACGATGCGCGGCATGACCAGTTTTTTGAGCGGGTCGGTGCCGAGTGCGCGCATCGCGTCGATCTGCTCGGTCACGACCATGGAGCCGAGCTCGGAGGCCATGCCGGATGCGTTGCGGCCGGAGACCATGAGGCTGGTCAGCACCGGGCCCAGCTCCTTGATCATGGAAAACGAGACCAGCTGCCCGGTAATGGCGGACGCACCGAACTGCGACAGCGAGGCTGAAGACTGGAGCGCGAGCACGCCGCCCGTGAAAAAGCCCGTGAGCAGCACGATCGGGATGGAGCCGACGCCGATGGAGTCGGCCTGCTGAAATAGGTCGGCCAGGTACAGGGGTCGGTGAAACAGGTTCGCGAGCGCGCGCCCGCTGAGCAGGGCGTACTCCTGCAAGGCCAGGATGCTGTTTTTCGCGAAGCGGTCCAGTGTGTTTTCTGCCATGGGGTGGGGGGACACACGCCTGTCGCGACGTTTGTTTCCAGCGGTTTGGATGCGGTTGCGACCGTTTACGACTCGCGCACGCGCTTCTTGATCTCGATCGCGAGGCGCTTGATCTTCTGGTTGAGAGTCGAAAGAGGAATGCGGAACTGCTCGGCGGCCTCGGTCTGGTTCCAGTTGGAGCGCTCGAGCTTGTCGATGATGATGCGCCGCTCGATGTCTTCCATGATGTCGAACAGCGACGCGTTGCCCGAGTGCTCCAGCAGGCTGGCGGAGTAGCTTTTGCCGGTGATGTGCGCGGGCAGCAGCTCGAGCCCGACGACCGGGCCCGAGGAAAGCACGACGCCGCGTTCCATGACATTCTCCAGCTCGCGCACATTGCCCGGCCACTCGTAGTCGACCAGCGTGCGCAGGGCCTCGGGGGAAAGCGTTCGCGCCGACAGCTCGTTTTCGTCGGAGTAGCGCTTGAGAAAGTGGTGCGCGAGCGCCGGGATGTCCTCGCGCCGGGCGCGCAGCGGCGGCAGCTCGAAACGGATCACGTCGAGGCGGTAGAACAGGTCCTCGCGGAACCTGCCTTCGCGCACGGCCTGGCGCAGATCGACGTTGGTGGCCGTGATGATGCGGACGTCGACCTGGATCTCCTGGGTGCCGCCCAGGTGCATGAAGCGTTTGTCCTGCAGCACGCGCAGGATCTTCGCCTGGGTGTCGAGCGGCATGGTGCCGATCTCGTCGAGAAACAGCGTTCCGCCGTGCGCCACTTCGAACAACCCTTTTTTCGCCGAGATGGCCGAGGTGAACGCCCCTTTGACGTGGCCGAACAGGGTGGATTCGAGCAGGTCGGTCGGCACGGCGCCGGTGTTGACGGGTACAAAGGGCCTGTCCTTGCGCGGCGAGTGCGCGTGCACCGCTTTCGCGATCAGCTCCTTGCCGGTACCGCTTTCACCCTGGATCAGCACGGTCGAGCGCGAGGGGGCAACCTGCGCGACCATGTCGAAGATGCGCAGCATGATCTCGCTTTTCCCGATGATGTTGGGGAAGCTGTAGCGCTGCTTGAGCGCGCGCTTGAGCTGGACGTTCTCTTCCTCGGCGCGGTAACGCGCGACCGCCGCGCGAATGTCGGCCAGCAATTTCTCGTTGTCCCAGGGTTTCTGGACGAAGTTCTGGGCACCGGCGCGGATCGCATCGACAACATTGTTGACGGTGCCGTAGGCGGTCAGCATGATGACCGGCAGCTCCGGCGCGCGCTCGCGGATCAGCTCCAGGATCTCGATACCGTTTTTGCCGGGCAGCGCAAGGTCCAGCAGCACCAGGTCGTAGGGGCGCTGCTCGATCCGCGCCAGCCCCGCTTCGCCGTCGATCGCCATCTCGACCGCGTAGCCTTCAAGCTCCAGCAGGATTTCGAGCGACTCGCGGATCGCGGCCTCGTCGTCGATGATCAAGACCGTCTGCGCCGCGGCGCGGCTGGCGATCGCCGCGTGAAAGGGAGGTGCCGGGAGGGTAATTTCAGGCATGCGCGGGCTTTTCCTTCAGGGGGAACTCGAGGGCGAAGGTGGTGCCGGCACCGGGCTGGCTTTCCACGTGAATCTTGCCGGCATGCTCCTGCATGATGCCGTAAGTGACGGCCAGGCCGAGGCCGGTGCCGCGCCGCTGGCCTTTCCCGGCCGTGGTCTTCGTTGTAAAGAACGGGTCATAGATGCGCTGCACATGCTCGGGCGCGATGCCGGAGCCAGAATCGGCGATGGCGACCACCACGCATCCGTTGCAGCTGGTCGTCACGCGCAAGCGGCCGCCTTCGCCCATGGCATCGCGGGCGTTGAGAAGCAGGTTGAGAAACACCTGCTGCAGCTTGCCGGAGTTGCCGTAGATGGGCGGCAGCTCCGGGTCGAGCTCGACCTGCAACTCGATACTCGCGGTGCGGAGCTGGTGTTCCAGCAGCGCCAGCGTTTCCGTCACCACCGCGTTGACATCGATCGAGCGGAACTCGGCCGCGCCGGTTCGCGAAAAGTTGAGCAGACCGTTGACGATTTCGGACGCGCGGAAGGTCTGACTGGTGATCTTGTCGAGCAGGGGCGCAAGCCGCTCGGCACCGTCGCCGCCCGCGCGCACCTGCTTGGTCAGCATCTGCGTGTACGACGAGATAACGGCGAGCGGTGTGTTGACTTCGTGCGCGACGCCGGCGGCGAGCAGGCCGATCGAGGACAGCTTTTCAGCCTGCGCCAACTGTGCCTCAAGCCCGACGCGCGCGGTGATGTCGTCGACCAGCACAATGCGTCCCAGGGTGTGGAACTCGCGCGAAACCAGAGGCGCGATGGAGATGTTGGCGACCTTTCCGTCTTCCTCGGGCGCCCGCTCGCCCGGTGCCTTGAGCGGGAACTTGTACAGGTGATGCACCCCGGGATCGTCCTTGACCCGGTGGAACTCGCGCATGAACCGGTCGTCGAACACCGTCGACAGCTTTTGCCCCAGCGCGAACGAACGCGGCATCGCGAACAGGACCTCCATCTGCGCGTTCCAGCTCTCGATACGGTCTTCAAGATCGACGGCCAGGATGCCGATATTGGTCGATTCAACGATATTCTCGTTGAACTCTTTCAGCCGTTCGAACTCGGCGATTTTTGTCTGGAGGCTGGCGTACAGGGTGGCATTGCCGATGGCGATGCCGACATAGACGGCGAGGGATTCAAGCAGTTCCACATCCTCGCTCGACAGAAAGTCGCCGCCGGTGGTGCGGCCCAGGCCGAGCACGGCGATGGTGCGATCGGCAACGCGGCAGGGCAGGTAGTAGTGCAGCTCAAGCGCCGCCGCGGTGCGTCGCTCACCCGCAGGAAGGTGGAGCGCCGCTTGCGGATTTTCAAGGAAGATGTGGTTGCCGACGCGCCGATCGAAGTCCAGAAAGCCAAGCGCGAAGTCCGAGTGGCCGGCGGCAAGTGACGGGGGCAGTCCATGGCCGGCGGCCAGCCGGAAGGCGCCGGGCGCGTCGGGCAAGGCGTCGGCCTCCGGCAGAAACACCGCGACGCGCGACACCAGAAGCGTCTGAGACAGGCGGCTGGTGATGGAGGAAAGCAGGGGCCCGAGTTCGGTTTGGGTGCCGAGACCTCGGCCGAACTCGATGAGGGTGGTGCGGTAGTCGTAGCGCTTGCGGTCGAAAACCCGATCGACCCGGTTCTGGATCGCTCGCTTGACCGGGTCGAACAGGGCGGAGGTAATGATGATGGCGACGAGCAGGCCGTACACACCGGCGCTGGGAATGCGTGTATGCACCAGCTCGGCGGCGACCGCGACCAGCCCGAAGTAGAAGCCCAGCAATGCCGCGGTGGCCAGTGTGTAGGTGACGCCGCGCTTGAAGATCAGGTCCACATCCATCAGCCGGTAGCGCACAATGGCCCAGGCAAAGGTCAGCGGCAGGATGCCGAGCGACAGCACCGCGCCGTCGCGCAGGAGCTCCGGGGTGCTCCAGTCGAGCAGGAACGGCAGCACATACAACAGCGAAAACGGCAAAACGGTGAGCAGGGCTCCGCGGCTGAGCCACTTGAGCTGCTGGCGCTCAAGCACCTGCCCGGCATCGGTGTCGCGACCGGCCCGCGCATACTGCCGCAGCAGCACGGCGGTCGCCAGCAGGTAATAAGCGTCCAGGTAGGCCATGGCCGTCTGGTCCAGCCGGTGCAGCAGCAGCCCGGTGGCCTGCCAGCGCAGCATGGCATACACCTGCAGGCCGATGATCGCCGCCGCCGGGCTGTAGATCAGCCCCGTCAGCAGGTCGCGCCGGCGGGGGCGGTTTTCAAACGAGCAGGCCAGATGAAGAAAAAGGGCGGGCTGCACGGCCCCGGCAACGATCCAACACCAGTACACCGCACGATCCAGCCTGTCGAGACGACCCGTGTAGAGCAGCGCGTAGACGGCAAACGAGAAAAGACAGAACACGTAAAAGTGCGTGGCATGGGGGGCGGTCCAGCGGCGAAACAGCACATACAACCCGATAAGCAGGTACACCAGGGCAATCAGCCGCAGCGGAGCGTGAATCGCGGTGTCTGCGCGGTCGAGGATGACCGGGACATCGAAGCGGATATTGCGGCGCGAGATGGCATAGCTGGCCGAGCCGTAAACCTTGGTACGAAACTGCTCGCGGACCAGCGTTGCGATCCGAGACACAGGCTGCTGATTGACCGAGAGCAGCAGGTCGCCCGGCTTGATGCCGGCGCGCTCGCCGGGCGAGTCGGCCGGCACACGCTGTGCCTGAAGCACCCCTTGCGCTTCGACCCACCAGATGCCGTCGGTCGGCGGCTGAAAGCTGCGCTCCTGCTCAAAGTTCGCGATCGCCAGACCTAGAACGCCCAGGGTCAGCAGCGCAAGCACCACTGCAATGACCCGGGTTGGAAAAAGGCGTTTCATTCTGGAGGAGCTCACCCGTGGTGACCTCACAGGAGCTACTAGCAAGCAAAGGGCCATAAGTCTGTCGTTACAGAAAGGTTACTTGCGCTGCCTGGGGTCCTCCGGCAACGGCGTCGCGGCGGCGGCTGCGGGCCTCAGCCGCCGACATCCTGAAAACAGGATTCGGGCTACGGAAAACTATACAGCTTTGAGAACAAAGGAGTAAGCCGCTCCGGCAGAATCCTCTTTGCTGCCATTCACATTGCTGTAACAATGATGAGTGAAAGCACGATGCGAATGATCAGAGACAAGCAAGCGACGGCAGGGGCGCATGGCAGCGGCAACCTGTGCGTCCTCGAACCGGAAGTGTCGCCATGTACACCGACGCATCGCCTTCGCGAGCAGACTTCAGCGGTGAACGGCCACCGCATGCATGTGCTTGCAGGGGGGAAGGGATCGCCGCTGGTTCTGGTCCATGGGTTGCTCGGCTCGGCTTCCTGCTGGGTGCCGTCCATGCGACCGCTGGCGCAGCTGCGCAGGGTGTATGCAGTGGACGCCCTCGGCATTGGGCAGTCTGAGCGCGTACGGGGGCTCGACAACAGCCTGAAAGCCTCGGCGAGCCGCCTGCTGGCCTGGATGGATCACGAAGAGCTCGGGCCGGTCGACCTGCTGGGTACCTCGCACGGCGGCGCGGTAGCCATGTGTTTCGCCGCCATGTTTCCGGGGCGTGTACGCTCGCTGATCCTCCATGCACCGGCCAACCCGTTTTGTGTGCAGTCGCGCCCACAGATCCGTTTTGCCGGCACCCTGCCCGGGCGCCTTGCGGCGCGCATGCTCCCGAGTGCGCCGTCCTGGGTCCACAGTGTCGCGTTGCGCCGCATGTACGGCGACCCGCAACGGGTGCGCGAGGGTTCGCTGGCCGAGTACGTCCGGAGCCTGCGCGTACCCGGCACCGTTGATTACGTACTTTCCGTGCTGCATCGCTGGGCCGCGGACATGGCCGCCCTTGCACCCGCCCTGCCCCGTTTGCGAAAGCTGCCGTGCCTGCTGCTGTGGGGCGAGCTCGATCGCGCCGTGTCGCTTTCCTCGGCCGAGCGCCTGAGCCACGCACTGCGCGCGCCCCTGGAGATCCTGCCCGGGCTGGGTCACCTGCCGTTTGAAGAAGCGCCGGAGCTGTTCGCGGAGCGGGTGCTCGGCTTTTTACAGGCACTCAGCGGCGCAGGCAGCCCTGCGGTCAGCCCAGGCGCTTGAGAAAGGCCCGGGCCGCCGCGATCTCCGGAAATCGCGCTTCTTCCTCCTGGAACGCCGGTCCGTGCACACACCGCCGTCCCCGCCGGACAGAGACAGGATGCTTGAGGTGAAGCATCTCGTGGTACATCAGGTACTCGATCGCATAGCGCGGCGTGCCGGGCCGGTCGAAGATGCGGCTGACCATGATGGTATTGTGCGCCGCGTCGTAGTGGCCCAGCAGGCGGCGCGCACTGTGTTCGCTCCAGGTCAGCACCGGCCTGCCCAGCAGCCCGTGAAAGAAGCGCGTATTCAGCGATTCAAACACCTCGTCCAGGTTCCAGCGCTCGCCCTCGGGGCTGCCGATCCGTTTTCTTCCGCGGAGCCTGCGAATGCGTTCCGTCTGTTGCTGCACGGGCTCCGACAGGGTGTAGCGCCGGTAGCGGGAGGCCTGCGCGGCCTCGACGGGCCTGCGGTACAGCTTGGCCAGCAGGATGTGCGCGATGGCCCGCAGCACGGGCTCGGGTGCCCCGTCCAGCAGGTCGGAAAGGTGGATACGCAGCTCGCCTTCGCGCAGCCGAATGGTCGTGTTCAGGCTGGTGAAACGATAGAATCGTGCCTGGATCGGCGGCATGGGGGCACGGGGCCGCAGCGCACGATATTCTTCGGCAAACAACTGATTCAGCGCGGGATCCACCACTGAGGAGCCTAGCATACAGGGAGCCGTCCACGGCTCCCTGTTGTGAGCTTAGTACTTGCCGGTCTGCGCGTTCTCGCCCTTCAGCGCGAACAGGAGAACCGAACGGCCCGTCACCTGGTAGCGCTCGCCGGTTTTCGAGATGCCCGCGGCATTGTTCTCCTCGAAGTTCGTGTCCACCAGCAGCGCCCATTCATCGCCGCCGTAGGACTCCGGCAACGTGAACTCGACCAGGTCGCTGTGCCCATTGACGACCAGCAGCATGGTGGCGTCCCCGCCGCGCTTCTGAATGCCTGTCGGCTGCGCCCGTCCATCCATGAGCATGCCAAAGCACTTCATGTTTGAGTCGCCCCAGTGCTCGTCCTCCATCTCGCTGCCATTCGCATTGATCCAGGTCAGGTCCTTCACGCCGATCGCTTCATTGCACTTGCCGGTGTAGAACCGGTTGCGTCGCAGGATTGGAAAGCGGTGCCGCAGGCCGGTGAGCAGCTTCACAAAGGCGACCAGGTGCTTGCCCTTGTCGTGCAGGTCCCAGTTCAGCCACGAAATCTCCGTGTCCTGGCAGTAGGCGTTGTTGTTGCCGTTCTGCGTACGGCCGAACTCGTCGCCGGCCAGCAGCATCGGCGTGCCCTGCGACAGCAGCAGGGTTGCGAGCAGGTTGCGGATCTGTCGCTGCCGCAGCGTGTTGATCTCCGGGTTGTCGGTCGGGCCTTCCACGCCGCAGTTCCATGAGCGGTTGTCGGAGTTGCCGTCCTGGTTGTTTTCCCCGTTGTCATCGTTGTGCTTCTCGTTGTAAATCACCACATCGTTGAGCGTGAAGCCGTCGTGGGCGGTCAGGAAGTTGACCGAAGACCACGGTCTGCGGCCCGAGTGGTTGAAGATGTCCTGCGAGGCGCACATGCGCTCGGTCAGTGCCGATGCAGGTGCCTGGTCGCGCCAGAAGTCGCGCACCGTGTCGCGGAACTTGTCGTTCCACTCCGCCCAGCCCGGAGGGAACGCGCCCACCTGGTAGCCGCCGGGACCGCAATCCCAGGGCTCGGCGATGAGCTTGACGTGCGCGAGTGTCGGGTCCTGCGAGCAGGCCTTCAGAAAACCGCTCTTGTTGTCGAAGCCGTTCGGTTCGCGTGCCAGGATCGTGCCCAGGTCAAAGCGGAACCCGTCCACGCTGGTGTTCTCGGTCCAGTAACGCAGCGAATCCATCACCATCTGGAGTACCCGGGGGTGGCTGACGTTGAGCGTATTGCCGGTGCCGGTCTCGTTGATGTAGTAGCGATTCTGGTCCGGCATCAGCCGGTAGTAGCTGGCGTTGTCGATACCCTTGAACGAGAAGGTCGGTCCTTTTTCATTGCCCTCGGCGGTGTGGTTATAGACCACGTCCAGGATGACTTGGAGCCCATTCTGGTGGAGGCGCGCCACCATCTCCTTGAATTCCTTGAGCGTATCGGGCCGGCAGGAGGCGTAGCGCGGGTCGGGCGCAAAAAAACCGATCGTGTTGTAGCCCCAATAGTTGACTTTGCCGTTTTCAAGCAGGTTGCTGTCGTTGACAAAGGTGTGAATCGGCAGCAGCTCGACCGAGGTGACGCCGAGCGACTTAATGTAGTCGATCACCGGTTGCTCCGCGAGCCCGGCATAGGTGCCGCGCAAGTGTTCCGGCACGTCGGGTCGCAGCTTGGTGAACCCTTTCACGTGAGTTTCGTACAGAATCATTTCTTCCCAGGGCGTGTATTTGTGCCCGCGCTCGCCGGTGAAGTCGAAGTTCTGGTCGACCACGATGCACTTCGGCATGAACGGGGCCGAGTCGCGTTCATCAAACGTCAGATCGTCCTGCGACTCCATGACGTAGCCGAACACGGCCGGGTTCCAGGTCACCTCGCCCGAATGGGCATACGCGTATGGGTCAAGCAGCAGCTTGTTGTGGTTGAACCGGTGCCCGTTTTCAGGCTCGTACGGGCCGTGCACACGGTACCCGTAGCGCTGCCCCGGTGCAAGCCCCGGCACGTAGCCATGCCACACATCGTTGGTGTGTTCCGGCAGGGTAATGCGCTGCAATTCGGTCTTTCCATCCTCTGAAAAAAGGCACAACTCCACGGCCGTCGCATGCGCTGAAAAGAGCGCGAAATTAACTCCTTGCCCGTCCCAGTGCGCTCCCCGCGGGAACGCCTGGCCTTCCTGAACCTCAAACTGTGCTGTCATCGTCACCTTGCTGGTATCTCCCTGCAAACTGAGACTAGGATGCAGGAATCGCGTCTACCCGCGAACGCCGGACGGTGAGACAATAGGACCGGCTGGCCCCGTAGCTCAGGTGGATAGAGCGACGGTTTCCTAAACCGCAGGTCGGAAGTTCGAATCTTCCCGGGGTCACCAATAGCCTTTGCAGGGGTGAACTGTTGGAGCTCGCCGAGTACCAGGCGATGATCTAGCCCCCACCGGCGGTTGAGGGTACGTCGGGTACCGATACGGCAAAGGGGCGTCGTTTGGACCGATCGTCGGCAGGCGCAAACTGCGGCAGCTTTTGCTCGACAGACTGGAACTCGGCCGGCGTGATCCGGTTGACGGTGACGATATAGCGATAGTCCGGCAGATCCGCAGCGCCGCTGATGAAGGCAAACTTTCGCTTGCGGGCAGCGTCGGAATCATAGCTCAGGTTGAGCGTTTGTGCCGGTTCCGCAAGCCCCGCCCCGGCTGCATTCATCTCCGCGCTGAGCCGCTCGCCCCAGTGCCCCAGCCCGCCCAGGTAGGAGCGGACGCGAAACAGCGTCACCGACCTGCAGCTGCTGCCGGGGAAGGGCGGACTGCTCAGCGGAACGGGGCTTCCTTCGGACGTGAGCAGCAGTACGCGTGGCAGCCTGCCGCTCGCGACCGTGAGGTTCATCAGCGAGTCATAGGTCACCACAACGGCACAATCCGGAGCCTTGGTCGTACGCAGGATCCTGACCAGCTCTTCGGGCCGGTTGTTCATATTTGCCTTGGTCAGCCCCTCGCGGCGGACGAGGTGGCTCAGGCCCACCCCGGTCCAGAGCGCCAGGATTATCAGTGCCCCTGCCTGCCACCTGCCCCGCAGACCGCCAAGGGCCAGCGCGCATGGCGCTGCCAGCACCGGCACCAACAGCAGGCCGTTTCGGGGCTTGAAGCCGAAACCGGCTGCAGCGACCAGGGCAAAGAAGACGAAGGAGAAAAGCACGATGCTGCCGAGCCCGTGATCCGGCGTCAACAGCGCGGCTCGCAGGCCGAGGGGGCGTGTGCGCACCGCCTGCACGATGCCCGCGACGAGGAGCGCCCCAAAAACCAGCAATGCGAGGATGGCCAGCGGATGCCAGGGCAGAAAGGCTTCTGAACTGAGGGTCGCCTGGACCAGGCGAGCCAGCGAAAGCAGAAAGCTCGATTGCTGATTCTTGCCGCTCGGAATGTGCACGGTAAGAAAAGGGTGAACCTGGGGGTAAATGAGCAGGCAAAACACACCAAGCGTTAAGAGGTACTGTTTCCAGGCACGCAGGCGATAGCGGAAAAGCAGCGCCAGGCCCAGAGCCGCGCCGAAAACAAGTGTGATGTAGTTGAGGTAGAAAAGCGCGGCCAGCAGCAGCGCGAGCACAATGGCTCGTCCGTTGCCGAAACGCAAGGCTTCGTCCGGGGAAGCGCCCGCATCCCCGCGTTCCGGCCGCAGGGCGACAATCAGCGTCACCAGGGCCAGCCCTGTCCACCAGCTGTACCAGCGAATTGTGTTACCCCACATCAGAAGCTGCGGGTGCAGCGAGACCAGAAGAACAAAGCAGAGTTGCGAGCCGCGGCTGCGGAACAAGGGAGTAACCGCTAGAAGAAACGTGGTCAGGCCCGCATAAAGGCCCAGCAATGAAAAAAGATTGATCCAGCGCGGGGAAGGGATCACGCGGTACGCCAGGTTGGTGAGCACGTACATGCCCGGAGGGTGGACATCCTGCGAATTGGCGACATGGACGACTTGTGGAAGGGTCAGCCCGACATAGACCAGGTTCGAATACTCGTCGTCATAGATGTTGCGAACCGAAAGAAAAGCGACCGAAAAAAGAAAGGAAAAGCAAAGAAAAAGAAGAGAGATCGTTCGGCCTGTGCCCTGGAACAAAGGGCTGGCCGAGGATCGAACGGTTCCGTCCATCATATCGCGCAATGCTATCATCCCACCCGCCGTTTGCATGCTCCGCGGCCGTCACACGGGCAGATCCGCATCAGTTTGAGCCATTGGACGTCTCCTGATCTGTCCTTTTGCGGCACAGCGCTTTCCATGGGGAGGCAGCCCACCGATCTCGTCCAAGCCGCGGAGAAGGCCGGGCTGCCTCGCTTACAAAGCTGCCCGGCGCAGACGCAGCGCATTCGCAATCACGGACACCGAGCTCAAGCTCATGGCCGCGGCGGCGAGCATGGGATTGAGCAGCAGGCCGAAGAACGGGAAAAGCACACCGGCGGCGATCGGCACTCCGGCTGCATTGTAAATAAACGCGAAAAACAGGTTTTGGCGAAGGTTGCGCATGGTGGCGCGGCTAAGCCTGCGAGCCCGCAGAATGCCCCGCAGGTCGCCGTTAAGCAGCGTGATGCCGCCCGCCTCGATGGCGAGATCGGTGCCGGTGCCCATGGCGATCCCCACGTTTGCCTGCGCGAGCGCCGGGGCGTCGTTGACGCCGTCCCCGGCCATCGCCACCACTTCACCCTGGGCCTGCCGCGCCTTGACCGCTTCTGCCTTGGCCTGCGGCAAAGCGCCGGCGACGAACGGGATGCCGAGCTGCCCGGCGACTGCTTTCGCCGTGGCGGCACTATCGCCGGTCAGCATGATCACGTGCAACCCGGCGGCTTTCAGCCCTTGCAGCGCCTCAAGCGTTGACGCTTTGATCGGGTCGAACACGGTGAGCCAGCCGGCGGGCCTGCCTTCGACGGCGACCAGCATCACTGTCTGCCCTTCGCTCCCCATCGCCTCGGACGCAGCCGGCAGCGGCCCGGGGTCGATCCCGAAGTGCCGGAACAGTTCCAGGTTGCCGACCGCCACCTGCCGGCCCGACACAACGCCGCTGACCCCTTTGCCGGGGAGGGAATGAAAGTTCTCGACCGGATGGAGAGAAAGGCCCCTCGCCTCGGCGCCTTTCACAATCGCCGAGGCCAGGGGATGCTCGCTGGACCGCTCCAGGCTGCCGGCCAGCCGGAGCAGTTCGTCCTCCCCGAGGCCCGGCTGGGCAAAGACATGGGCGAGGGTGGGTTTGCCTTCCGTCAGGGTGCCGGTTTTATCGATAAAGAGCGTGGTGACCTTTTCAAAGGTTTGTAGCGCTTCGGCGCTGCGGATCAGGATGCCCGCGCCGGCGCCGCGCCCTGCCCCGACGGTGATCGCCATGGGAGTCGCGAGGCCGAGCGCGCAGGGGCAGGCCACGATGAGCACCGCCACCGCGTTGACCAGCGCATGCGCGAAGCGGGGCTGCGGGCCGAGGGCAAACCAGACCGCGAAGGTGACGGCAGCTACGAGAATGACCGCCGGAACAAACCACCCGCTGACCCGATCGGCCACGCGCTGGATCGGCGCGCGACTGCGCTGGGCCTCGCCGACCATCCTGACGATCCGCGACAACAGCATCTCGGCACCGACCCGCTCGGCTCGCATCACAAAGCCGCCTGTGCCATTGACCGTACCGCCCGTCACCCTGGAGGCCGCCGGCTTTTCGACCGGCATGGGCTCGCCCGAAACCATCGACTCATCGACCGAGCTGTGGCCTTCCAGCACAATGCCATCGACCGGCACCCGTTCGCCGGGACGAACGCGCAGCCGGTCGCCGGGCCGAACCTCTGCGAGCGGCACGTCCGATTCGCCGCCGCTGTGGTCGAGCCGTCGCGCTGTTCCGGGAGCCAGGTCCAGCAGCGCGCGCAGGGCGCTGCCGGTGCGGACGCGGGCGCGCAGCTCCAGGACCTGGCCCAGCAGAACCAGGGCGATAATGACGACCGCGGGCTCAAAATACAACGCGAGCTCGCCACCCTCGGCGCGGAACGACGGAGGAAAAACGCCGGGCACAACCGTCGCGACCACACTGTATCCATAAGCCGCGCCCGCGCCAAGCGCGATCAGCGTGAACATATTGAGGCTTCGAGAAATCACCGATTGCCGGCCTCGGACAAAGAACGGCCAGCCGCACCCCACAACGACCGGGGTCGCGAGGGCGAACTCGATCCACGCCCAGGCTTGCGCAGGCAGCAGGTGCTGCAGCGGCATGGACGGAAGCGCGCTTGAAATCATGAGCGCCAGCAGCGGGGCCGCGAGCGCGACGCTCACCCAAAGGCGCCGGGTCATATCGGCCAGCTCCGGATTGGGCTGCTCGGCGGCCGTGGCTTCGCGTGCTTCAAGCGCCATGCCGCAGAGCGGGCAGTGGCCCGGCTTCGAGCGAACCACCTCCAGATGCATGGGGCAGGTGTATTCAATCGTTGTGGCCGGCGCGGCCGGGGTCGCCGGCTCGAGCGCCATGCCGCACCGGGGGCAGCTGCCCGGGCCCTGCTTGCGGACCTCCGGATCCATGGGGCAGATGTACTCGACCCCCCGCGCTTGTTGAACGGGCACGGGTGGCCCTGGTTGCAGGAAGCGCATCGGGTCGGCGCGGAACTTCGCGGCGCAGCCTTGCCCGCAAAAGAAATATTGCCTTCCCCCGTTATCGACAGTGGCGGCAGCCTTCGCCGGCTCCACCGTCATACCGCAGACAGGATCGACAAAGTCCCCCGACGCCGAAGCCGACGCGGCAAGATAGCGCGATGGTTCCGCGTCAAACCTGCGCTTGCAACCCGCGGAGCAGAACCGGTACGTCATGCCTCGGTACCCGCTCGACCCCGCTGCCCTGGCCGGGTCGACGGTCATGCCGCAGACCGGGTCCTTTGCCGAGCCCTGGACTGTCATGCTGCTCCTGCTCCTGCTGTTGCCGGACCCGCGCCCAAAAGGAATCGCTGCGAAGACCTATTCACTCGCACCCCCGTGCGGCAGATTGAGCGTGGTGGAGTCCTGCCCACTGCCCAGCGACGGCGTCAGCCCGCCTTGCAGGGTGTAGTTTTCAAGTGCTGTGCCGGCGGTCCACACAGTCTGGAGAGACACGAGATACTCGATCTGCACCTGGAACAAGGTCCTCTGCGAGACAAGGACCTGGGGATAAGATGCCGCCATCTGCCGGTATTTGATCAGGTAAAGCTCATAGGCACGTCGCGCGCGCGGGATCAGCGCGTCGCGGTAGCGGTCCGCCTGGAAACGCGCTGTTTCATACGCCTGCGCGAGCGGCTCCGCTTGCTGCTTCAGCAAGAGCTGCGTGCGCGCGACATCCTCGCGGGCACGCTCGACGCCGGCTTTTGCGGCCTCGATGTTGCCCTGGTTCCGGTTCCAAAGGGGAAGGGTGACGCCCACGCTCGCAAAGCTCTGCGGACCCACCCGAACCGGTGCGCCGCCAGGGGAACCCGACCCCAGGGTCTCCCGATTGTCTTGTTCGCCCGCGCGCAGCAGCAGGTCAGGCATCGCTTCGCGCCGGGCATCGTTGAGCCGAGCCTCAGCCACGATGACCTCCTGCCGGGCACGCTTCACTGTCGGGCTGTTTGCGACAATCTCGGCGACGCGGGCTGCGGCGTCAAGGGCCGGCGGCTTGTCCAGCTCCCCTGCGAGCGGGCTGACAGGCAGGTCGGGCCGGCTGCTGAAAGCGGCGAGCCCCTGAAAGTTCCCGAGGAACTGCCGCTGTGCGGCGACGAAGTCGATGCCGGCCTGCTCAGCTTCGACCTCGGCTTCCAGAACATCGGGCGCATCGGCCTGCCCTACATTGGCCAGCTGATGCGCGGTGACGACCGCATCTTCGGCCACGCGGAGCAGCTTCTGTCGCTCGACCACGATCGCCTGCGAGGCCAGGGCCGTGTAGAACGCCTGCGTGACGTCATCGCGGATGCGCAAATGCTGTTCCTCGACACCGAGCAGGTTGGAGCCCGCTTGTTGCCGATAGATGTTGCCGCGCGCCTTGAGCTTGCCGCCAAGCACGATGTTTTGCTGAACAAAGATCCCTTGTTCACCGCCGCCAAAGGAGCCGCCCCGGATCTGCTCGCCCTCGTAGCCCACCTGCGGGTTGGGAGGGAGACCGGCCTGCCGGGCCTGCTGCAGGCTTTGCCGCACAAGCGCACTGCCTTGCGGCAAGGTTGGGTTGCTTTTTTCCGCCGCATCGAGAAAGTCCTGCAAGGGCAGGGGGGCGCGCCGGCTGATCTCGCCCAGCAGCAGGGGAGCGGGCGCGTCGGCGCCAGTGTGGAACTCCGGGTTTTCGGGCTCCTGCAGGTGAGCCGTGTCCCGGGTTTGCGAGCCCGCGTCGCTTGCCGGGCCGGGCTGCCCCCGCTGCTGTTCGGAGTTTCGCTCGCTCTCCCGTTCCGCCTGAGCGGCAGGGCCGGGCAGGGGATCTTTCTTGTCCCCCGGCATTGTTTGGCCGTGCTGCATCCCGGGCATGCCGGGCATGGATTGCCCGGGTTTCGGCTGCTTCGGCTGTTTTGGACTGGGCTGGCTGCCGTGCTGCATCCCGGGCATGCCGGGCATGGACTGCCCGGAACCTGCCTGCGCGGCCAGAAGGGTGGAAAGAAGCCAAAGCGCCTGTTTTGCCTGCATCGTGTTCTTCCTTTCCGGTTCTAGGCGCGGGCCAGCATCGCGGCATATGGATCGTTGGCGCGCCGGGCGTCCCGCATCTTTGCGGTGATCGCGTCGTACTGATCCGGCGGCAGAACGCGAAGAAATGTCATCATGCCCTGCATGTAGGCGCTCCAGCCCGGCCGCAGCCCGTCGTTCTCGGGGGTTTGCAGCATCGGGGTCTGTTCCATGTTCATCATCGGGCTTTCCATGTAAGCGTCCTGGGGGAAGTTCGGAACGAGGTTCGCGTTTTTGGCGATGCCGCTCTCGGTCTGTGCCATGCCGTCCATGTTCATCGCCATCATGTTCCGCATCTGCTCCGGGCCCATTTCGATCTGCCCCGGCTCCATTGCAGCCATCGTGCCCTTCATGGAAGTGTCCGCTGCCGGTGCCGACAGCGGGCTGTTGGTCGTCGCGACATCCGCATCGTTGCCGAAGCCCATGCCTCGGCCCAGGCTGGTGCCGTAGTCCTCGCCGCCGGGCGCGCCGGGCTGCCCCGTCAGCATGCCCATGCCGGTGTTCATGTCCAGCCCGGCAGGCTGCGCGGCAAGGTGATTCTGTGAGGCGAAACCACGGCTGATCAGGCCCGCGTTCGAGCTCATCTGGTTCATCATGTGGTGCGGCAGGTGGCAATGGAGCATCCAGTCGCCCGGGTTGTCGGCAACGAACTCGATATTGCGGGCCTGCGCGACGCCGACCAGCACCGTGTTGCCGGGCCACCAGGCCGTCTCCGGAATCCTGCCGCCTTCGGTTCCGGTCACCTGGAACGTATGGCCGTGGAGGTGCATGGGATGGTGGTCCATGCCCAGGTTGATGAACCGGATGCGGACGCGGTCGCCCTGCCGCACGATCAGCGGCGTCGTCGCAGGGCCGGAGCGCCCGTTCAGCGTCAGCCAGTTGTACTCCATGTTCATCGTGTTGGGTACGGTGTTGTTCGGCAGCACCGCCCACTCCTGCAGATGGAGGACGAAATCCTTGTCCACGTGGGGGCTGTAGGGCTGCTTGGGGTGCATGATGAACGCGCCCAGCATGCCCGCCATCTCCTGCATGGCCATGTGCGAGTGGTAGAAGTAGGTCCCGTTCTGGTGGATGTCGAACTCATACACAAACCGCCCGCCGGGCTTGACAGGCTCCTGGCTGATGCCCGGCATGCCGTCATAGCCGATCCGGTCTTCAAAGCCGTGCCAGTGCAGGGAGGTCGCCTCCGGCAGATGGTTGTCAAAGACGATTCGCACGCGGTCGCCCTCGTTGACCTGGATGGTGGGGCCGGGCGCGGTGCCGTTGAAACCCCACACATCGATCGTTTTGTTGGGGGCGATCTGCCGCTTGACTACCTGGGCGGTGAGATGAAAGACCCTGGTTTCGCCGTCCAGCGTGAAGGGGAGGTCGCCGATATCGGGCGTGATGACGGCAACGTTGAAGGCGGGGCCTGGGCCGGTGCGGCGGCTCGCCCGGAGCTGTTTGCCGGAGGAGGACTGCGCGAGGAGCTTGTCGGCTGAACTATCCGTCGCGAAAAGACCGGCGCTGATACCAAGTGCGCTTTGAAGAAAGGATCGGCGGTTTGCCATGGGAGACTCCGGAGCAGGGAAGATCGCTTTTCTGGAGCCGCCTGTGTGCAGCCATGGCCGCTTCACGTCCGGATCGCAACCGGACGGGGACGTGAAAACAGGACGAGACACTTCACACGGACGGCATAGCCTGGTGCCGCTGGAAAGTCGATCGCCTGTTTAAACGCGAAGAAGCGTTTGCAGCGTCACGGGGGAGCTTCGGCGGTGCGGAGGCGTTTCAAACGGGGCAGCGGCAGAGCCGGTCGAAACAGGAAGCCATGCAATGGGGATGGCTGCGGCCTTGCTGTTCTTTAGAAGCAGCGCTGCGGACAGATTCGCCGGAGCAGGCACTGCCTCGGGCGCGCCCAGGTGCCGGCAGCAGGGAGCCGAACCGGGGAAGCCGGAAAGATGCGCCGCTGGGTGGTGCTGCATCCCCATTCCCGGCATGCCGGACCCTGCGTCTGCCTGACTTGCGGGGAAGATCGCGCCTGAATGACAGGGTGTTTGACAGGCTTGAAGGCGGCACTCGAGGGCACAGGTTGAATCCGCGAACGACAACACGAGCAGAAGCATCGCCAGCAGGTTCGCGAAAGTGGCCTTGACGCTCACAGCTTTAGAATACTGCATGCTGCATCGTGGCCGCGTGTTTGCGGCTCCGCTCCGTGAGAGCGCTTGCATCCACGGGAATCAGGGCAGGAACCGTCATGGGCCT
>CAXSBW010000001.1:100320-102161 GCA_964235795.1 uncultured Acidobacteriaceae bacterium | reverse complement strand
TACCGAGGCCTCGCTGGAGAAGTCAACCGCCGACGGTCGACCAGGGGCCCTGGGATAAACTTGGAACAGAGGCGCTCCCATGGCAGATGCAGTGGCAACACCCGAGATTGTGGCATCCGCTCCAGCGAGCACGACGGTTGGCCGGCAGCCTGCGGCTGCGAGTGAAAAGCCGGTTCGTCGGCAGATCATCGGGTTCACCTTTTATAAAGTGCAGCCGTCCTGGCGCAGGCTGCCGGCGGCCGAACGTGCCGAGCACCGGCAGCAGTTTGCCGACACGGTCGCGAAGTGGAACCAGCCCAGTCGCATGCTGTCGCTTTCCTACTCGACGGTGGGCTTGCGGGGCGACTGCGATATGGTCCTGTGGACGATCTGCTACACGGTCGACGATTTGAACCAGATGCGCGCCGAGCTGCTCGCGACGCCGCTCGGCGGCTACCTGGAAACCCCCTACAGCTATCTGTCGATGACCAAGCGCTCGCAGTACCTGATTGATCACGAGCATGAAGGGCAGGCCGATTCGCGGGGCTTTCTGCGTCCGGGCGGACAGAAGTACATCTTTATCTACCCGTTCTGGAAGACGCGCAGCTGGTACCTTTTGCCGATCGAGGAGCGCCAGCGCCTGATGAACGAGCACATTCGGGTCGGGCACGAGTACCCGCGGGTCAAGCTGAATACAACCTATTCTTTCGGGATCGACGACCAGGAGTTCGTCGTTGCGTTTGAGACAAATTACCCGGAGGACTTTCTCGACCTGGTGCAGCGGCTGCGTGAAACCGAGATCAGTCCTTATACGCTCAAGGACACGCCGATTTTCACCTGTATCCGTATGACCCCGGAGGACATGCTGGCACGGCTTGGCTGAGGCATGGTTGAAGGGGTACAAGGGCGCACAACGGAGAGAGCGGCTCTTCCAGCGGAGGGCCACTCCTTAAAATTTCCCACCCTGCAGCGGCAGGGAAGAATCTCTTGACGCGTACTTGTAGAGGTCGCTACTTTTCGAACGAGAACGCAGCCGTTCCAAAGTGCGCGAAGTGGACTTCGACGGATGAGCGCTCATGCGCTGTCAGCTTGCCCATCCAGCTTCCCGTCGTGATCCACTGTCCGACGGACAGCCCACCCGTCCTGAACTGCCCTTCATTGACCAGGTATTCAAGCAGACGCAACAGGTCCGGGCCATTGGTATTGCGTCCGAGCCCTTGCCAGCGAACAACGCCGTCAATCACTACTTCCAGTGGCTCGCTTGCGATATCGATGGCTTGCCAGTCCCGGCACGCCGGCCCGTAGGCGAAGCCGCCGTTCATTTGCAGATCGGCAACCATCGCCAGGTGCGAGGCTTCATCGGGTGCGATGAAAGCAGATTCGAGCACCTCGATGACCGGGTGAACGCTGCCGACAGCGTCCAGAATTTCCTCGCGCGTGTACGGGATTTTGCGCACCGGCAGATCGCGACGGAGCAGAAAACCGATTTCGGCTTCCACGCCGCGAAAGCGGCTTCGTCCGGCAGGAAGCTGCCGGCCGCTGGAGACAAAACCGAACGGCAGCGGCATGGGCCCGTACATGGGAACGGCATCGGGACGCGGCGCGCCGACCTTCCAGCCGCCGACCGGACCAAGCCGTTCCGCCATGGCGTCCTGCACGGCATAAGCTTCCTGCAGCGTTGCAGGCCGCAAGGCCGGATCCAGGTCCGGGAAAGGGCGGCATTCGCTGCGTGCTTCCAGCAACAAAACCGCCGTTTCCGTAATTCTTTCGCTCCGTACCAGCGCACCATGCGCTTCCCGCGTCCACCCGGCATTCATACAAGATCTCCTGCGTTTCTCTCCATCGTACCTTTGGCGGCTCAG
>CAXSBW010000001.1:93837-100220 GCA_964235795.1 uncultured Acidobacteriaceae bacterium | reverse complement strand
CCGGCATCTGCCGGCGCAGCCGCGGCAGACGTCTTGACAGCGGCCAGCAAGGCCTCGAAGCACTCGCCATCGAGCTTGTAAGGCACATCGGCTTTCATGATGTCGATCGCTTTCTCAACGGAAAAGCCGCCGCGGTAGGGGCGATCCTCGGTCAAGGCCCCATACACATCGGCCACCGCCAGTATTCGGGCTTCCAGCGGAAGTTCTTCGGCCCGCATATGGTCGGGATAGCCGGAGCCGTCCAGCTTCTCATGATGGGCGCCGGCAACCGCCGCCAGTTCGTGATACTGCGGAATGCGGGCCAGGATTTCGCGCGTCAAGCCGGAGTGCTCCTGCATGACGGCACGTTCTGCCTCGTCCAGCTTGCCGGGCTTGTCCAGGATGGAATTGGGCACACGCAGCTTGCCGAGGTCGTGCAGCAGCGCGGCACGGTGCAGCAGCTGGATCCTGGTCTCTCCAAGCCCCATCTGTGAACCGATCAGCCTGGCTGCCTGCGTTACCCCCATGGAATGACGGAAGGTGAATGGCGATTTCGCATCGACGACTTCAGAGAAAGCCTCGCAGATCAGGTCAATGTGCGCCGGGGACATGCGGGATGACTCGCCCGGTGCCTGGTCCAGCACCGCTGCACGGCTTTCCTGCTCAAATGTGGCCGGCGCCATCCCTGTTTCCGGCAGGCAGTGCTTCCACAGGGTGCCGCGCCGGTGCAGTGACTCGGCGGCTCGCACCATGCAGGGATCAAACCAGCGCCCGCTTCGTTCCTGCAGAACAAACATGGCCTGCCCGGCCCCGCGCTCGTGCGCGAACATATCCAGGTGCTGCGCGACTGCCATGACCCTCGACAGCGGCGAGATCGCATTGCCTTTCAGCTGCTGCGGGTAGCCGCTCCCGTCCCAGTGTTCATCGAGGCTGCGGACGGCGAGCGCGGACTGCTCGCTGAGACCGATTTTGCGTACGATACTCGCGCCCCGGTCACAGCGCAAACCGATCATCTCCTCGTTGTGCTGCGCTTGTGAAGCCCCGATCCGGAGGATGCCTGCGAACTTCCGCATCGGGTTTGCCCCGGGCATGACGGTGTGCCAAAAGAACTTCAAAGTCGAAAGGCTGGGCCGGTTCATGCGGGTCCAGTCTTCCAGCTTGACGCCGGCCTTCGCGGCGCGGTCATCTCCCCCTCCAAGAATCGCGCACATGCGTGCCGAGTTGCTGCTGCACCCGACGTCCTTCAACAACAGCGCATGGTACAGGTCCGTCATCATGCGGCTGGAAAAATGCAATTCGTCTGCAATGCGCATACCCAGCAGGCAAGTCCGCAATGCATGACCCGGCACCGCGCCCTCGGTCAGGTCGAGGGCGAACGAGAGCGCGGAGATGATTTCAGCCAGCGACGGCGCACCCATGATGGCGGCGGAGGATTCCTGTCCTGCGTATCTTGAAGTCTGCGTCATCGCGCGTTGCCCCCTTGAAGAGTGGTCCGGCTTCAGTATCGGCATAAAACCGCCACCCGTTTCGGTACGGAAGTCACAAGGAACGCGTTTTACTTGCCGGCATTGAACCGGCAGTTCCATTTCGGAACTGCGACACAGGTTCTGCTGCAAAAACATATTCATGGCATCCGAAGTGCGGTCTCCCTGCGTTACGCTGAAGTATCAGCACGTGCGTCTCATGTGCAGGGTCTGGGTCGATACAGGCAGGCCGGAAGGAACCATCGTATGTTGATTCGGAAGCCCAGCGAGATCGCATCGTCGGAGATCACATCGGAGAGCGTGTACCGGAGCCGGCGAGGCTTTCTAGGCGGCGCGGCCGGCGCGGGCCTCCTCGCGGTAGCGGGGCGCCGTCTCCTGCATCCGGCACTTGGGGTGGAAGCAGCCACGAAACTCGACACGGTAAAAAGTCCGCTCTCGACTTCCGGCGTCACGCCGACCAGCTACAAGGACATTACCAGCTACAACAATTACTACGAGTTCGGCACCGGCAAGGGCGATCCGGCCGAAAACGCCGGCAATCTCAAGACATTTCCATGGAGCGTCAAAGTCGAAGGACTGGTGCAGAAACCGAGAACCTTCTCGATAGAACAGCTGGCCAAGCTGCGCCCGCAGGAGGAGCGCATCTACCGTTTCCGCTGCGTGGAGGCCTGGAGCATGGTGATTCCGTGGGTCGGCTACTCGCTGTCCGAGTTCATCAAGGAATGCCAGCCCCTGTCCTCGGCGAAGTATGTGCAGTTTTTGACCCTGAACGACCCGAAGCAGATGCCGGAGATGAAGGAATCCAGTATCAACTGGCCGTATTCCGAGGGCTTGCGGATGGATGAAGCCATGCATCCGCTCACCTTGTTGACCTTCGGCCTTTACGGGCAAACGTTACCGAACCAGGACGGGGCACCTGTGCGCATCGTCGTGCCCTGGAAGTACGGGTTCAAATCGGCAAAAGCGATTGTGACCGTTCGCTTCGTAGACAAAATGCCGCCGACCACCTGGAACGAACTCGCACCGAGCGAGTACGGCTTTTACTCGAACGTAAACCCACAGGTGGACCACCCGCGCTGGTCGCAGGCGAGCGAGCGCGTGGTCGGCGCGCCGATCTGGAAGCAGCGCCAGCCGACACTGATGCTGAATGGTTACTCGGACCAGGTGGCCGGTTTGTACAAGGGCATGGACCTGAGAAAGTCCTACTAGGAGCCAGGTGAGCCGTCGAGCGATTCTTTGGCTGAAAGTGCCGGCGCATCTGGCCTGCCTGCTCCCCCTGGTGTACCTGGCGTGGCGCATGTATCGCAGCGCGACGGTGGATCCGTCGGCGCTGGGCCCGGACCCGACCGCAACTGTCACATTTTTCACCGGTTTTGGCGCGTTGCGGCTGCTGGTGGTTTCACTCGCGGTGACCCCGGTCCGCAAGCTCGTTCCGAAGCTGGGCTGGCTGATCCGTTTCCGGCGCATGCTGGGTTTGTACGCGTTTTTCTACGCCTCGCTGCATCTGCTCACCTATTTGTGGCTGTATGCCGGCTGGAGCTGGCCGGCGATGAAAGACGACCTGCTGCATCGGCCCTATATTTGGGCCGGCGTCACGGCCTGGGGATTGATGGTGCCGCTTGCCCTGACTTCGACTGCCTGGTCGATCCGCCGGCTGGGCGGCAAGGGATGGGGCTTTCTGCACAGGCTGGTCTATCTCTCTGCCGTCGCAGGGGTAGTGCACTATTGGTGGATTGTAAAAACAGGCGTCATGACGCCGCTTGCGATCAGCCTGGTTCTAGCGGTTTTGCTGGCGGCGCGTCCGGTGGTTTCCTGGTGGCAGCGCCCCGGCAAACGCCCTTTGCGTCCCGCTCTCTCGGAGTAGAGCCGTACTCGCACCCATGTACGGGTAGGCATCAATGCCCGACGGCCTCTCCGTCACGAAAACTGGATGCCACCGACTCTTTCAATTCCATCACGAAGTACGAGAACGGCAACAGGGAGGTGCTTGCACAAGCTCAGTGACTTCGAAGAAGGCGCAGCGTCACCCCGTCTTTCGGCCGCAGCGTCACCTTTGGGTCAAGACGGAGTGTTTTTGACGCGCTATCGATGGGTGCCAGCGTCCAGTCTCGGGCGATAGTCGCCAGGATCAGAACGCCTTCCATCCAGGCCAGGCCTTCGCCGATACATTGGCGGCTGCCCGCGGCAAAGGGAAAGTAGCTGAACCGGGGACGGGCTTCCTGCGGGCCGTCCAGAAAGCGCTCGGGACAAAACCGGTCGGGCTCGGCGTAGAAGCGGGCGTCGCGATGGACTACCCACTGCGGAGCCAGCAGAATCGACCCGCGGGGGACAGGGAAACCTCTCCACTCGTAATTCTCAGCAGCGGTGCGGGCGATGGTCCAGACCGGCGGATACAGGCGCATGGCTTCAGCAAAGCAGGCATGGGCGAAGGGAAGGGCAGCGTAGTCGCCGGCGGTCGCCGCACGCGAGCCGAGCGCTTCCCGCGCTTCCAGCTGCAGACGGGTCTGGGCTTCGGGATGACGGGCTATCAGCCAAAGCGCAAAGGAAAGTCCGTTCGCGGTCGTTTCATTGCCGGCCAGCAGGGCAGTCACGCACTCGTCCCGCACCTGCTCGTCGTTCATCGAGCCGGTGCCGCCTTCCACGTCAGTGGCGGCCAGCAGCATGGACAGGAGATCGCCCCGGTCGACCCCGTCGGCCCGTCGCTCGGCAATCAGGCCGTAGATCAGCGTGTCCAGCTCCTGCCGCGACCTGCGGATGCGATTCATCATGGGCAGCGGCAGCTTATAAAGCAGCTCGGAAGCGGGCAGAAAAGCGAGCGGCAGAAATGCCATAAACGCCTCGATGGCATAGGCGATGCGGGCGTTGACCGAGGCGAGTTCCGAGTTGAACAGGGTTTTGCCGACGATTCGCAGACTCAGCAGCTGCATGTCCCCGTGAAGATCGCGAGTTTCGCCGTCGCTCCACGCCCCCGTGGTTTGCGCCGCGTACTCGCCGATCACGGCACCGTAGGCCGAGATGCGGTCACGGTGAAAAGCAGGCTGCGCGAGCCGGCGCTGGCGCATGTGGTGCGGGTCTTCGCTTGAAAGCAGACCCTGTCCGAGGACGATTTGAGCCTTTTGCATCACGATGCCGCGGTGGTGATGGCGAGCGTCGGTGATCAGCATCTCCTGCACCAGGTCCGGGTGGTTCGCCTGGAAGACGTGGCGCCCGGCTGCGTTGGAATGAACGAGATCGCCGTACCGCTCCGCGCTCTGGGTGAGAAAAAGAAGCGGGTCCAGGCGGAACAGTTCGCCGGAGCGCAGGCGCGAGGCCAGGGTCGGTCCGTCAGGATAGCGACTGCCCGGCCTGGTGCGGATGACTGGTGCGGAGATGGGCAGGGCTGCCGTGGAGCTCATGGACCAAGTTTAGCTCGCTGTCGTGGCGCGCGTTGCGTCCGGACCCGGCTCTCCCAACGACGTGTTCATGCCATGGTCACTGAACCGACCGGTCGTCCATCGGCTGCTCGGTACCTTATCCTGACTGTAAATTGAAATTTTGATTCCTGGTGACCAGCCGTGTCTACTCCGCAAGTCCGGAATTGCCGTGAACCGGGTTGCCGTGACTAAGGCTCGAGTAATCAGACTTGATGGTCAGCCCGCCGCCTGTGAGATTCAGGGAGTCCGCAACGATGCCGAGGTACTGATTACAGGTCAAGTTGCTGCTGGAGGTGATCTGCTGATTGAGCATGTAAAGGATCCCATCCAGTGTCAGTGTTCCGTTGGTAGCCTTCAACCCCTGCTGAGGCGGCGCGTTCCGGTCTGAGAAGATAAGAATACCTTCACGGGGACCGGAGGTGGGAGCTGACAGAGTGGTTGGTGCGTTTGTAAGGGTGATGGTGCCATACTGCGCGCTGCTGTTCTGGGTCATATAAATCGTAACACCAGACCCACTTAAAGATCCGCCCGAAACAGCCAGGTGACCCATAATGACGTAATCACCCGGATTCAGTGTCACGGCAACGTTCGAGGCGCTTAGGCCGGCACAATAAGTACCGGGATTCAGTGTTGTGTTTTGAGTCAGAGCAGGACCGACGGGCGAGCAGGCCCCCACGGCTGGAGGCGGAACATAACTCAGCGGATCGTAAGCCGGCGGGGCATTGAAGATGGGCGCCGGCGTGACACTCCCGGAGCTGAGCTGACCGGCCCCGGCAACGTTGAATAGATCGCCGGTACTCGATCCATTCGAGATGGCGTAGTCCAGCCCTAAGTAAAATGGGCAATCTCCGTTGATAGAGCCATTAATCTCGTGAAGGCTGGTGGCAGTACCGGAGAGATGCTGCGAAAAGAGGTATAAACAATAAGTGCTGGCATTGGTCGCGGTAGCCTGGGCACTTAGCGTAACCGACGATGGAAAAAAGAATGGTTGCACGGCCTGCGACACCCTGGCCTGTACGGCTGAAGCATTCCCCGTATAAGCTCCGGTTGCAGGTGGGCTGTTCACAGTGACGGTGGTGTTGTCGGCTCCATGGGTAAAACCGTTCAGTGTCGCGTCAGCGCGTGCCGCGGCTGTCTGGGCTGCCGGTCCGGATTGGTACGAAGCGCCGACCGCGGCGGCATCGGCCGCGGTCTGCAGCTGCGTCTTCTTGAGCGCGAGCAGGCCGCCGTCAATGGCGAGGCCGCAAAAAGCGAGCAAAACCGTGATCGTGACGGCGAACTGGATCAACATGGCCTGTGTTTTCCGAGCAACCGAACACCTTTCCGCAGATACTATCTGCGCCTAAACTACCAGCGCACGACGAACCGGCAAGAGTACGGAGGTACCCACGGAGCTTTCAGGCAAGGCCGATGCTAACCTACGGTGCATGGCAGGGACGGCGAAAGAACGATACAAAATCAGCGCAGGGGAGACGGACCACAGCAGCCCGGGTTCCTGTTTGCCGGG
>CAXSBW010000001.1:88387-93737 GCA_964235795.1 uncultured Acidobacteriaceae bacterium | reverse complement strand
CGTGTGCGGCTTGCTTCCGGCGCGGCGGCAGCCATCGCCGCCGTGCTGACGCTGCTGCCGATGATCCTGTATGTCCGGCACTTCCCGGCATCGGCGCCCTTGTCCATGTTTGCCAACGACACGTTTTACTACCTGGATGTCGCGCGCAATTCGCAGGGAACACCCTTTTTCTCCTTCGACGGCGCGCACCCGACAAACGGGTTCCACCCGGTGTGGCAGGGGCTGCTGTACCTTGCCGTAAAATACCGCCTGCTGGACCTCGCCGATCCCACGCATGCCCTGGTGCAGCTGTTTTACGGCAACCTGGCCATCCTCGGCGCCGCGGTGTTCGGCCTGGCCCTGGCTGCTGCCCGGTACCTCCGGCATCCGTGGCTTGCGCTGCTCACGGTCTGCCCGGGGTGGCTCTGGTTCCCCATGGCGCTCAGCGCGCCGGGCTACCTGGCTTGCTGGTCAAACCTCAACGGCATGGAAACAGCCATCGGCCTGCTGTTTTTCGCTGCCGTGCTGCTCACCTGCGGGACGTCCGCGTTGAGGTTGCACCGGTTCGCGTGGACCTGCCTTTTTCTCGGCATGATGGTGCTTTCCCGGCTGGACGACGTATTCTTTCTGCTGCCGTTGTTGGGGTTTCTCCTCCTTCGCATGAGGCGTCCGTCGCGGCGCGCGGCCTGGGCGCTTGCGTCTGTTCCGCTTCTGATGATCGCCGTTTACCTGGTGTACAACCTCCACTCGACGGGCCGGGCCATGCCGGTCAGCGGCGCTGCCAAGGCCGCCCTTGCCTACCGAGGCAATCTCAGCATGCTGGGCGCGTTGTTTTTGCCGGCCGGCTGGGACGCGCCGCGAGGGGAGGCGGCGGTCGGGTTTTCCATCTTCGCCGAGCAGTACATGCGGCTTTTGCAGATGCTTGGTCCCATGCTCCTGGCCGCGCTCTACCTTGCGCGCCCGCGCCCAGGCTGCCGCACTCCGGTGGACGCGCTCTGCGTGGGCGTTCTGCTTAAGGGCGCGTACAACTTCTGCTTTGTGGCGTTGTTTGACCAGGGTTTCTGGTACTACGGCAGTTCGGTCTTTACGGCCAATCTTGTTTTATCCCTTGCCGTGGATCATGCACTGACTCGCCCCCTGCCGGACGCGCTGCCGAGGGCGTGGCGATGGGCTGCCGTCTGCGGAGAGGGAGTGTTCGTGCTGCTGTGCATGAACATCTTTGTGAACGACAAGCTTAACAACAATCCCGGAACGCAGATGCAGACGGTACTGGCGCGGCGCACCGTGCTGGCCGACATGGTGCGGCGCTCGGGTGGGGGCGGCTTCATCGAGTTCGATGACGGCATCCTCGGCTTTGCGACCGGCATGGGCAGCATTTCGGGTTTCGGGTTGGTCGCGGATCCGGAAGCCCGGCTGGCCCGGAAACAGGGGCGCTTTTTCGATCTGGCCATGGCGCGCGGCGACAGCCTGGTCATGGCGCGAGGCGCTTACGCCATTGTGCTGGAAGATGTGAGCGAGCACGCACGGACGCAGCCGGGCCGCGAACTGGCCGGCATCCACAACTCGGAGTTTCTGGAGTACACGCTCGAGCCGGTGGCGCGGGACGGGGAAACCGATGTGCGGCTGTACCGGCTGGTCCGCAGGCCGCACTGAAGCGGCAAGCGATTGGCGGCCGCTGCCGTGGACCGCTTGCCCGCGGTACTTCGCAAGCCCGGCGGCATGGTTCGAGCAAGCCATGCACTCTGCCGATATCGGCGGTACGGCAAGAGCTTGAGGCAGCAGAGTCGTCCGCGGCCGGCTTAGAGCGGCAGGACGGACAACGCCGCGCTCAGGGTATGGGTTTCGCCGGGTGCCAGGGTGACGGCATCGGAAAGGATGTTGGCGGCTTCGACGCAGCTCATGGTTTGCCACTCGTCGTTGCCCAGGTCGACGAGCGCCGCCGCAGCCTGCTGCCAGGGGTTCCAGACGACGGTGGTCTTCGATCCGGATTTGACGGTCTGGAGGCGTCGGCCGAGAGCCGGGTCGTGCAGGGTGACGGGCGTCTGCGTCGCAGGATAGGCATTGTCGGTCGGACCGGAAAACACGACCGGTCCGCGCTGAATCGACTCGCGATTGCCGTCATTGTTATCGAGGCAGCGGGTGCCGTCGAGCCCTTCCACCTGTAGCTGACGCACGTCGCCCACGCGGAAATAAGTGTGCAGGGCCTGCTCAAACGTCAGCGACCCGGAGCCTGTGTTTTCGACGGTCAGTGCGAGCGTGAGTTGGGCTTCAACGCCGATGCTGAGGGTCGCGCGGAAGTCATGGGGCCACCACCGGCGGGTTTGCTCGTCGCTGTCCAGCCGCAGGGTCACGGTGACGGCCTGATCTCCTTGCGAAATGGATTGGAGACGCCAGGCACGGGTGCGGGCAAAGCCGTGGGCGGGGGCTTCCGGGTTGTCGGCCTTGGCCCGGAACCAGGGAAAGCAGACCGGGATGCCGCCGCGGATCGCACGGCCGGCCTCCCAGCGCGAATGTCGGCTGAGGAAGAGAACTTCCTCCGCGCCGGCCGGCTGCCCAGCCGGCTTGAAGGACGTGACCTGGGCACCGTGGAGGTAGATGTCGGCCTGCGCCTGCGGAGTGTTGATGCGGATCTTCGGCAGGCCGCCCTCGCCGCGAACGATCGCGGCGACGCCGGGGAGACTGTGTTGTTGCAGGGCTTCAAAATCGTCCATCGCGGTCAAGGGAGTGTTCTCGCGGTTTGGAGGGGGTTACTCATCGCCGCGCTCTGAATCGCGAAGCGCGCGCATGGGCATGTTGGCGGTTTCGGGGGTGACGGATGTACGCAGGGAAGGGGTCGCGCTCACGGCGGCGCGCCCTTCAAAGCGGCGCAGCTCGTTCAGGATGCCGGTCTTGTCGCGCGCATAATCCGACGCCAGCCGTGTGAGCGCATAGGTGACGATGTCGGAGTGGTGGAGGCTGGTGAAGCTCGGATCGCGGGAGATGTTGAGCCACAAACGGTGCACCAGGTGAACGTCGTCGCCGGCGAGCTGCGGGGCGTGCGGGCCGATGTGGAAGTTCGTCGCCTGCCCTTCGGGCGTCACGATGACATAGGTGAGGTGCTGCTTGGGCTCGGGTAGATTTTCCCAGGCGTGGCCGATCTGGTAGGCCTGCTCGTTGGCCGTCATGGTGGACGAAAGCCCGGAAACCAGGGTCGTGACCTCGAGCGACACGGCGGTTTGTACCAGCGCGACAAAGATATCGGCCGCCGGCACGACCAGAAGAGAGATGTGTTTGCCGAAGCTTTCGGCGACCGAAACGGCCTTGGTGAAGAGCATCTGCTCATGGTCGGAAAACGATTGCTCGGAAGGGTCGAGGTATTCAGGACCGCCGGCACCCACCATGCGCGCGCGCAGCACCACCACGTCCTGATCGTCGGTATCGGTGTGGGCCAGCGCCCATTTAAGCGCCGCGGCGCGTGCCGGGTCGGAGATGGTGACCAGGACGCCGCCGCGCTTGAGCTGGAGGTTTTCGCGGCCGATGTTTTCTTCGTGCTCGAGCTGAAAGTGCTCTTTCATCTGCCTGGCGGCGAATTGTTGACGCTTCGCATTTTGCCGCTCGGAGATGGTGAAGATGATGAAGAAGGCCAGCGAAAACGTGACGCCGCTGACGGTCGCGACGCTCTTGGTCAGCAGGTTGGTCAGCGCGGTGGTGAGCAGGACTAGAAAGACGCAAAGAAGGCCGATCGGCAGCTCGCGCTCGACGCCGCGGAACCGAAAGCGCACGTTAATTGGGACCTTCCAGCCGCGGTCGCCCTTGTACTTCCAGCGCAGAACCAGCATGGCCAGTGCGTTGAAGGTGAAGCTCCAGATCACACCGAAGGCGTATGCCTCGCCCAGCACGATGACGTTGCCGCGCGTGACCAGGATGGTGAAAAGCTGGAGCACGACGACCAGGTTGACGATGCGAAAGGAGGTGCCGAAGCGGTGGTGCGGCTTGCGGAACCAGTCGGTGAGCACGCCGTCCTCGGCGATGCGCATCAGCACGCCGGTCGAGCCGATGATGGAGGTATTGATCGCTCCGGACAAAATGAGAAAGCCGACCACGACCACAAAGACGCGAAAGATGATCCGCAGCGTCAGCGGACCGACCATGTTCATGGCCAGGCCGGAGATCAGGTTGTCGCGGTAGACGGGGATGCGCACGGCGTCCGGGATGATCATGACGGCGAGGAGCGAAACGAGCCCCGTGAAGCAGAAGGTGTAGATGGCGATGACGGTGGCGGCTCGCTTGAGATTTTTGAGCTTGGGGTGCTCGATCTCGCGGTTGACCTGGGCCAGCGTTTCTTCGCCGCTCATGGCCAGCACGGAGTGTCCGAAGGCCATGATGATGCCGAACAGCCCGAGCGCGCCGGCAAAGCGGGTCCCGTTCAAAAAGCCGAGCGCGTCGTGTGAAAAGTGCAGGTTGCCGGGCACGGGCGGCGGGGGCAGGCGGCTGCCGTTGTGCAGCACGGTGAAGAAGCCCCACACGAGCAGGATGACGACCATCACGGTCGTGATCTTCATGACCTCGAGCGCCTTGCCGGTCGACTCCTTGATGCCCTTCGTGTTTTCCCACCAATAGAAGATCGTGACGAGGATGCAGAAGACGGCGGAGGTCGCGTCGGTAGGCAGCTGGCGCGCAGTGTGCGGCGCGGTCAGCAGTGCCGGGGGCAGCCAGTTATGGACGGCTCCGACCTGGAGCAGCTCATCGAGCAGGCCGGTGACATACTGCCCGGCGGAAACGCCGGAGATGGGCCCGGTCAGGATGTAGTCGAACATGAGCGCGGAAACGCTCAGTTTGGCGAAGGTGCCGCCCAGCGCCTCCTTGACCACCCGGTAGACGCCGCCGCGCGTGAACATGGAACAGCTTTCGACATACACCTTGCGAACCGCGAAAGCGAAGACCATGACGCCGAGGATGAACCAGGGGGCGGATTTGCCGACAGCTTCTTCGGCGATGCCGCCGGCGTAAAAGGCGGAGGAGGCGAGGTCGTTGAGCACCACGGCCGCCGCGCGCCAGAACGAGATAAAGGTCAGCATGACCGACGACGCCACGACCAGGCGAACGCGGTTGCTGCCCCCGAGCGCGGGGGCATTGACAGTGGTCGAAGGGACGGAAACGGTGCTCACAGGAGTTTGAGCCCCCAACCGCTCAGGCAGGGATGCGGGGGGTCAGGGTCGGCTGTTCTATCGGGGCTCAGGCGCTTTCTCCTTCGTCGGAGGGCAGCAGGTCTTTCGCGTCGGCTACAAACGACAAAAGCACCACGGCCACGGAGCCGAGCGCCCCGAGAAAGAAGCACAACTCCATCAGATGGACACCGAGACGGGCGAGCTGGTCCATGACGAGGATTCTA
>CAXSBW010000001.1:81543-88287 GCA_964235795.1 uncultured Acidobacteriaceae bacterium | reverse complement strand
CAACTCCATCAGATGGACACCGAGACGGGCGAGCTGGTCCATGACGAGGATTCTACAGCAGGGTCAGGGTCAGAGAATCTTTCTATCATGACCATGCTATTGTGACCGTATTGCGAGGTGAACGAATGCAAACGGTAGCGGCCGGTGTTTTCAAAGCAAAATGTCTGGCATTGATGGATGAAGTCAACTTGAAGCGTGAATCTGTGCTTATCACAAAGAACGGCAAACCGGTAGCACGGCTCGTGCCCGTCGAAAATGAGAAGATCAGCAGCCTTATCGGCTTTCTCAGAGGCGAAGTCGAAATCTTGGGGGAGGTGGATGAGCCAATCATTCCCCCGGAGGACTGGAAGCGGCTGAGGTGATCGTTCTCGATACATGCGCGGTCATCTGGGTGACCACAGAACCCGAACTTTTGTCCAGAGCCGCTCTCGAAGCGATTGAAACAGCCGACGGCTTGTTGATTGCCGACGCGACTCTTTTCGAGCTGGCATGGACGGTCAAGCGAGGCCGAATCAGGGTAGCGATGCCGATTGGACGCTTTCTGGCCAGAATCTCGGAACGTTTCCGAGTGTTGCCGATCACGGCCGAGATCGCGCAGCTGGCGGCTGAGTTGCCGGACAGCTATCCATCCGACCCGATGGATCGGCTGATCGGGGCGACAGCCCTGGCGCAGGGGGTACCGCTGGTGACCCGCGATCGAGCCATTCGGAGCTCCCGCGCGGTGCCGGTGATCTGGTAAGCCGGGTGGTAGGCTGGGCGCGTATGCGTGTTGCCCCTGTTTCCAGCCTGCGGGTCCGGTTCGGCCTGGCATGTGTTTCAGCTGTGTTGCTCAACTGGTCGTTTCCCGTCGCGGGGCCGCTGCCGCCGGCGCGCGCCATCCTGAGCATGGTCGCGCTGGTGCCCTTGCTGCTTGCGGTTCTGCACCCGGCGGCGGCCGCCCGACCGCGCGCCCTGCGGGAGGCCGCGCTGGTCGGCTACTGCGCAGGGGTGCTGTGGTACGGGCTCAACTGCTACTGGATCTATGCCACCATGCACCAGTATGGCGGGCTGCCCTCGTGGATCGCGGTGGGCATCGTGGGGCTGTATTCGCTGATTTTGGGCGGGTACTTCGCGCTGTTCGCTTTTCTGTTGGCCGCCGTGCGGCGTGGATCGTTTCACCGGCAGCCTGAGAGCCGGGCGCCCCTGCTGCCTGCGGCTTTGGCGGTACCGTTTTTGTGGGTCGCGATCGAGTACCTGGCGGCTCACCTGACCTGTGTGCCGTGGGACCAGCTGGGTTACGCGCAGGTGGACAACCTCCTGCTGACGCGACTGGCGCCGTGGACCGGCGTGTACGGGCTGTCATGGGTGCTGGCCGGGGTCAACGCGGTGTGGCTGGGCGTGTTTTTCGCGCGAACTCCCCGCCGTCGCATGCGCTCCGCAGGGGCGGCGCTGCTGCTGAGCTGCGGTCTGCAGGCCGGGTCGCTGCTGCAGACCGCGCCGCAGGAGGCCGGCGCGAGGGCCGTGCTGGTCCAGCCGAACCTGCGGGTGGGCGCGGGCTTGCAGGATGAGAACGACTGGGTCGACACGCCGGGTGACGCAAGCTGGACCCGGCATACGCGCGAATACCTTCAACTGAGCGAGGAGGCCTGCACCCCTTACCTGCTGGGCCTGCCTGAGCCCAGCCCGGTCGAAGTGCGCAGGCTGTGTCTGCCGCCCACACCGAAACCTGCCATCGTTGCGTGGCCGGAGTCCCCTTCGCCGTTTCGCGCCTGGGACCCCCGCTTCACCCTGCTGCTGGGTGAGCTCGCCGCCCGCACCGGGGCGACGACGGTGGTGGGCGCGCCGTCGCTCGGCTCCCGACGGGAGATGTACAACGCGGCTATCGTGACCGACCCGTCGGGTCGCTCGCTGGGCGAGTTCCGCAAGATGCACCTGGTGCCGTGGGGGGAGTACATCCCGTTTGAGCGCTTTTTCGCGTTTGCCGGCACGTTGACGGGCAATGTCGGGCGGTTTGCGCATGGGCGCGATCGCCGGGTGTTCACGTTGCCGGACGGTCACCGGATGAGTGTCTTTATTTGTTACGAGACGGTCTTCGCGGACGAGATTCGCTTGTTCGCAAAGAACGGCGCGCAGGTCTTTGTGAACATTTCAGACGACGGCTGGTACGGCGACACCAGTGCGCCGTGGCAGCACCTGAACATGGCGCGGATGCGGGCGATCGAAAACGATCGCTGGATTGTGCGGGACACGAACTCGGGCGTGACGACGGCGATTGATCCGCTGGGCCGGGTGACGGAGTCGATGGCGCGGCACAAGGCGGGTGTGCTCGCGGTCGACTACGGCTATCGCTCGGCAGTGACGTTCTACTCGCGCTTCGGCGATGTGTGGGCATGGCTGTGTGAAATACTTTCAGGAGTCGCGGTGTTGTTTGCGCTTCGCGGGTCGCGTCGAAGCAAATTGTCGGCCTGAGTGCAGCCGCAACATGAAACATGGCCAGTCCTTTCGCTGTTGCCCACAGGAGTGAATGCGATGTTGAACGATCTGGAGTTTAGCTACACCCCTGTGCGGGACAAGGTCGCCGACCTTCGGGAGTATCTTTGACCCGGACCGGATGCGGTCCGATCTCAGTCTCATCGAAACGAAGCTGGGCGATCCCGCATTGTGGGCGAACCCCGCATTGTCGCAGCCGCTGATGCGCGAGCGCCGCAGGCTCGAAGCCTTGCTGACGGACGCGGGCGAGCTGGACCGGCGCACCGGCGATATCGAGGCCTACTTCGACCTCCTGCGCGAAGGCGAGCCGGTGCATGGCGAGCTCGAGCGCGAGATTGCCGGACTTCGCGAGTTTTGCGATGGTCTGGAATCGCGCACGCTGCTGTCGTCTGAAACCGACCCGCTGAACGCGATCGTGACGGTACACCCGGGCGCGGGCGGCACCGAGTCGCAGGACTGGGCCGAGATGCTGATGCGCATGTATTTGCGCTGGGCCGAAAAGGGCGGCTATAAAACCGAGATGAACGACTACCAGGACGGGGAAGAGGCCGGCATCAAGTCGGCGACTTTCACCATTACCGGCGAATACGCCTTTGGACTGCTGGGGGGCGAAACCGGCGTGCACCGGCTGGTGCGTATTTCGCCGTTTGACCAGGCCAAGCGCCGGCATACTTCGTTCGCGAGCGTGTATGTGTCGCCGGAGATCGACGACACGATCGAGATCGACATCAAGCCGGACGAGATCCGGACGGACACGTATCGGTCGGGGGGCAAGGGCGGCCAGCATGTCAATACGACCGACTCGGCGGTGCGCATCACGCACCTGCCGACCAATATCGTGGTGCAATGCCAGAATGAGCGCTCGCAACACAAAAATCGCGAACGGGCGATGAAAATGCTGCGGTCGCGACTGTATGACTACGAGCTGCAAAAGAAGAAAGATGCGTCGCGGCAGATCGAGGACGCGAAGCTCGATATCAAGTTCGGCTCGCAGATTCGCTCGTACGTGCTGCAGCCCTATCGCATCGCCAAGGACCACCGGACGCGGGTGGAGGTCGGCGATGTGGATGGAGTTCTGGACGGAACGCTGGAGCCGTTTTTGCAGGGTTATCTCAGGATGAGGCGCAATGGTGGAGCGCCGACCGGCTCCGCGGCATCGGATGATCTGGACGTCTAGGTCCTGGCCGGACGGGCGGCCGAGCGCCATGCGCCGGAAATGCAGAAAAGGTAAGCGATGAATGAGCCGGAGACGATCAGCAGGATTTTGCGGGAAAGCCGGACGATAGCCATCGTGGGGCTGAGCGAGTCGCAGGGCCGCGCGAGCGGGAGCGTCGGGCGCTATCTCCAGCAGGCAGGTTACCGCGTGGTGCCGGTCAACCCATCGGTTGAAACCGCGCTCGGTGCGAAGAGTTATCCGACGCTCGATGCGGCCCATGAAGCGCTCGCCGCGGAAGGGGTCTCGATCGACCTGGTGGATGTATTCCGCCGACCAACCTACGTTCCGGAGATTGTGAAGGACGTGATGCGGCTCAGGGTCCCGGCGATCTGGCTGCAGGTGGGTGTGTGCCACGAGGAGGCCGCCGGCTGGGCCGAGCACGCGGGCGTGCTGACCGTGATGGATCGCTGCCTGATGCAGGAGCATGCGGGAGCGGCGCGTTGACGTTTACCGCGAGCCATGCCCGCGCTTTTGTCGGCACCGACATCACGGTGACGGTGACGGCGAGCGAGAAGGAACAGATCGCGAATGTAACGGTACAGCTCGACGGCTTGCTGCTGGATGAGGCGGAACTGAGCGGCGGTACAGAAAGCTACACGCGAAGCTTTTCGCAGGTGGGCGGGGGCTCGCCCGGTATGGATCACACGCTGCTGGTCACGGCTGAGGACGCGGGCAGCGCGACGCATAGTGCGACCACGCGCTGGACAGATATTTAATGTGGCGCAAGTGTCTGACGGCGGACAAGGGGTGGAGCCGGGGCGCGGCACTTCTGCTGCTTCTTTGCTGCGCGCTGCTTGCCTGCGCCCCCGGCTGGGCGCAGGCCTCGCATGTCGAGGCGCAGCACCTGTCGCTGGAGCTGTTGGTGCCCGCTCGGCAGCTGCCTCGCGGGGCGGCGCTGACCGCCGGGCTGCACTTCAAACTGGAAAAAGGCTGGCACATTTACTGGGTGAATGCGGGCGACTCCGGCGAGCCGCCGCGCGTGCGCTGGACGTTGCCGGCCGGGGTCACGGCGGAGCCTTTCGAGTACCCCGCCCCGACGCGGCTGCCGCTGGGACCGTTTATGGATTTCGGCTATGAAGACGAAGTCACTTTTCCCGTGCCGCTGCACGTGGCCCTGAATGCGACACCGAATGCGAACTTGGGGCCCGCAACGCTGCGTGCGGATGCGGATTGGCTGGTCTGCCGCGAGCAATGCGTGCCGGGCAAGGCGACGGTTTCAGTCGAGCGAACGATCGCGGCGGTCGGCGCTGCCTTGAACGAGGACGCGGGGCAGAAAGCCATTGTGGACCGGGGTCTGGCTTCTCTGCCGAAGCCCCTGCCCCCCGGCGCTTCGGCACGGTTTGCTGTGGAAGGCAAAAAGATCACGCTGGCTGTGTTGACGGGCAAAGGCGCGAGTGCCGCCGTATTTTTTCCACTGGATGGGAACGTCATCTCAGACTCGGCTCCGCAGACAACCGCACCGCTTGACGGCGGTGTGTCCGTGCAAGTGGCACGGGATGAGACCGCGACAGGCAAGCTCGAAAAGCTGAACGGGTTGATCGTACTGCCGGGAGGAGTGGCCTACACCATTGCCGCCGTGCCGGGGGCCATCCCGCCGACGGTGCAAGCATCGTCATCGGCTGATCTCGGGTTCATGCTGCTGCTGGCTTTCGCCGGCGGGGTCATCCTGAACCTGATGCCTTGTGTCTTTCCCGTGCTGTTTATCAAGGGCCTGATGCTGCTGCAGTCTTCCGGCGAGCAACGCGGGCGCATGCGCGCGCATGGCTGGGTGTACACGCTGGGCATCCTCGTTTCGTTCTGGATTGTGGTTGCTGTTTTGCTGCTGCTGCGCGGGGTCGGGCACGACCTGGGCTGGGGTTTTCAGTTTCAGTCGCCGGTCTTTCTGGCGGTCATGGCGCTGTTTCTGTTTTTTCTGTCGCTGTCGCTGGCCGGTCAGTTTGAAATCGGGTTGTCGATGACCAGCACCGGCGGGGTTTTGGCCCAGAAAGGGGGCTACACGGGAGCCTTCTTTACCGGGGTGCTGGCGATGGTGGTCGCGACGCCGTGCACGGCCCCGATGATGGGCGCGGCGATCGGCTATGCGTTGGCGCACTCCGGGGCGGTCAGCTTTGCGGTGTTCACAGCGCTGGGGCTGGGGCTGGCCGCGCCCTACCTCTTGCTGGCCTACAACCCCGGCTGGACGCGGGTGCTGCCGAAGCCGGGTGCGTGGATGGAAGTGGTAAAGCAACTGGTCTCGATCCCGATCTTCGCGACGGTGATCTGGCTGGTTTGGCTGCTGACGCAGGCCGCCGGTGCGAATGCATTGCTGGGGCTGCTGGCGGGTTTCTTGCTGCTGGGCGTCGCCGGCGCGGTGCTGGGGCGGTACCCGGCGCGCCGTGGGGCGACGATCGCGGCGGCGCTGGTTCTGCTGCTCGCGGTCGCGTTGCCGGTGTACGCGGTGCGGGCGTTTGGGGCTCCGCCGGGGCAGGCTGCTGTCAGCGCGGGCGGCAACGACTGGAAAGCGTTTTCACCCGCAGCCGTGGAGCAATCGCAGGCGCAGGGCAAGCCGGTGTTTGTGGACTTTACGGCCGGCTGGTGCCTGAGCTGCCAGGTGAATGAGCGCCTTGTGCTGGATCGGGCCGATGTGCAAAAGCGCTTGCGCGAAAGCGGCGTGGTGCTGTTGCGGGCCGACTGGACGCGTCACGACGCCGCGATCGGCGAAGCCTTGGCCGGGCTGGGGCGCAGCGGGATTCCTACCTACGCCCTGTACCCGGCAGCCCCGCATGCCGCGCCGCGGCTGCTGCCGGAGGTGCTGACCAGCGGCATCGTGTTTGCGGCGTTGGACGGGTTGAAACACTAAACCGCCTGCGCTGCCGGCGGCCCGTGGCGTGTCCTTGTGGCGTGTCTTTGTGGCGTGTCCTTGTGGTCAATTCGGCCCTCCCATCGGTCGGCAGGGTCGCTTCCGTGCCGCGGGCATCGTGAGCCTCCATGGGCAGCAAATACCCGCCGCGAAGCGGCCGCAGGACGCGCAGGCGATTTCAGCCCCGGTCTTTGAGCTTTTGGAGCTCGTTCATCCGCTG
>CAXSBW010000001.1:73559-81443 GCA_964235795.1 uncultured Acidobacteriaceae bacterium | reverse complement strand
CGCGCAGGCGATTTCAGCCCCGGTCTTTGAGCTTTTGGAGCTCGTTCATCCGCTGTCCCAGCAGCTTTTCGCGACCTTCCTGCGTAGGGTGGTAGTAGCGGCGATCGCGCAGGTTGTCCGGCAGGCACTGCATCGCGGCCACACGGTCCGGCTCGTCGTGCGCGTAGCGGTAGTCTTTTCCGTAGTCGAGCTCGCGCATCAGCTTTGTCGGCGCATTGCGCAGATGCAGCGGAACAGGCTCGGCGCGAGTGGTTTCGACATCCGCGCGGACCTGCTTGAACGCGGTGTAGACGGCATTTGATTTGGGTGCGAGCGCGAGGTAGACGACGGCCTGCGCGAGCGCGAGCTCGCCTTCCGGAGCGCCAAGAAAATCCATGGCATCGCGCGCGGACAGGCACAGGTTGAGTGCCTCGGGCGCGGCCAGGCCAATGTCTTCGACAGCCATGCGGACCACTCGGCGCGCAATGTAGCCGGCATCTTCTCCGGCGGCGAGCATGCGGCCGAGCCAGTACAGGGCGGCATCGGCGTCGGAGTTGCGCACCGATTTGTGCAGCGCGGAAATCAGGTTGTAATGCTCTTCGCCGCTTTTGTCGTAGAGCAGGGTGCGCTTTTGCAGGGCTTGCGAGACGAGCTCGACCGTGATCTCGCGTGTGCCGGCCGCCGCAAGCTCCGCCGCGGTTTCAAGCGCGTTGAGCGCATTGCGCGCGTCGCCGCCGGTGTAGTCGGCGATGCGCGCGAGGGCTTCGGGCGCGGCTGTTACAGCGAGCGTGCCGAGGCCGCGCTCCCGGTCGGCGAGCGCACGCTCGAGCAGCGAGACGATCTCCTCTTCACCCAGCGCTTGCAGGGTGTAAACGCGGCAGCGCGAAAGCAGGGCGGCATTGATTTCAAACGAGGGGTTCTCGGTGGTGGCTCCGATGAGGCGGATGGCGCCGCGCTCGACATAGGGGAGAAACGCGTCCTGCTGCGCCTTGTTGAAGCGATGGATTTCGTCGATAAACAGCAGGGTGCGGGTGCCGAAAGCAGAGGCTTTCTCGGCCTCGGCCATCACGGTTTTGATTTCCTTGATGCCGGAAAGCACGGCGGAAAACTCGACGAACGAAGCCGTGGTCGAGAACGCGATGATGTGAGCCAGGGTGGTTTTGCCCACGCCGGGCGGCCCCCAGAAGATCATGGATGCGGAGTCGTCACGCTCGATCTGCAAACGCAGGGGTTGGCCGGGGGCAAGCAGGTGCGATTGCCCGGCGAACTCCGCGAGCGAGCGCGGACGCATGCGCTCGGCCAGCGGCGCGCGGTGAGCCGGATGAGGCGCGAGCCCGGGCGTCGCGCCGAAGAGACTCACGCCTGCCCCCGAGCCGGTTCGCTCGCGGCGCGCAGGCGCGAGGCTTCGTACAACAGCAGGCTGCCGGCGACCGCGGCGTTCAGAGATTCAGTCGCACCCGGCATGGGCAGTGTGAGCCGGGCTTCGCAGGCCGCGAGTTGGCGCGGGCTGAGACCGGCACCCTCGTTACCCAACCACAACGCACACGGCTGCCGCAGCGGCGCGGAAGAGGGAAGCTCGCCGCCGGACGGAACGGCGGCGTACGAGCGGACCCCATGCGCGCGCAGCAGGGCCGAGGCTTCCTCCCCATCGCGCACGGCCAGCAGGGGCAGGCGCAGCGCGGAACCGGCGGAAGCGCGCAGGCTTTTGCCGCTCCATGGCGTCGCGGTGCCTGCGAGGAGCAAGGCCCCGGTCGCTCCGAATGCCTCGGCGGATCGCAGCAGTGTGCCGAGATTGCCCGGGTCCTGCAGCCCGCACAGCACGAGCAGCAATGCGGGCTGCGCGGCCAGCATGCGCTCGACCGGATGCGCCGGCTGGGGCAGAAGCGCGGCGATCGGCTGCGGCGCTTCAGTCCGCATCAGGCTTTGAAATAGCTCGGGCGGCAGGACCAGCCATTCGGTCGTGTCGGAAACCTCGATCCTGAAAGTCGTAAGCGCGGCATCCAGTGTGCGAAGCGTGGAGTCTTCATCGCCGTCGCGGAGAAAGATCGCTGAAGGCATCAAGCCGGAACGCAGGGCCTCGATCACCAGGTGAAAGCCTTCAAGCGCGACGGGGTCGGCGGTGCCTGCCGGCGTATCAGCCGGGCGAGAAAGCGCGGGCGGATGGGCAAGCGCGGCGCGCAAAGCCCTGACCCGGCGATTGGTTGAACTCTGTACAATGCGAGTACGTGCCTGGAGCGCGGGGTGCATTCCCAAGCGATTGTATGCTTTGTGCCCGCTCCTCCGTCGCGCACTTTTCCTTACGCGGAGCCCTTGTGTCGGCAGAGATTTTACGCATGCATCCGGATGAACCGGAAGCGGATCGCGTGCGGTATGTGGTGCGGTGCCTGGAAAGTGGACAGGTGGTGGCATTGCCGACCGACACGTTTTACGGGCTGGCGGTCGACCCGGTCAACCTGAGGGCCGTGGAGAGCATTTACGAGATCAAGAGCCGCATGAAGAACAAGCCCTTGTCGCTGCTGATTGCAAATGTGAACCAGGCGTATGCGCTGGCGCGGGACATCGGCGCGAACTTTGACACGCTGGCTGAAAAGTTCTGGCCGGGCCCGCTGACGGTGATTGTGAAAGCGAGCTCGCGGCTGCCGCTGCGCTCGACCGCGAACACCGGCAACGTGGCGCTGCGAGTGCCGGACGCGGTGATTCCCCGGGCGATCGTGGAGGCGTTCGGACTGCCGATCACGGCAACCAGCGCGAACCTGCGCAATGCGCCGGAGTGCACCTACGCCCACTGTGTGCGGGACCAGATCGGCGAGCGAATCCCGTTGATTGTGGACGGCGGCCCGACCGGCCGCGCGCTGCCGACAACCATCGTGGACCTGTCACAGGGCGATGGGCAGTGGCAGATCCTGCGCGAAGGAGCGATTCCGACCTATGACATCGCGCTGGCGCTGGGGCGCTAGGCAGGGCAGCCGTATGACTGGGCCACGGGAGCCCGCGCCTGCCAAGGGCATACGCTGGGTGCCCCTCGTGCTGAGTGCCGCCATGGTCGCGGGGCTTGCCTGGGTCGCGTCTGTGTGTTGGGAGATTCGCTGGTATGCCGCGCACGATCGAGCCCAGCCGGCCGACGCGATCGCGATTTTTGGAGCCGCTGAGTACGATGGGCGGCCATCACCGGTGCTGCGGGCCCGTTTGCTGCGCGGTCTTGAGCTGTACCGGGAGCGGCTGGCACCGCTGGTCATTACGCTGGGCGGCGGCGAAGGCGGCGAGCAGCACTCCGAGGGCGGCGTCGGTGAGGAGTTCCTGCTGGCGCGAGGCGTACCTGAGCGGGCTGTGATTGCTGAAACCCGCAGCCGCGATACGCGCGAGTCGGCGGCGCGGCTGGCAGAGATCGCGCGCGCCAACGGCCTGCACCGCATCATCGCGGTGAGCGACGGGACCCATTTATTTCGCATCCATGCGCTGTGTGAGCGGGCCGGGCTGACGGTGTACACCTCGCCGCGCAGGGAGCTTGTATCGCTGCCCTGGCGCGCACGGCTGAGCCGCCTGTTTCACGAGGTCGCCAGCTACACGGCATGGCGGCTGGGAATCCTGCGCTGAAGAGCCGGGTTCACAGCAGGAGATGGCCGACCGCAAGCGCGCACAAGGCGGCCGCGAGCGTGGACAGGAAGTTGACTGCATCGTTGTTGAGCAGGCCGCGGCGCTCCGCGAGCTGACCCAGCAGGCTGTCGAAGAACAAGCCGAAGACGGCACCGCCGCCCGCGATCGCGATCGGTGCCCAGGGAAGCGCAAGGGCCCACCGGGCGGCGAGGCAGAGCAGGGCCGCGCCGCCGATGCCGGCCAGCGTACCCGGAAGGGAGACTGCGCCGTCCGTGCCGGGCGCGACGGGCCGGCCGGTCAGCAGCATGCGGGGCGGGGCGGCGGCGAGCTGACCGAGTTCGGAGGCAAGGGTGTCGGCCGTGGCTTCGCCGAGCGCCGCCAGCATCGCCACATGAGCGAGAACGACGCCGTGGGAGGGAACAAGAGCGCCTGCAAGAGCGCCGACACCCACGTTCGCGGCGACCTGGGCGGCGGAGCGACCGTGACTTTCTTCCCCCATGCCCATGGCCTGTTTGCGCTTTCGGCCGACGCGCGATGCGCTGATCGTGAGGACAAGCGTCAACGGCAGCAGCCAAAGAACCGAGTGCGGGGAGGCCGGCGTGACGCCCAGGCAAAAAGCAAGCAGCGCGCCCAGCGCGGCGGCGGACGGGGTAGCCGCACGGGCGAGGAGAACAATGCCTGCGAAAGCGAGGCTGACGGCTGCCGTGCCGAGCAGCAGCGATGTGGAGGAGGCACTCGTCGGTTGCAGATCGGCGTGCGATCGGAAAGGAAGATGGAGGGTTCTCGTGACGGCGTACGCGGCCGCCGCCGGGCCGACGCACAGCAGCACTACGCGGGATTGCCGTGCGGGCAGGGAAGCCATGGCGCCAGTCTACGTCGGGTTGTTTTCTCCCCGCTGCTTTTCGCAGGTTGTTCTTCTCAGCAGCCGCCGGGCGAGCGACCCCGGCCGCCCGCCCCGGCGTGTGATTTACAATCAGGAAACGGCGCAAGCTGCTGTACGAAGCGGCTTTGCGGCTGCTCCAGTCTGTCGTGAGGGTACAAAAGAGTGCAAAGCATCACAGGGCCAGCGCGCCTGGGCTTGGCTGCCGGGCTTCTGCTGGCGGTCGCTTCGGCGTCCATCGGCTGCGGCAATCGGTACCGTCCCGTTATCAACCCCATTTCGCCCACGGGCCCCGCAGGCACCCCGGGTAATGGCTTCGCCCTGGTGCTGGCCCAGCCGGTCGAGCGCGCCCCGGCCTCCGCCGGTACGCCGTGCCCCGCGTTGCTGCCGCCTGCGTCCGGTGCCCCCACGGGGGTTCTCTATGCGCAGCCCTCGGTCGCGACGCTGGTGAACTTTTCCGGCGACAGCATCATCGCCCAGGCCAGCGCCGGCTATGGCCCGCTCACCTCCGCCATCTCGTCTTCCGGGGGCGAGGTGTACAGCCTGAACTGCGACGGTACGATCAGCGGCATCCCGCTCGATATAACCCTGCAGTCGAACAACATCACGACCTCGACCCTGTTTTCAAACGCGGGCACAGCCAACAGCGGCACTCCGGTCCAGATCAACATGGTGGTCCAGAACTCATCGGTCTACGTGGTCGACCTGAACCGGACGCCGAACAGTGTAGGCGCCCTGCGGGCGGGCTCACCGCCGACGCTGTTGCAGGAGATCCCGGTAGCACCGTCGCCCATTGCGCTGGCCGCTTCGCCCACCTCGCAAAGGGTGTACGCGATCAGCCAGGGCGCGACCGGCAGCAACGTCACCTTTGGCCAGTGCGCTACGCCGAACGCCTCGACCGGCAACGGTGAGGTGGACGGCATCGATACCTCCACCAACGCGGTTTCAAGCCGTCTCCCGGTCGGCAACTGCCCGGTGTTCGGACTGACGACCCCGGACGGGCTGCGCACGTTTGTTCTGAACCGCGGGTCGGGCACGATTACCGTCATCAACGCGCAGGCTGACGCGATCGATACAGCCTTTAACGGTACGGGAACGATCGCGGTGGGCGCGGGCCCGGTGTATGCGGCGTACTTTCCCGGGCGGTCGCTGCTGGTCACGGCCAACTACGACTCCGGCACCGTGAGCTTTCTGAGCGTGCCGCTGGACTCATTCGGCAACGATGCCCCGGGCTTCGGCACAGTGCTCAAGACAGTCAGCGTGGGAGCGTTTCCTGCGGCGTTGTCGATCCTGGGCGACGGCAGCCGCGTGTATGTCGCGCTCGAGGGCGACCCGGCCAGCCCGACAGCGTCCGGCTCGATCGCGATTGTGAACGCGACCAGCTTCAACCTCCAGAACACGATCGCGGTGCCGGGCCATCCGCGCGCCATCGCCTCGACCTATAACAACCCGGCCGGCAAGGTGTACGTGGTCGCACCGGACAGCCAGCTGTTGACGATCCTGCGGACCGATACGGATACGATCTCGGCGCAGCTCGGCATCCAGGGCTGCGGCGTCGATGTGCATACAAACTACCAGTACGCGGGTCAGACAAACCTGGCCGGCAGCGTGGTTTCAGCCTCCACGCTGGTCAACATGAGCAACTCGCCGGGCTCGGGTGCGCCGGGACTTTCGTACCGGCCGGCTTCGGGCTCGTACTGCCAGTAGCCCGTTGAGCACGAAAACCCGGCTCGACAAGCTGCTGGTAGAGCGCGGCCTGTGTCCGACGCGAGAGCGCGCGCAGGCCATGCTGCTGGCCGGGCGCGTACTGGTTTCCGAGCAGAAGCAGACCAAGCCGGGGCTCTCCGTCGCGGTCGACGCGGCCCTGCGGATTCTGGGCGACGACCTGCGCTATGTGAGCCGTGGCGGGTTGAAGCTGGAGCACGCACTGGCTCACTGGAGCATCGACCTGACGGGGCGCGATTGCGTGGACGTCGGTGCATCGACCGGCGGCTTTACCGACTGCATGCTGCAGGCCGGCGCGCAAAGCGTGTTGGCCGTCGATACAGGCTGGGGGCAGATTGCGCAAACGTTGCGCGCGGATGAGCGCGTGACGCTGATGGAGCGAACCAACGCGCGCCTGCTCGGGCCGCTCGCGTTGCAGGATGCCGGCCCCGGCCGGCAGCTTACCTTTTTCTCGATGGATGTTTCGTTTATCTCGGCGACGCTGGTGCTGCCGGCGGTGCTGGCCGCCGCACCGGCCCTGCGCGAAGCCGTGGTGCTGGTCAAGCCGCAGTTTGAGGCAGGGCGCGAGTGGGTGGGCAAGGGCGGCATCGTGCGCGAGCCGGCGGCCTGGGCGCTGGCGCAGGAGCGCGTGCGCGCCTGTGCCGTCGCGCATGGCGCGCATGCGACGGAGCTGACGGAGTCGCCCATTACCGGCACCGAGGGGAACCACGAATTTTTACTGCATGCACTGTGGCCGCCTGCAGCGCGGGGGTAAGCGCGGGCTCGCTCCTTTACACTGGCCCTATGCGCACCATCGCCATCGTATCCAAACCGAACAAGCCGGAGCTGGCGGCCATCCTGGACGAGCTGATCCCGTGGCTGCGCGGCCGCGGGTACGAGCCGGTGCTGGACGCGATCAGCGGCACCTACACGCAGGCCGCGCCGGTGGTGTCGCGGGAGCGCATGGGCGATCACGACCCGGCGCTGGTGATCGTGCTGGGCGGTGATGGAACGCTGCTGGCTGCTTCGCGCATTTTTGCGCAGCTCGGAACGCCGATCATGAGTGTGAACCTGGGTTCGCTGGGCTTTCTGACCGAGGTGCGGCTCGGCGACCTGTACACGCGGCTTGAATCCTGGTGCGTCGATTGCGGCGCGCTCGATGTGCGCTCGATGCTGCACGCGGAGCTGTGGCGCGACGGCACGATGGTTTGCGCGCACGAGGCACTCAACGATGCCGTGATCTCGAAAGGCACGATCGCGCGCATGGGGCAGTTCAGCGTAACGGTGGACGGCCACCTGGCGGCGGAGTACCGCGCCGACGGCGTCATCGTCGCGACCCCTACGGGCTCGACCGCGTACTCGCTTTCAGCCAATGGCCCGGTGCTCGATCCATCGGTGGACGCGCACATTATCACGCCGGTGTGTCCGCACCTGCTCACCATGCGGCCGCTGGTGGTGCGCGGCGAAGCGCGGCTGTGCCTGCGAGTGACGGACGGAGCGGAAGCCACGTACCTGACGGTCGACGGGCAGGAGTCGGAAGCTTTGCGTGAGGGCGACGAGCTGCGCTGCTGGCGCTCGGAGCACAATGTGAAACTGCTGCGTGTGGGCTCGGGCTCTTTCTACGACGTACTGCGGACCAAGCTGAAATGGGGCGAGCGCTAGGTCCTGGCCCGACGGGCATCGCTTCGCGCCGGAACTGCCGGCTCCCTGGCGCGCTGGGCAAGGAG
>CAXSBW010000001.1:48898-73459 GCA_964235795.1 uncultured Acidobacteriaceae bacterium | reverse complement strand
GCTTCGCGCCGGAACTGCCGGCTCCCTGGCGCGCTGGGCAAGGAGATGGCGCGCTAGGCAAGGAGGCGGCTTGAACGCGAAAGATCGTTTTCAGAACACCGTCAGGCTTGTGGGCGAGTTCTTCGAGGACCAGTGGTTCGACCGCACGCACAGCATCAGCACTTCGGGGGACGTTCTGTTGTCGGCGGCCGGCATCGCTCCCGAAGCTGCCGGCGACAGCGAGTACTACATGCCGGCGCGGCCCCGGCACATTCGCAGGGCATTGCGCGCGATGCCGGTGCGCGACGTGTCCGACTTCACGTACATCGACCTGGGCTGCGGCAAGGGCCGGTCCCTGTTTGTGGCGGCTGAACTTCCGTTCAGCAAAGTCGTCGGCGTTGAGCTGTCAGCCATCCTGTACCGACAATCCTGTATGAATATCCGCAGTTTCCAGAGCGCAGTGAAGCGCGGTTGCAAGGGGATCGAAACAGTCCACCGGAATGCACAGGATTTCATCTTTCCCGAGGGAAACCTCGTCCTTTATCTGTTCAATCCGTTCGGCGCCGCGACCATGGGGCGCGTACTTGAGAATCTGGACTCAGCCCGGAACAAGCATCCTCGTCACGTCGTCGTCATCCTGCTGTGGCCGAAGTGCGGCGACCAGGTGGCTGCGCTGAAAGGCATGCGTTTGCACTGCGAGACGAAGCAGTACCAGATCTTTGAAGCACGGGCGGAAGCTGTTGCGGGTTAAGGGCTCGCCACCAGGCGAACGGTTCGCAGGAAGTCATAGTTGCCGGATGGCGACAGGGTGACGTGGCCCAGGCGCTTGTTCACGACCGCGACCGTGTCCAGGTACCACAGGTCGAGCGTGGGCAGGTCGTGCGCGAGCTGCTGCTGCACGGCCACGTAGTCGCGAATCTGTGACGCCCGGTCGGGATTGGTGGAGGCGTCGGCCAGCAGCGTGTCGACGCGCGGGTTGCTGTAGTAGCCGCGGTTCGCGCCGTGCGGGGGAAAGCGCGTGGACGAGTAGGCGTAGGAAAGAATATCCGGCGCTTCGTTGCCGCCGATCCAGTTGGAAAGCGCCATCGCGAACGCGCCCTTGGTCATGTCGGCGTAAAAGGTCGCGAACTCGTAGGAGCGAATATCGAGTGCGATGCCGATGCGCGCGAGCTGCGCCTGCATGACGGCGCAGATCAGCCGGCGCGTTTCGTCGGTCGAACTTTTCAGCACCAGGTGGAAGCGAACGCCGTCCGGGCCGCGCCGGTAGCCCGCGGCGTCGAGCAGGGCGTCGGCACGGCCGGGGTCGAACGGGTGCTGCTCCATCGCAGGCGCAAAAGCCCAGTGCTCGGGCGGCAGCACGCTGTCGGCGAGGCGAGCCCTGCCGTCGTACAACGTGCGGATGATCAGCGGCCGGTCGGTCGCCTCGGCGATCGCGGTGCGCACGCGAATGTCGCGCAGGAAGCGGTCGCGATCGTTCATGACAATGTAAAGCATGCTGGTGCCGGGGGTACTCTCGACGCGCAGCTTCTTGTCGCGCGCAAGGGTTGCGAGCACATCGACCGGCAGGGCGTTGACCTCGAAATCGGCCGAGCCTTTTTGCAGTTCGAGCGCGCGGGTGATGGCATCGGGCACCACCGCGAAACGGACCGTGTCGATCGCGGGCGAGCCGCCCCAGTATGCGGGATTGCGGCGGATGACGACGTCCTTGTCCTGCTCCTCGCTGACAAAAACAAAAGGCCCGCTGCCGACCGGGTGCCTGCGGAAGTCGCGCCCGCTGCCATAGGGGATGACGCCGAAAGCCGCGTCGCAGACGTTCAGCAGCAGGGCGGTATCGGGCGTTTTGAGGTGGACGATGACGGTGAGCGGGTCGGGCGCTTCGACCGATTTCCAGGTGCGGTAAGCGGCCGCTTTCACGGTCGGGACCGAGCCGTCGAGGATGGTATCGAGCGACCATTTCACATCGCGCGAGGTGAGCGGGCGGCCGTCGGCGAAGCGGATGCCGGGACGCAGGTGAAAGACATAGGTGAGCGGGTCGGGTTGGCCCCAGCCGGCGGCCAGCTCAGGCGCGATCTCGAAGCGGGCATCACGGCGAACCAGCGCGTCGAACAGGAGCGCGTCGATGCGCTCGGACTGCGCATCTGTTCCGACGCGCGGATCGAGATTGGCAGGGCTGGATTCGATGAGCACCGTGACCTGGTTGGCCGGTACCTTCGACGGGCCGCAGCCGGCCAGCAGCAACAACAGGAAGAGTGCCCTACGCACAGGTCACCTGGCCGAGCACGACGGCCTCGCGCGCGCCGGTTGCCGTTGGAACATTGCCCGGGCGGCCATGGTGGCTCATGTAGGCCAGCAGTGCGAAGGCGGCGGCTTCCTTGGCTTCGACCGGCAATGGCGTGGGCAGCGCCGGGTCGTCGGAGGTGAGGACGCGAACAGGGTCGGGGGCGAGCTCGTCCGTGAGCCAGCCCAGCAGTGTGCTGTTCTTCGCGCCGCCCCCGGACACGATCAGGTCGACCTGTGCCGTGCGGTCCCGGGCGAGCACGAAGCGCCGCAGGGCGAGCGCGATGGAGCTCGCGGTGACGGCGGTTGCAGTGGCGACGGCGTCCGCAGGGTCTTCTGTGTATTGTTCGCAGCGTTGCAGGAGGTCGAGGGCAAACTGGTTGCCGAACTGTTCGCGACCCGCGGAGCGTGGCGGGTCCAGCGCGAAAAACGGATGGTTCTGCATGGCGAGCACCAGGGGATCGATGCGGCGACCGGCCGCTGCGATCTCGCCGCCCTCGTCGAACGGCCGGTCAAAGAGCCTGCGTGCCAGCGTGTCGATGACCATGTTGCCGGGGCCGGTGTCAAAGGCAAGCACCGGGGCGCTGCTGCCGACCGGCGGCACCACCGTGAGATTGCCGATGCCGCCGATATTTTGCAGCACGCGGGTGCGGGTGCTGTGGCGATAAAGCGTGACGTCGAGCAAGGGTACGAGCGGCGCGCCCTGGCCGCCGGCGACCATGTCGGCCGGACGAAAGTTCGAGATCACAGGAACGCCTGCCGCGGCCGCGAGCGGGGTCATTTCGCCGATCTGCCAGGTACAGCGAAAGCGCTCGCCCGCGAACGGCTCACCGGGCGCGCCCTGGTGGTAGATGGTCTGCCCGTGACAGCCGATCAGGTCCACCGCCGCGGGCCCATCGGCAAGCATGCGCCGGTAGGCGTCGGCGTAGGCAAGGCCCAGCCGCCAGTGAAGGCGCGCGAGTGAAGCTACGCTGATCTGCCGGGCGTCCTGGGCGGCCAGCACGGCACGGCCGAGCTCCGGCTCAAACGGAAACCCGCGATGCGCCAGCAGTTGGAGCGTAACCGCATCGTCGGCGCCGGGCGTGATCCGCACCAGCGCGAGGTCTACCCCGTCGGCGGAGGTACCGCTCATCATGCCGACGACCGTCAACGGACGGAGCGCCGTCATGAGGAGTGGCCCGCGGCGGCCACCGCGCGCTGCTGCGCTTCCACCTCGACTGTGAACAGGTGAATGTCGGAGCGGATGCGGGCCAGCTGGGCAGCCGTGCTGTTGCGGGGCAGTTGCGGGCTGAGCAGGGCGGACTTGGACGTGCGGACCCGCTCGGAGGCGCGACGAACGCGCAGGCGAAATACCTGCGAGCGCTCGGCCTCGGCCAGTACGGCCTCGTAGGCACGGAAGATCAGTGCGGGGTCCTTGCAGACCTCAAGCAGGTCGGCGCCGGCAACAATGGCCTGGATCGCTGCTTCTTCCATGCTCATCTGCGTCAGCAGGCCGCCCATTTCCATGTCGTCCGACACGATCAGGCCTTTGTAGTCGAGCCGGCGGCGCAGGGTTTCGCTGATCCAGAAGCGCGATACGGAGGCGGGCCGCTCTCCCTCTCTCGGATTGACCCGGGGATAGACGGCGTGAGCCACCATGACCAGCGGCAGGCGGGTCATCAGCTCGCGATAGGGTTTCATGTCTTCGACCCAAAGCTCGTTCCAGGTGCGCCCGATGCGCGGGGTGGCTGCGTGGGAGTCGAGGGTGCCGCCGCCGAGGCCGGGGAAGTGTTTACCGCAGGAAAGCACTCGCTCGGTGCGCAACCCTTGCAGAAACGGCCTGGCGTAGGCGAGGACGTCGTCGGCCGTCGCGCCGTACACGCGGGTCCGCATCACCGGGGCTGACCCCGGCAGGGCAAGGTCGAGCACCGGGGCAAAGGTAGTGTTGAAGCCGAGCAGGCGCGCGGCGCGGCCGATCAGCTCGCCATGGCGCCCGGCCAGGTGTTTGCTGCCGGTTGCGGCGACGGCCGCGGCGGAAGGGCTGGGTGCAAGGACGTCGCGGAGCCGGTCGACCAGGCCACCCTCAAGGTCGACCGCGCGCAGCACCGGAATGTGTTCACCGCCGCCTGAAACAGCCGCTGTGGCTTCGCGCAGCAGGGCGGTGGTTTGCGCGGCGTCCTCAATATTGCGTCTGAAAAGAATAAGTCCGCCGGGGCGCAGAATCCGCAGCCAGCCGCGCTCGGCTGCGTCGAGCGCGGGGCCGCCGAGACCGACGATAAACAGCTGCCCAACCTGGTGCCGCAGGCCGCTGGTGGTCATGGCAGGGCCACCGTGGCGCGCAGCTCGGCCTGCAGCGCCTGAAGCAGGTTCAGGGCGTCGAGCGGCGTCAGCGTGTTGAGGTCGGTCGCGTCGAGGCGGTCGACGATGCGTTGGGAGAGTGGGGTGAACAGCGCAAGCTGCATGGGGGCTGCCGACGGAGCTGCGTCCAGAGCCAGCTCATGAGCCTGCGCGCGCTGCTCGGCCCGCTCGTGAGCGCGCAGTACCTCGCGGGCGCGCGCCAGTACCGGCCCCGGCACGCCGGCGAGACGGGCCACGTCGATGCCGTAACTCTTGTTGGCTGCGCCGGGCTCAATGGTGTGGAGAAACACGATGCCGCCGGGAGCTTCCTTGACCGAAACACGCGCATTGCGGAGCCGTGGAAGTCCGTCGGCCAGCAGGGTGAGTTCATGGTAGTGCGTCGCGAACAGCGTGCGCGCGCCGATGGTGTTGTGAATGTGTTCGAGCGTGGCCCAGGCCAGCGCCAGGCCGTCAAAGGTGGCGGTGCCGCGGCCCATTTCATCGAGCAGCACCAGCGAGCGCGCGGTCGCGGTGTTCAGGATCGTTGCCGTTTCGGTCATCTCGACCATAAAGGTCGAGCGGCCCTGGGCCACGTTGTCGCTGGCACCGATGCGGGTGTACACGCGATCGGCAAGCGACAGGCGCAGGGAGCGCGCGGGCACGAACGAGCCCATCTGCGCGAGGATGACGAGCAGCGCGGCCTGGCGCAGGTAGGTGCTTTTGCCGCCCATGTTGGGCCCGGTGATGAGCACCAGGTTCGCCGTCCTGCTGTCGAGGTACAGGTCATTCGGAGTAAACCGGTCGACCCCGGCGCGCTCCATCAGGTGCTCGATCACAGGGTGGCGCGCGGCCACGGCCTCAAGCAGGCATTCCCCATCCTCAAGCAGCTCAGGCTCGCAGTAGTCGCGCTCGGCCGCCAGGTGGGCAAAGTTCGCGAGCAGGTCGACTTCGGCCAGCACCGCACTGGTGGAGCGAATGCGGGCCGCGCACTCAAGCACCGACGAACGCAGCCGCGCGAACAGCTCGCGCTCGATCTCAACCGAGCGCTCCTGCGCGGTCAGGATGCTGTGTTCGAGCTCCTTGAGCTCCGGCGTGGTGAAGCGCTCGGCGTTGACCAGTGTTTGTTTGCGCTCGTAGTCCGCCGGCACGTGGCGCAGGTTGGCGCGGGTGATCTCCAGGTAGTAGCCGAAGACCGAGGTAAAGCGGACCTTGAGAGAAGCGATGCCGGTGCGGGCTCGCTCGCGCTCTTCGATGGCGACGATGGCGGCACGGCCATGGCCGCTGATGTCGCGCAGCCGGTCGAGTTCAGGGTCCATGCCGGCGTCGATGTAGCCGCCTTCGGCGACGGTGGCCGGCGGCTCGGGAACCAGCGTGCGGCTGACGGTTGCTTCGAGCGCGGAAAGGGTATCGATGCGCGCGCGCAGCGAAAGCGAAAGCGGGGCCTCGAGCCGGTCAAGTGCCGCGCAGACTGCAGGCAGCGCGCGCAGGGAGCTCGCAAGCGTCAGCAGGTCGCGCGGCCCCGCGTTTTCAAGGGCCACGCGGGACAGAACGCGTTCGAGATCCAGCACGCCGGCGAGGGAGCGGCGCAGCTCGGCGCGGTCGATCAGCTTCCGCTTGAGCTCGCCGACCGTGCCGTAGCGAGCCCGGACTGCCTTGGCGTCAGCCAGAGGGCGGAGGATGGTTGCCCGCAGAAGGCGCTTGCCCATGGGCGTTTGGCAGCAGTCGAGCGTGCTCGCAAGCGTCGCCTCGGGCCCGCTGCCGCGAAACAAGGGCTCGAGCAGCTCCAGGTTGCGGACGGACACCGCGTCAAGCTGCAGGCAGTCGGAGCGCTGCGCAAAGCGGAGGCTCCCGACATGCTGAAGCGCGCTGCGTTGCGTGGTCTGCGCATAGTGCAGCACTGCGCCCGCGGCAATCGCGGCCGGGGTATGGTCCTCAAGGCCGAAGCCCTCGAGCGAGCGCGCGCCGAGCTGTCGCTCCAGCAGGGGCAGGGCATAGCCCGCGGTAAAGACCCAATCATCGAGCGTGGTCTTGGTGCGGACACGCTCGAGCGCGCGCAGCAGGCTTTCGTCCCCGACGAGCAGGGGATTGGCCGCGGCCAGCAGCACCTCGCTGGCACCGGCGGTTGCAAGCTGGTCGGCACACTGCGCGAGAGCCTCCGGCCCGCTCCACTCGGAGGCGCGAAACTCGCCGGTCGACAGATCCAGCAGTGCGAGCGCGGCAGCCTGGGCCGGGCCGGCACCGGCGACATGAACGGCTGCGAGAAAGTTGTTTTCTCCGGCCCCAAGGGTCTGATCGGCCACCGTACCGGGCGTCAGGACACGGGTGACCTCGCGGCGGACGATCTTTTTCGCCTGCCGCGGGTCTTCCATCTGCTCGCAGACCGCGACGCGGAAACCCCGGCGCAGCAGCTTTGCAATGTGGCCCTCTGCCGCATGAAAAGGCACGCCGCACATGGGTACACCGCGCTCTTTATCGCGCGAAGTGAGGGTGATCGAAAGCTCGCGGGCGGCGGTGCGGGCGTCGTCGAAAAAGAGCTCGTAAAAGTCGCCCAGGCGGAAAAACAGCAAAGCATCAGGGTTCTGGGCCTTGGCCGCCGCGTACTGCCGCATCAGCGGGGTTTGCGCGTCGAGCGGAGTGCTGGGGGGCTGGGGAGGGGCTTCGGTCACGGCGGCACCGTCAGAATACCGCACGGTTCGCCTGCCGATGGAGAGGGTCGGGCTTGAACAAGAACAAGGCCGCCCGGGAGGACGGCCTTGTTCAGGGCTGCTTCGCGAATCGAGACGCTTGCTAGGAGCGGGTTTCGGCGTCGGAGCCGTGCTGCTTCACCATCTTGTTGTAGATCCCGAGCAGCAGAAACGGAGCCGCCCACTGGCCGACAAACAAGGCATTCTCGTCCTTGCTCTGAATCTTGAGAATCAGCGAGCCGATGATGGAAGCAAAGGCGGCACCGAGGAAAAAGGAGCTGGGGAGCTTCGAGGTGTAGCTCTCCATCAGGGATGTGATCTGGTCTTCCTTGCTGTCTCCGGCTTGTACGCGATAGTCGCTCATGTTTTTGTGCCTCCGTGGCTGTGAAACCGTGCTTTGATCTGAGATCAAAATCTGGGACCTGTTGTTTCAGCGCACCGCGAACCGCCCGGCGGCTGCATCATGCTGACACAGTGAGAGATGAACGAGGTCCTTGTTTTCGTTGCCGGATGTGCCCCTTTTTCTTTTTGGAGCCGAAAAGCGAGGCTCGGACGCCCCCGTATACTTGGAATCGGCCCACCTGATGGAACTGCTTCTGATCCGCGTGGCGACGGCGATCTACGCGGTCGCGAGTCTTTGCGCCCTGCCGGCGGTGCTGTGGAGCCGTGTGCGTTTTCGCGCCGCCTGCACCGCGCTGGCGCTGGGAGCGGCCGTGCTGCAGTGCGTGGCCTTTGCCGAGGCCTTCAGCCACACGCACCGCATGACCCCGACCGGGCTCCACGAGGTGCAGGCTGCCCTGGGCTTGCTGATCGCCTCGGCTTTTCTGCTGATCGCGGCGCGCTACCGCACTGTTTCCTTCGGCCTGTTCGCGCTGCCCATGGCGTTTCTGCTGGCGCTGCCCTCGGCGCTCGGGCCAGACCGCTATGCGTTTTCGTCGCCGCTGGTGCGGGGCGGCTGGGTGGCGGTGCATGTAGCGGCGCTGCTGGCCGCCGACACTTCGCTCGGCTTTTCACTCATCGCGAGCCTGCTGTACCTCCTGCAGGAGCGACGCCTGAAGCGCAAGGCGGCCCCGGGCTTTTTCTCCTGGCTGCCCCCGCTTGAAACCATGAATCGCGTCGCGGAAACGACCCTGGTGCTCGGCTTTCTGGCCATGACACTCGGCCTGTTCGCCGGGTCTTTGATCGCGCAGGAACGCGTGGGGCCCACCTACTTCCAGGACCCGAAAGTTCTGCTTTCTTTCGCGATGTGGCTCATCTATGTCTTTATCCTGCTGCTGCGCCAGTCCAAGGGGCTGCGCGGGCGGCAGTCGCTGTACGTGTCGTCGATCGCTTTTCTGGTGGTGCTCAGCGTGTGGGCAGCCAACCTCCTCAGTTCGGTGCACAGGTTCGCCGCCCCATGAATGGCAAGTTCCTGCTGGCAGGGCTCAATCACCGAAACGCTCCCGTGGAGCTGCGCGAGCAGGTCGCGATCACGGCGGAGGAGCTGCCGCGGGCACTTCAATCGCTGCGCGCCGACGGGCGCGTGGCCGAGGCGATGATCCTGTCCACCTGCAACCGGGTGGAGCTGATGGTGGCCTATCAAGGAGAAGCACCGGATCTTCCCGGCTTCCTGATCGGGCGCTCGGGCGTGGACGCGACAGCGCTGCGGGCGCACATGTACCTGCACCGGAATGAGGAAGCGGTGCGGCACCTGTTTCGCGTCGCGGCCAGCCTCGACTCCATGGTCGTGGGCGAGCCGCAGATCCTGGGCCAGGTCAAGGAGGCTTTTGCCACGGCTCGCCTGGCCGGCGCAGTGGGGCCGGAGCTCGAACGGCTGTTGCAACAGACCTTTTCCGTGGCCAAGCGGGTGAGGAACGAGACCGGAATCGCGACCAGCTCGGTGTCGATTGCAAGCGTGGCCGTCGATCTTGCCCTGCAGATCTTCGGCTCGCTCGCGGGCAAACGGGTGCTGCTGGTGGGCGCGGGCAAAATGGGAGAGCTGGCGGCCCGGCACCTGCTGGCACGCGGGGCAAGCTCGATCACCGTGGCCAACCGGACGCTCAAGCGCGCGGAGCGGCTGGCTCAAAGCTTTGGCGGCCAGGTGTTGGCGTGGGAGCAGCTGGCCGACAAGGCGGACGCGGCCGACATCCTGATTACCTCGACCGGCTCGCACGAGTTCATCTTTCACCGTGAAGACGGGCAGCGCTTTTTGCAGCGGCGGCGTGGGCGGCCCATGTTCCTGATCGATATCGCGGTACCGCGCGATGTGGACCCGGCGATGAACCGGGTCGACGGCATTTTCCTGTACGACATCGACGACCTGCAAAGTGTGGCGCAGACCAACCTCCTGGATCGCTCGCGGGAAGCGGCGCTGGCCGAGCGCGTGGTCGAAGAGGAGGTGCTGCGGTTTACGCGCCGCACCCAGGCGCTGGACGCCGTGCCCACGCTGCTGGCGTTGCAGGGCAGTGTGGAAGCGATGCGCCAGGCGGAGCTGCGACGGGCATCGGCGCGGCTTGAATCGCTGACGCCTTCGCAGCGCGAAGCGGTGGAAACGCTGACCCGGGGGCTTGCAAACAAGTTTCTCCACGCGCCGTTGCAGGCCCTGCGCGCCGCCGCGCAGCAGGGGGACAGGGAGCGCTTGTCGGTTTTGCGGGATACCTTTCACCTCGAAGTGCCGGAGCGTGGTGCGCCGGTGGTGACAATCGCCGGAGCCGTCGGCGAACCAGCCGCCGGCCCGGACGCGCCCGAGCCGGCCGGAGCGCTGCTTCCGGTTGCGAGGCGTCGCTGATGCGGCTGCGCATCGGGTCGCGCGGGTCGGAGCTGGCATTGTGGCAGTCCGAGCACATCGCCGATGCACTGCGGGCGGCCGGTCACGAGGTCCATCTCGAGGTGATCCGGACCACCGGCGATCGCCTGCAAGGGGTCTCCTTCAACAAGGTGGGAACCAAGGGAATGTTTACGAAGGAGATTGAGGAAGCGCTCGACGAGGGCCGGGTCGACCTGGCGGTGCACAGCCTCAAGGACCTGCCGACAGAGCTGCATCCCGCGTTCGCGCTGGCGGCCATCCCGCCCCGGGCTGACCCGCGCGATGCGTTTTGCTCGGCGCAGTACACGAGTTTTGCCGCGCTGCCGCCGGGTGCGCGCGTGGGTACCAGCAGCCTGCGGCGGCAGTCGCAGCTGCGGGCGCATCGGCGCGACCTCGAGTACATCGAATTTCGCGGCAATGTGGACACGCGCCTGCGCAAGATGCTCGAAGGGCAGGCGGAAGCCTGTGTGCTGGCCTGCGCGGGGCTGGACCGGCTGGGCCGGACCGAGCTGCTGCGCGACCGTTTGCCGGCGGAGGTGGTGTGCCCGGCGGCTGGGCAGGGGGCTTTGGCCGTGGAGGCCCGCGCCGGCGATGCCGCGGTACTTGAAGCCCTGCGGTTTCTGGACGACGCACCGACCCGGTTCGCGGTCACGGCGGAGCGGGCCGCTTTGGGCGCGCTCGGCGGCGGCTGCCAGGTGCCGATCGGCATCTTTTGTGAACGGCATGCGGAGCATTGGGCGATTACCGGGTCCGTCTCGCTCGGCGGCGGTGCGGCGGCGGTGCGGGTTTCCATGGAGCATCGCACGGACGATGAACCCCGCCTGCTGGGTTTACGCCTGGCCGAGGAGCTGCTGCGGCAAGGGGCCGGGGCGCTGCTGACGTCGTGAGCGAACCGGGAAGTGTGCAAGGGTCGCTCGACGGCCGGCGCATCGTAGTGACGCGAGCGCGCGAGGGCAGCAGCAGCCTGGCGGCCTCGCTCCGGGGACTCGGGGCCGTGGTGCTGGAGGTACCGACGATCCGGATTGAACCTCCCGCGTCCTATGCTCCGCTCGATGCCGCGCTGGCTCGCCTGGCCGGCTACGACGTGCTGCTGGTGACAAGCGCAAATACAGCACGGGTCCTTGTCGAACGCAAGCCGGGTCCGTGGACGACCCAGCCATGGACGGTCGCGATCGGTCCGGCCACCGCGGACGCGCTGCGTGGGGCGGGGCTGCGGGTCGATGCGCAGCCGGAGCCATCCATTGCGGAATCGATCGTGCGTGCGCTGGCGCCGACGGCCCAGGGCAAACGCATGCTGCTGCCGCGAGCTGCCGTCGCGAGAGAGCTGCTGCCTGACAGCCTGCGAGCGGCGGGCGCGACCGTGGACGTGGTGGAGGCGTACCGGACGGTGCCGGCGGATGAGTCCTGGTCCCTGCTGTCCGAGCTGTTCGCGCCGGGCGCGCGACCTGTGGACGCCATCACCTTCACAAGCTCATCGACCGTTGAAAATCTTTTCACGCTGCTCGGCGACCGGGCTTCGGAGGTGCTGCGGGGCACCCAGGCCTGCTCGATCGGCCCGATCACCAGCTCGACGCTCAAGCGGTACGGCTGCGAGCCGGCGGTCGAGGCCGGAAGCCACGATGTGCCGGGTCTCGCAGCCGCCGTTGTGAAATTACTGACGGCGGCCACGCTAGGCAAGGCAGCCGATGCTTCGCAGCATGCGAAGTGATATTCGCATGCGGGGTCAGCAATTTCGAACGAGTTCAGGTACTTCAGGAGATCGCAGCCCGGCGGCAAGGAAGCAATCGCCGGGCTGTTGCATGCACCCTTTGAATCAGTCGAGGGTCAGCACGATTTTGCCGCCAGCGCCGCCGCTTTCCGCCAGCCGTGTCGCTGCCTGAACTTCCGCGAGCGGGAACGATTTCGCGGTCGGAATGTGCAGGGCTCCTTGCGCCACATCGAGCGCCAGCTGCGACAGGCGTGAAGCGTCCGGCATGGCACTTAGGAACTCCACCCGGATGCCGCGCTCGGGCGGATGGCCGGGGATGCCGGCCACGGTGACGAACAAACCATTGTCGCGCAGGGTTTTCCGGGCGTGCTCGCCGGTGACCCCGCCTACCGTATCGGCCACGACGTCCAGTTCATGCAGGTGCGCCATCTCTTCCGGTACATCGAGCGCCACCACCTGCGCGGCGCCCAGCTTCGCGGCTTCTTCGCGCTGCGAAGCGCGCACCCCGGCAATCACGTGCGCCCCGTGACTTTTCGCGACGTGCACGGCTGTTCGGCCCACGCCGCCCAGTGCCCCGGTCACCAGGATGCGCTGCCCCGGCTGCACCTTGGCTCCGCGCTCGATCAGCTGCGCGCCGGTTGTCAGCACAAGCGGCAGGGCGGCGGCTTCGGCAAAGCTTAGCGCATCGGGAATCGCGGTCAGGACATCGGCCTTGGCGGTCGTGTACTCGGCATAGGTGCCGTTCGCCAGGCCCATCACGCGCATGCCTTTTTGAAGCCCCGCGACGCCCCGTCCCACCTCGTCGACCTCGCCGGACAGGTCCTTGCCCAGGATCTCCGGCAAATCGAGCGGGTAGCGGTCTTTGAGGGCGCCGGAGCGCAGCTTCCAGTCGATCGGGTTGATGCTGGTCGCGCGCAAACGCACACGCACCTCTCCGTCGCCCACGGCGGGCAGGTCCTCATCGGTTTCGTAGCTCAATTGGCTCTCGGCGCCGTAGGCATGCAGGATGACAGCTTTCATCGGGTAGGTTCCTTTCAAAGGGTGGGATGCAGGACCTGTGCCTGATACCATCACTGGAGTCGGTTGAAATCAGGCATTGGAGCTGCGATGCAAGCGATACTTGCGCTCGAGGACGGGCGCATTTTTGTGGGCGAGGGGTATGGCGCCGCGTGCGAACGCGCCGGTGAAGTGGTTTTCAATACATCGCTCACGGGCTACCAGGAAATCTTTACCGATCCCTCCTATGCCGGGCAGATCGTCGTTCTGACGAACCCGCAAATCGGCAATTACGGCACCAACCAGGCAGACGCGGAAGCCTCCCGGCCCTATATCGAGGGCCTGATCGTGCGCGAGTTTTCCGCCGTGAGCTCCAACTGGCGGTCGGAGCAGGTCGCCGACGAGTACCTGGAGCGGTACGGGGTGCCGGTGCTGTCCGAGATCGATACCCGCGCGCTGGTGCGGCACCTGCGTTCGCACGGGGTGATGCGCGGGGTGATGTCGGTGGTTCCCGAGGGCGTCGAGATCGATGCAAAAGCCCTGGTCGCTCGCGCCCAGGCACTCCAGAAAATGGACGGCACGGACCTCGCCAGCGTGGTCAGCACGAAAATGCAGTACGAGTGGAAGCATCGCGAAGACCCGCTGCGGCCGGGCCTCGCTGTGCCGGAGTGCAACCTCCATGTCGTCGCCTACGATTACGGCATCAAGCAGAACATCCTCCAGATGCTGGGGCAGCAGGGCTGCAAGGTCACGGTGGTGCCGGCCCGGACGACGGCCGAGGACGTGCTGGCACTTTCCCCCGACGGGGTGTTCCTGTCGAACGGCCCCGGCGACCCCGAGCCGCTGACCTATGCGAACGAGGCGATTCGCGGACTGGCAGGCAGGACGCCGGTCTTCGGCATCTGCCTGGGCCACCAGCTGATCGGGCAGGCGCTGGGCGGCAAGACCTTCAAGCTCAAGTTTGGCCATCACGGCGGCAATCATCCGGTCAAGCAGCTGGAAACCGGGCGCGTCGAGATTACGAGCCAGAACCACAACTACGCGGTCGATCCGGATTCGCTGAACGCGAACGAGATCGATCTGACCCATATCAACCTGAACGACCAGACGCTGGAAGGCCTGCGCCACCGCACGATGCCGCTGTTAAGCGTGCAGTACCACCCGGAGGCAAGCCCTGGACCGCACGATTCACACTACCTGTTCGGCGAGTTTCGCAAGATGATGGATGAGTGGAAGGGGCGATAAGGAGTAGAGGCGAGATGCTGGAAGTAAACCTGAACAAAGCACTGGAGCAGCGCCTGCACGAGTTAGCTCAACAATCAGGCCAGACACCTGATGAGTTTATGACTGCAGCCGTAAAAACGTACATGGAAGACCGCGAAGACTACCTTGAAGCCGTGCAAGCAATCAAGGAGCGAGAGGCCGGAGATGGAAGGACTTACTCCACGGAAGAAGTAAGGCGCGAGCTTGGCCTGGACAGTTAAGTACGAGCCAAGGGCTGTTCGGCAGCTGCGTAAGCTCGATCAGCAAGTAGCGGACCGAATCACACGAACCCTGGAAGAGAGAATTGCTGCACAAGACGATCCGAGAGTGACAGGAACGATGCTGGTCGCGCAATTGCAAGGATTATGGCGCTTTCGGATCGGCGATCATCGTGTGCTCTGCGAAATTCACGATGCAGAGCTGGTGATACTCGCGATAAGCGTTGGCCACCGGAGTGACGTGTACCAGTAAGGACGAAATGCCACGCAGGAATGACATCGCCAAGATACTTGTGATCGGCTCGGGGCCGATCGTGATCGGCCAATCGGCCGAGTTCGACTACTCCGGCACGCAGGCCTGCAAGGCATTGCGCGCGGAAGGTTACGAAGTGGTGCTGGTGAACTCCAACCCGGCAACCATCATGACGGATCCGGAGCTCGCCGACCGCACCTACATCGAGCCGCTCACGATCGCCTATGTTGAAGAAATTCTGCGAATCGAAAGCGAGATGCTGATCGCCGAAGGTCGGCCCGGTATCTTTGCCGTACTGCCGACCGTCGGCGGGCAGACGGCGCTCAATCTCGCGGTCGATCTGTCGGACGCGGGCATCCTCGACCGGTTCGGCATCGAGCTGATCGGCGCGAAGCTCGAGGCGATCAAAAAGGCCGAGGATCGCCTTTTGTTCAAAGACGCGATGGCGCGCATCGGGCTCGACGTGCCGAAGTCCGCGCTGGTCGACAACCTGCGCGACGGGGTCGAGTTCGCGGCCAAACTGGGCTTTCCCGTCATCATTCGCCCGTCGTTTACCCTTGGCGGCTCGGGCGGCGGTATCGCCTACAACCGCGAAGAGTTGATGGAGATCCTTGCGCGCGGCATCGACCTGTCGCCGGTGCACGAGTGCCTGCTTGAAGAGTCGGTGCTGGGCTGGAAAGAGTACGAGCTTGAAGTGGTGCGCGACCTCGCCGACAACGTCATCATTATCTGCTCGATTGAAAACATGGACCCCATGGGCGTGCATACCGGCGACTCCATCACGGTCGCGCCCGCGCAGACACTCACCGACCGCGAATACCAGGCGATGCGCTCGGCGGCTATCGCGGTGATCCGCGAGATCGGCGTCGAAACCGGGGGGTCCAACGTGCAGTTCGCGGTGAACCCGGCGAATGGCCGCATGACGGTGATCGAGATGAATCCGCGTGTTTCGCGATCGTCCGCGCTTGCGTCCAAGGCGACCGGGTTTCCCATCGCGAAGATCGCTGCCAAGCTCGCGGTCGGCTACACGCTCGACGAGATTCCGAACGACATCACGCGCATGACGCCTGCCTGCTTTGAACCGTCGATCGACTACGTGGTCGTCAAGATTCCCAAGTGGCAGTTCGAAAAGTTTCCCGAAGCCGACCAGACGCTGAGCCCGCAGATGAAGTCGGTCGGCGAGGTCATGGCAATGGGCCGCACCTTCAAGGAAGCACTGATGAAGGCGGTGCGAGCGCTTGAAACCGGCCGTCGCGTCGGCGCGGAAACACTCGACCCGAAGCAGCTGACCTATCGATTGGTGACCCCGCAGCCCGAGCGTTTGAACTACATCCGGTTTGCCTTTCGAAGCGGCATGAGCGTGCGTGAGGTGGCGCGGCTCACGCAGATGGATCCATGGTTCCTGCACCAGATCAAGCAGATCACCGACGAACTCGCCGGCTGGCCGACCGACGCTGCCGCGGCGTTAAAGCCGCAGCAGTTGCGCAAGGCCAAGCGCATGGGTATCTCGGACGAACGACTTGCCGAGGCTTACGGATTGAGCGGCGCGGCCGGGGTGGAACAGGTCCGCGCGATGCGGCACGAGGCCGGTGTAAAACCTGTCTTCAAGCTGGTGGACACCTGCGCGGCCGAGTTTGAATCGAGCACCCCGTACCTGTACTCGAGCTATGACGAAGAGGACGAAGCCCCGGCCACCGACAGGCGCAAGGTCATCATCCTGGGCTCGGGGCCCAACCGGATCGGGCAGGGTATTGAGTTCGATTACTGCTGCTGCCACGCGGCTTTCGCGTTGCGCGACGACGGCTACGAGACGGTGATGGTGAACTGCAACCCGGAGACGGTTTCGACCGACTACGACACCAGCGATCGCCTGTATTTCGAGCCGCTGACGCTGGAAGACGTGCTCGCCGTGTACGAGCACGAAGCCTCGGCCGGGGCCCAAATCGGAATGATTGTTCAGTTTGGCGGCCAAACTCCGTTGAATCTCGCGCTGCGTCTCAAAGCCGCCGGGGTGCCGATCCTGGGCACGAGCCCCGAGTCGATCGACCTGGCCGAAGACCGGAAACGCTTTGGCGCGCTGCTGCGCGAGCTCGACATTCCGCAGCCGGCGGCTGCTATCGCCACGAGCGTGGATGAAGCCCTCGCCGGGGCCGACGGTATCGGCTACCCCGTGCTTGTGCGGCCCTCGTATGTGCTGGGCGGTCGAGCCATGGTGATCGCCTACGACCGCGCAGCCGTGGCCCGCTACATGGCCGAGGCGGTGGAGTACTCGCAGGAGCGGCCCATCCTGATCGACCGCTTTCTTGAGGACGCGGTTGAGGTCGATGTCGATGCGCTGTGCGACGGCACCGATGTTGTGATTGCCGGCATCATGCAGCACATTGAGGAAGCCGGGGTCCATTCCGGAGACTCCTCGTGCGTGCTGCCCCCGGTCGACCTCAGCGCAGGGACGCTGGCGACGATTCGCGAGTACACGCGCAAGCTCGCGCTGGCGCTCGATGTGGTCGGCCTTGTCAACCTGCAGTTCGCGATTCAGCGCGAAAAGGTCTTTGTGATCGAGGTCAACCCGCGCGCCTCGCGCACCGTGCCCTATGTTTCCAAGGCGACCGGCGTGCCGCTTGCGAAAATCGCCTCGCGTCTGATGACCGGGCAAACGCTGCGCGAGCTGCTGCCGGCGGCTGTCGAAAGCGGCGACGACCTGGGCACGGGCCGCTACTTCTTCGTCAAGTCGCCGGTGTTTCCGTGGAACAAGTTCCCAGGCGTGGACCCGGTGCTGGGGCCGGAAATGCGCTCGACCGGCGAGGTGATGGGGGTCGCCGACAACTTCGGCGAGGCGTTCGCCAAGGCGCAGCTGGCCGCCGGACTCAGGCTGCCGGTGCGCGGCACGGTCTTCTTCAGCGTGAACGATCGCGATAAACCGCACCTGGTCTCCGTGGCGAAGCAGTACGTCGATCTCGGCTTCGCGCTGGTTGCGACCGAGGGCTGCGCCCGGTTGCTTGAAGCAGCCGGGCTCGCGGTCGAGCGCGTGTACAAGGTGAAAGAAGGTCGTCCCAACGTCGTCGATCTCATCAAGGGTGACCGCATCCAGCTCATCGTGAACACACCGCACGGCGTGGATACATTTTTCGATGAAAAAGCCATCCGCCGGGCAGCCGTTCTGGGCCGCATCCCCATGATCACGACGCTCGCCGCTGCCCGCGCCGCTGCCGGCGGTATCGCGTCGATGCAGGAGCAGACGACCCATGTGTATGCCATGCAGCAGCTTCATCGTGAGCTTGCGTCCGAAGCCGGGACGCATGCATAGGCATCTCGCCGTAGCATGGGCGCTGCTTGGCCTGCCCGGCGTGAGCCAGCCGCAAACCGCCCAGCAGCCTTTGGCACAGGCAAGCGCGGCTTTGCGCGAGGGAAAGCCTGCCGAGGCGCTTGTCCTGCTGAAGCAGGTGCTGGCTGCGGACCCGGACAACGCAGCGGCGAACCTGCTGGCCGCGTCCACTGAAGTCGCGCTCTTTGAGCCGGCCGATGCCGTGCGCTACGGCGAGAAGGCACGGCTGCTGGAGCCTGAAAACTGGAAGGTTCACACGACCCTGGTCACGGCTTACAGCATGGCAGGCGATCCATCGCATCGCGATGCCGAGCGCACGGCCTTGCGCAAAGCACACGAAGACCCCGCGCTGCCCGACGCTCGCGAGACGAGCGGCTTTCTGCTGGATCTGTTCAAGGCCGGCCGCTACCGGGTCGATGCGGTCGAGTACTTTCAGCCGCTCGGCCGCTACAACACCTACTACCGCTTCCTCCTCCGCAATGCTGAGGGTGCGCGCGTGTGGACCATCGAGGTAAACAGCGATTCGCTCAACCAGGCCTCGTGGGCCAGGACCTATCCGCAACAGGCGAAGGAAGGGCAGCGCCAGTTCCAGATTGAAAGCGCGCAGGGGCCGAACCATACGGAGTACCGCACTTTTTCGGGCGCGCCCAGCTACGACTACATGAAGGCGCAGGTGATCAAAATCGCCGAGGCGCAGAGCGCGCCGTTTCCGGGCGAGACTGCGGCTCCGTAGCGCCGCCGCTTACAATCGAACCATGTTGCTTGAAGGAATCTTTCCTGCCGTGACCACGCCGTTCTACCCTGACGGCAGCCTGTACCTGCGCAAGCTGGAGCACAACGTCGAGCGATTGGGGCGCGGTCCGGCAGCGGGTCTGGTGGTGCTGGGCTCGACGGGCGAAGCCGTGCTGCTCGACGATGCGGAGTCGCGGGAGCTGCTGCGCACGGCATCGGCGATGTCTGCAGCCGGGCAGGTTTTGATCGCGGGCGTGGGGCAGGGAAGCGCGATTGCTACCATTCGCATGGCGGAGTTTGCGGCCGCCGCCGGCTATGATGTTGCGCTGGTGCGAACGCCGAATTATTACGCGCCCCATATGTCGCCCCTGGCCATGCTGACGTACTTTCGCGCGGTTGCCGATGCTTCGCCGATCCCTGTCCTGCTGTACAGCATTCCCAAATTCACCGGTTACGAGCTGCCGGTTGAGCTCGTGGCTCAGCTCGCTGCGCACCCCAATATCATCGGGATCAAGGACTCGAGCGGCAGCGTGGAAAGGGTCGCCGCCCTGACGCAGGCGATCCAAGCCGCCCCGAAACGGGACGTCACTGTAACGCCGCTGTTCGCCGCGGTGACAGGACGGATGCTTGCCGCCGCGGCGCAACCACCGGCAGGAGGGCTGGTCACAATCGGCGGCCAGACTGGCGGTACGGCCGTGGCGGCACCGGCAACAACCGGGCTTAAAACACGCACGCGCGAGGTCGGCTTTCAGATCCTGTGCGGAGCGGCCGACAAGCTGGTGCCTTCGCTCCAGGCCGGTGCCTGCGGCGGCGTACTGGCCATGGCCGCCTGTGCGCCGCAGGCCTGCCATGAGGCCTACGTGGCCTGGAAGGAAGGCGATGCGACGCTGGCGGCTGAGAAACAGGAGCGGCTGGTGGAGGCATCAAAAACTGTTGTGGGCCGCCTCGGGATACCGGCCATCAAGTATGCCTGCGACCTGAACGGCTACTATGGCGGGCGCGCTCGTTTGCCGCTGCTGCCGCTCACGGCTGAGGAGCGCGACGAGGTATCGCGCGCCATGCTTGACTTGCGCAACTAAAACGGGTGCGACTATTGCCGCATCCTTAAATGGTAAACGCGTCTTTAAACGGTAAACGCGTTTTGAAACGTACTCGCAATCGCACGTTCGGCTTCGCGCCTGAAAGGTGGTTCCTGTTGCTGCCTCGTCCCTTGCTGCTCAAAACTATGCTGGTGCTCGCGATCTCACCGGCCGCCCTGCCTGCTTTCGCGCAGGTCGGCATCTACGGAGAGTTCTCCGCCGCCGACTTCAACGTACCCAGCACCGGCTGGCAAACAGGCACGACCTTCGGGATTTACGACAACCACTGGACAGTGCCGTTTTTCGCGCTGGGCGTCGATGGCCGGGGAACTGTTGTGAACGGCGATGGGGTCAGCATCGCAAGCGGGCTGGTGGGGCCGCGTCTGGTGTTCAAGCCGCACGTGCTGCCCATCATGCCCTACGTGGAAGGGCTCGTTGGCGTGGGTCACGGGGACGCAGGAAACCAGGGCAGCTCGGCCTATACCTCGCAAACAAAGTTCGAGTACAACGTAATCGCCGGCCTTGACTACACCTTCTTCCCACGCCTGGACTGGCGCGTGGTCGAGTTTTCCTATGGTGGGCTGCCGGGTTTTTCCGGAACGTTCAACCCGCGTACCTTGTCCACCGGGGTCGTCTTTCGTCTGCCTTGATGCCGGTTCTCCGCAGGGCTTCTGCGATCACCCGGCTGACTGGACCGCGCGTCCCCCCTCCACGTCGACAAAGGGAGTGCAACCATGAGCCGCCGGCATACACTTTTGTTGGATGAATTCCTAAAAAGGGAAAATATAAAAACATTTGCCCTGCGCCCTAGACGCCTACGGCCGGATTGCCGATAGAGCGATGACGGACCATGAAGCGGACTGTACGAGCAGCAAGCCGTCTTGCTCGTAGACCGTCGCTTCCATGTTTGCCGAGGAGGGATTGAGGTGGAGAGCAATCAAAGGCGTCACAAGCGCGTCCACTGCATGGGTATGGCCGACGTGTACTACACACCCACCGCTGCGCCACAGAAGGCGAGGATCAGGGACTTGAGCCTGGAAGGCAGTCTATTTGCCCTGGAAGCGACACAAGACCCTGAACAGGGGGCACTGGTGGAGATCGCCTTCACCGTGAACCAGCTGCCTTTTCGCGTCCGTGCCATCGTGCGGTCTGTTCGACCGAATCACATGATCGGTGTGCAGTTTGAACTCATCAGTGAGCGCACCCGCGGGCGGCTCCAGGAATTGATCGTGGAACTGGAAGAACAGAGTGACAAGATTGAATTAAGCCGCAGACAGGCGATGAAAGTGAGAAAAGCGACTGAAAACATGATGCAGAGCGGTGAAGCCAGCCTCACTTTCTGAACGATGCCCTCTTTTCTGCGGTTGCGTCACCGCTGGGAGCTGGCGCAATGAAGCAGGAAGCGGGCAGGGACCGGCACTTACGAAACATTTCCGTCTCGAAAAGCATGCCGAGGTCGACGGATAGTGCGGTTCGCACGGCGCATTCTTTGACGCCCGAGGATGAAACGGGGACGAGATTGGCTGCAGAGTTGTGAGGGTAGGTACGCCGCCCTGCGGCAAAGCTGCCTCCTCGTACCGCGGCCCGTTCTTCGCCGAAGAAGAGTGGTGGTACAGTGGCTCCCATGCGATTGTCTGTCACCCTTCTTCTCGCCGCGTCAGCTCCGGCTACTGTCCTGGCCCCCTTCGGACGGGCACAACAAACGCTGGACGCCACACCCTCGACAGTCGCCTGGGGTTATTACGCGGCACATGCGAGGCCTGCGCTGACCGTGAAGAGCGGCGACACGGTGATCGTCCATACGCTGTCGACCTGCGGCGACCCGGAGAGGCTGAAGGGCATGGGCATAGCGGCAGCTGAAATCCCTTCCTCGGTCACGGCGCTCTACGACGCCAAAGGTATTGAAAAGGGTCCGGGCGGTCACATTCTTACCGGGCCTATCGCTGTCGATGGAGCGGAGCCGGGCGATGTACTCGAAGTCGATATCGAGAAGGTCGCGATCGATGTGCCGTGGGCCTGTAACGGCTTCGGGGTCGGCCGCGGTTACCTGCCGGACGATTACCCTTATGGCAGGATGACAAAGATTCCGCTCGATCGCGAGCGCATGGTGGCGGAGTTCGCGCCGGGCATCGAAATCCCGCTGCGTCCTTTCTTCGGCTCCATGGGCGTGGCTCCGCCGGAGTCGGCCGGCCGCTACAACTCGGCCCCGCCGTGGATGCACGGCGGCAATATGGACAACAAGGAGCTGGTCGCCGGCACGAAGCTCTTTCTGCCCGTCCATGCGAAAGGGGCGTTGTTTGAGGCCGGTGACGGCCACGCCGGACAGGGCAACGGCGAGGTCGACATCACGGCCATGGAGACGATGCTGACCGGCACATTTCGGTTGATCGTCCATAAGGATCAGCACCTGCTTTGGCCGCGCGCGGAGACGCCGACCGCCTACATCAGCATGGGCTTCAACACGGACCTGAACAAGGCGACAGAGATGGCCCTGCACAACATGCTTCAGTTTCTCGAAACCGAGAAGCACCTGACACGCGACCAGGCTTATCAGCTGTCGAGTGTCGCGGTGGACCTCGACATCACACAGCTGGTGGATACCAACGTGGGTGTGCACGCCATGCTGCCCAAGAGCATCTTTACCGGAACAGAGACCGGCCGAAACACCGTTTCGAATGCCGGCAACGGAGGTACGAAGTGAAGGGACCGAGCTTTCAAGAGCTTTTCCTCGCCGGGCTCGTCCTGCTGCCCGGCCTCCTCCACGCGCAGACCGACCCTACCCTGACCTTGCTGCAAAGGCTGGCCGACGCACCGGGGCCGCCCGGGGCGGAGGAGCCGGTGCGCGCGCTCATGGTCCCGATCATGAAGCCGCTCTCGACCCAACTGAGCTACGACGGCATGGGCTCGGTCATTGCACAGACGGGCACGAGCGGCCCGCGCATCATGGTCGACGCGCATATGGACGAGCTGGGCGGCATGGTGCGGCGCATCGCCCCCAACGGCACCCTGACCATGCAGATGCTGGGCGGCTGGCTCGACCAGGCGCTGGTCGATCAACGCTGGATCATCCTTGGGTCGAAAGGACCCGTGCGCGCCGTGACCGGCATTCGCGACATTCACGTTGTTCCGACAGACGAGCGGACGAAAGTGTACCCGCGCGACTCGCTTTACCTGGATGTGGGCGCGACCGACGCCGCACAGGCCGCCGCCCTGGGCCTGGAGCCGGGAGACCCGGTCGTACCGGACTCCCCGTTTGCCGTGATGAACGGTACCGGCAACTACCTGGGCAAGGCCTGGGACGACCGAATCGGCTGCGGCGTGCTGCTCGTCGCCATGCAGCGCCTGGCGCATCTGCCTCACCCGAACCAGATCTTTTTCGTCGCGACCACGCAGGAGGAGATCGGACTGCGCGGCGCAAAAACCGCGGCCGATATCGTAAAGCCGGACATCGGACTTGCGATTGAGGGCGGCATCACGGGCGACGTCTTCGGCGGCCACCCGGACGAGACGCAAGCGAAGCTGGGTGGGGGTCCAGGCATCTTTCTATACGACACCAGCGCGCTGCCGAATCGCAAGCTGGTTGCAATGGTCAAGCGGGTCGCGGCCGAAAAGGGTATTCCGCTTCAGCAGGACCTGGTGCAAGGCTACGGCGACGATTCGTCGATGATCCAGGAGAGCAATGGCGGCGTGCCCACGCTCAACTTCGTGGTGCCGGTGCGTTATACCCACGCGCACAACGGGATTGTGAACCGGGGGGACTTCGACAGGATGGTGGATTTGATGGTCGCGGTGTTGCAGGGGCTCGATACAAAAACAGTTGATCAGCTGCGGGACTTTACGCCGGGCGCGCCTTGACCGTAAACGGTCCGACTCAAGTCCTTGCAGAAAGCCTGCATCAATCCAGCTCGGCCAGAATGTCCGCGAACCGGATCTCCACATCCCGGAGCATAACGGTGTCGGCAACTTCCAGCTTGCCTCCTTTGAACCGCAAAAGGCTGTTGTCGGCGGGATCGATGATGTAGATGGACCGAACGCCCATGGTCTCGAAGTCGGCCAGCCGGACAACCAGCCGCGACAGACGATCCTCCGGGCTCAGGATCTCGAGAGCGATTAGCGGCGGCGCGGTCGCGATCGGCTCGCGCGGCAGGGCAGCATCGAGAATGGCAATGTCCGGGATGCGGTAACGGCGTTCGCTTGTTTTGGTTCTCAGCTCAGGACGGACCCGGATGTCCCATTCGCGCCTGCGAACCCTGAAGAACATCACCAGGGTCGCCTGCCATTCCGAGTGCTTGTCTTCTCCCATCGGTCGCTCCTCCACGACGCCGTCCACGTACTCGGCGTCGGGCTCATAGGTGGTGTGGAGATACTCTTCAACTGAAATCAGCGTCGTGGCCATGGAAGCTCCTCCCGTCACTTACTGTAGCCGCCCTGGACCGGGCTTGGTCGCGGAAAGCCGCACACCCATGCCGTTCAGCAGACTCCGCGCCTGCGCGCCCTCGGGCGAGGTCGGGTAGCGCTGCACCAGCGCTCGCAAGTCCCGCACGCCCGCATCGCGCTGCGAGCTGGCAAGCTCGGCCTCACCTTTGCGCAGCTGGGCCGCCGGCGCTTTCGTGCTGCCGGCAAACTGTTCCAGCACGATGTCGTAGTTGCGAATGGCAGCCGGGTACAACCCTTGTCGATACGCGACCTCGCCGAGGTAAAACGACGCATTGCCGGCCTGCTCGCTTTGCGGGTAATACTTCACCACGTCGGCAAACTCGCTGGTGGCCAGGTCGTACTTCGCACCATTGTAGTCACGCACCGCGCTCTGGTAGAGCTGGTCCACGGGCGGCGCTTGCGGGCCGTTTCCCTGACCGTTTCCCTGGCCGTTTCCGGTTCCGTTCGCAGGTGCATTTCCCGTTCCAGCTCCGGCAGAAGGCGCTCCAGTCAGGGGTACACTCGTGCCGCCG
>CAXSBW010000001.1:41648-48798 GCA_964235795.1 uncultured Acidobacteriaceae bacterium | reverse complement strand
GTATCACTCGGCGCTGCGACGGCAGGAGCAGGGGAAGCACCGGAACCCGGCCCGGCCGCGCCCGGCCCTACATTGCTCATCTGTCCCTGCATGCCCGACAACGTCGCATCGATTCGCGCCAAACGGGTTTTCAGCTCATCCACTGAGTCGTTCAGGCTTTGAATCTGCCCGGACAAAGGATTATTCTGCCCTTCGGCATCGACCTTGGCTCCCAGCGCCGTCATCTGCTGGCCCATGCGGTTGATATTGTCGTTCGACTGCTCGATCAGGTGCTGCAATACCCCGAGTTGTTCGGAGTTGGATCGCTGTAGGCCTTGCAGCATATCCTGCAACGACTGGATTTGGGTTTGCAGCTGGATGATCTCCTTGGACGCGGCCAGCGCAGGCGACGCAGGCACAAACGCACAAAGCCCAAGCAGGGCTGAAGCATACAACGGCAATTTTGACGATCTCAAACGATGGTTCCGCATCGAGGGGGTGTGTCCTTCCAACGCAGCGGCTCGCGGCCGTCTGGGCGCTTGTCTGTTGGACCTATCTTAGGGAGCGAGGGCAGCCGGGCGCAACCTCCTGTGCCGGCTGGGCGCGCGCTTTGGCTGTTGGCTGCATCGACAGAATATCCCGATCGGCGATGGAATCGTCCCTGCGCGGCATCACAACCAGTGCAACCCAACTTGAGACTGGAGGCACCATGACCGGAGAACTTTACGAGAATCAGCCCACGCTCGGCATCCCCAAGGAAACCGCGGTTCCATTGATCGTGCTCGTCAGCGTTTGTATCGCGGCGCTCACCGCGGTGCTGATCGTACTGAGCCGTCAGGAAAAGTAGCCCTTGTATCGCAGGAAAGGCCCGGGCGAGAGTGCCGGGCCTTTCTTGTGCCGCACTCAGGTTTACCGGTCGACGGTAAACTGCGCGCGCCGGTTCTGCTGGAAGCAGCTCTCGTCGTGCTCCGTGCAGAACTGCTTTTCCTTGCCGTAGCTCACCGTGCGGATGCGCTCCGCCGTGACGCCGGCCGTGACCAGCGCCTGTTTCGCGGCATTCGCGCGATTTTCGCCCAGCGCCAGGTTGTACTCGGTGGAGCCGCGATCGTCGCAGTAGCCGCCCAGCACCACCTTTACGCCGGGATGCGCGTTCAGGTAGTTGGCATCAGCCGAGACCACAGCCTCTGAAGGCTGGTTCACGTCATAGCTGTCGTAATCGAAAAACACATCTTTCACGTTCTGGTGAAAGGTCGCGTCGTCCACATCGCCTTCGTTCAGGTTGCCCGTGTTCGCCGGCGCCGCGTTGCCCCCTGTGCCGATCGTGACGCGCGCGGTGGCGTCCGCCGTGCCGCCGTCCCCGCGCGCAATCAGGTGATAGTTGGTCGACTCCGTCGGTTTGACGGTTTGCGTCCCCGAGGTCGCGACCGCGCCCATGCCTTCAATCGATACATCCGTTGCACCCGTGGTGTGCCAGGTCAGCACGGTGCTGTCGCCGGGGTTGACGGCCGTCGGCGCTGCCGTGATGTCGGCGGTGGGCGCAGCGGCCGATATCGCGGGTGGCGGGGGTGGCGGCGGCGATGCTTTTTTGTGGCAACCCGCGACTGAAAAGACTGCGGCGAGGCCGAGCAGCGAGACCGAAATACGACGAGGGGAACGGCGAACGATTGGGTACACGAGTTGCTCCTTGCTGTCAGACATCATAGCGCGGCGGCACAGGGGGCGGCGTTTACTTCAGGCTCCAGTTCGGTTGTGAGAAGCTGCCGCCGTGCGTCAGCGCCTGCTGCTCGGTACCGTCGGCCAGCATCGTCCAGATCTGCGAGCCGCCTTCGCCCTCCCTCTGAAACGCGATATGCCGGCCATCGGGCGACCAGGTGGGGAAATCGTTACGCCCGGCCTCGTGCGTCAGCTGGATCCAGCGTTTCGATGCCACGTCCATGATGTAGATGTCCTGGCCGCCGGGCGCGCCGGGGCCATACTTCCGGTTCCAGGCAAATGCCAGGAACTGCCCGTTGGGCGACCACGACGGCGAGGTCGCATAGCCGCCGTCGGTCATGCGCTGCACATTGGCGCCGTCCGAGTCCATGATGTAGATCTGCGGCAGCCCGGTCCGCCCGCTCACCCAGGCAATCTGCGCGTTGGTCTTGGGGTTCCAGGTAGGCGACACGTCGGGGCCGTGAAAGCTGGTCAGCCGCTGCACACCGCCGCCGCTCGCGTCGGAAACGTAAATTTCCGAGTCGCCCGCCGGGCGGTCGGATGAGAACGCAACCCGCGCTCCGTTACTGGCCCAGGCCGGCGAAAGCGTCGTGCCTGCGGGAGAATTGAACGCCACGGGACGGTTCAGTTCCAGCGAATACATCCGGATGGACCAGCCCTGCTTGCCCAGCGAGGAAAACGCGATACGCGAGTTGTCGGGCGACACATGCGGCGACAGCGAGATGGTGCCGAGATGGGTGATGGCGCGCGGGCTTTGCCCGTCATAGTCCATCGCCATGATCTCTTTTTCGCCGGAGTGTGCCGACACATAATAGACAGTGGTTTCAGCAATGCCCGGCAGGCCGCCGAGCCGCTCGATAATCTCGTCCGCGAACCGGTGCGCGATATGCCGCGCGCTCGCGTCCGATGCCGTGTCGGAGTACTGCTTGCCCAGCACCTGCGGGCTTTGCGGATTCCTGGTGTCGTCGAGAAAACCGACGACGCTCAATTGGTCGCCGTTGATCGAAAGCGTCCCGAAGGCCAGCATTTCCGCATTGGACGGCGCGGCGGCCCAGGCAGCCAGCTGCACGTCGCTTTGGGAGCCGGGCATCAGCGGCGGCGCCATCGACTTCGACACCATGTCGAAGATGCCCGCGTTTTGCAGATCGCTGTAAAGCGTCTGGTCGAAGACCTGCTTCAGCGTGCTTTCCTGGGGGCTCACCGTGCCGGGCTTAAAGCTGGCCGCGGCGAGACGAATGCGCTGTGCCCCGAGATTGGTGCCGGTGCGGACCCAGTCCTGGGCCTGCGCGAATGGAGCAAGTGTGGAAACGAGCATGGCGCAGAGCGCGCCGGAGAAGAGCTTGCGCATGGGGGTCCTTGGGTTCCGGATCGGTGGTGCTAGCGCCCGGACTGCTCACAATAGTACTGCACCAGCAGCGTGGAACCGGTGTAGCCGCTCGGCAGCGGACCATAGGAATCAACCCTCTGCACCGCGCGAGTGCACGATGAATCGAGCGTCGGCGAACCGCTCGACTGCTGCACCTGCACCTGAGCGGGCGAGCCGTCGCGGTGCACCACAAATGTCAGGTACACACGAGCGCCTTCGCGCGTGCTCGGGTCCACCTCCTGCTTGTACCAGTTCTGCGCGGTGCGCCGCTTGATCAGGTCGACATACCAGGGAAACATCGCGCCAAAGTTGCCGCCCTGCACATTGACCTGCGCGGCGGGCGTGGCCTGCGCCATGGACCGCGGCACTGCCGCCGGCGCGGCTTCGCCGTAGTTGGCGCGGTTGGTGGGGCGGGTCTGGCTGAGCTGCGACGCCGGCACCAGCGGTACATGCTGCACAGGCACCTTGACCGGTTTTTGCTGCTCCGCCTGCTTTTTCGGCTCCAGCTTCGGCTTGACCGGCTGCTTCGTCGGGATCGGGATCGAATCCTGCTCCTCGGCCCTGCTTGCTTTGGGGGCGGGCGGGGCCGGCGCAGGGCTGGGGGTCTGCGTCGCCAGCACTTCCTTGGTCGGCTGCTCGTCGCGCGGCAATGGAATCGCCGGCGCGGATGAAACCATGGTCGCCTGGATCGCACCTTGCGTGTCGCTGCGGTTGCCCCACGCATTGCCGTGGATGTGCGCGACGATCACGGCATAAAGAATCAGCGATCCAAAGATGGCGACGTGCAGCAGCAGGGAACCGAGCGCCGGACGCTTGAATGGGTCCCGGTCGAAGCGAATTTCAGCGGGGCTCAGGGCCATTTATTTCTGCTCGATCGGCTGGGTCACAATGCTGATGTTGGTGATACCCGCCTGTTTGACCGCGTCCATGACGGAGGCGAAAGCGCCGAACGGCACTTTTTCATCGGCCCGCAGGTAGATGACACGGTTGTTTTGTTCAGGGTGGGCGGGGTCGGGACCGCGCAGCCTTCCAGGCAGCTCTGCCAGGTTCACCGCCTGATCACCCAGAAACACCCGTTGCTGCCGATCGATCGTGACCACCGCGCGTTGTTCCGTCACCTCGTGCACCGTGTGCGTCTTCGGCACGGCAACCTCGATGCCCGACTGCAGCACCGGCGCGGTCAGCATGAAAATGACGAGAAGTACCAGCACCACGTCGACCAGCGGCGTGATGTTGATCTCCGCGAGCGCGGTGCGGGTGTGGCCTTCCCTAGTTGTGAATGCCACGCGCGGGCTCTCCCAATGGGTCTTGTCCGGCCTGGCGAGGGTCAGCTCCGGCCTGACGAGGGTCCTGGCCCGGACGCAACTGCACCTCTTCGAGCGAGTTCAGCAGCTCGCGCGCGAAGTCGTCGTTGCGCGCTCCGAACTCCCGGCATCGCGCCGTGAACTGGTTGTAGGCGACCACCGCCGGCACCGCGACCAGCAGGCCTGCGGCGGTTGTGATCAGCGCTTCGGATACACCGGGAGCCACGGCTCGCAGCGTCGCCGCGCCGGCCGTGCCAAGGCCATGAAAGGCGTCCACAATGCCCATGATGGTTCCGAACAGGCCGATAAACGGGGAGATCGCCCCAATGGTCGCAAGCCAGGTCAGCCGGGTTTCGAGCACGGTCAGCGACTCACTCGAAGCCGTCTGCGCCGAGCGCTCCAGTGCCGTGATATTACGCGGCGGTCCGCCGCCACCGGTCTGCCGCCGATAGGTCTCGTACACCTCGTCGAAGACTGAAACCAGCGGCGAAGGCTTGAACTGCTCGCTCACCGTTGCAATCTCCTGCAAGCGCTGTGCCTTGCGAAACGCGCGCAAAAAACGCGAACTTTGCGCGCGCGCCTTGCGGAACGTGCCGAGCTTGCCCAAAATGATCGCCCACGAATAAAGACTGGCCAGCAACAGAACCGCCAGCACCGCGAGCGCGACCGGGCCTGAGTTCGACAGCATTTCCGCAATGGCCGAGCCATGCGCGGCAGGGGGTGGCGGAGCCGCGCCGGGGTCGGCATCGGCCTGAAGAAAAACAGCGAGGGTGAAAAGGTATGTCATGCGTGAACGGGAGCGGCAGTTTCAAGTTAGCAGACCGCCCGCGACCGGGTCCAAGAACCCGCTCGGAAAACGGACCGCCTGATGACCGATGTAAGGAGACCGGGCCCGGAAGGACTGCTATGCTCAGCCTTGGGACCGCCTATGCTGCTCGAGTTGCGCGCTGAAAACTATGCCGTGATCGACCACGCGATCGCCACGTTCGGTCCGGGGCTGAACCTGCTGACCGGGGAAACGGGCGCGGGCAAGTCCATCCTGGTCGACGCGCTGGCACTGCTGATGGGGGCCAAGGCTTCAAGCGATATCGTCCGCCACGGCGCGGACAAGGCCGTGGTGGCCTGCGTTTTTGAAGCGACGCCCGGTGCGGACGCCATTCTTGAAGAAAACGGGCTCGATCCGCAGGGAACGGAAGTGATCTTGCGGCGTGAAGTGCTTGCGTCCGGCAAGGGACGCGTCTTTGTCAACAACCAGCCGGCGACGGTCGGCGTGCTGCGGCAGCTCGCGCCCGAGCTCGCGCTGGTCCACGCGCAGTCTGAAACCGGCGGCGACTTCGACGAGGCGCAGCAACGCCTGCTGCTCGACCGCTACGCCGGGCTCTCGACCGAGGCGGTCGCGGCCGCCTACCGGCACTGGCGCGGGGTGCAGGCGCGTTTGCGCTCGCTCGAGCAGGAAGAGCAGGACCGCCTGCGCGCGCTCGACCTGTGGAGCTTTCAACATAAGGAGATCGCGACCGCCGCGCCGCTGGAGGACGAAGACACAAAGCTCGAAGCGGAGCGACGTGTGCTTTCAAACTCCGAAAAACTGCTTGCCGCCTCCATGAGTGCGTACGAGCTGTTGTACGACGGCTCTGGCGCAGCAGAAGCCGTGCTGGCATCCGCGCTCAAGCATCTCGAAGAGCTTGCCCGCTTTGACCCGCGATTTGCCGAGCAGGTTTCGCAGCTGGTCGAGGCCCGTGCCATGGTCGGCGATGTTTCCGCCACGGTGCGCGACTACGCCGAAACCGTGCAAAGCTCGCCCGACCGCCTGGAAGAGATCGAGGACCGGCTGGCCGCGCTGGAGCGCTTGAAACGCAAGTATGGCGCGACCCTGCCGGAGGTGATCGCCTACGGCGAGGAGGTCGCGGGCAAGATCGCCGACATTGAAAACCGCGACGAGATCGTCAAAGCGTTGCGGCTGGAGCTGGAAACGGCGGAGAAGAGCTATGCCGCCGCCGCCGTGAAGCTGTCGGCGGACCGGGGCACCGCGGCCGCGAAGCTGGGCAAGCTGGCGGAAGGGCAGATCAACGACCTGGCCATGCGGGTGCGGTTTGAGATCGCCGTCACCGGCCGCGAAGACCCATCCGCCTGGCAGACTCACGGCTGGGACACGGTGCTGTGTCGCATCGCCACCAATGCCGGCGAGCCCTTGAAAGCGCTGAACGAGGTGGCCTCCGGCGGCGAAATGTCGCGTGTGCTGCTGGCCCTCAAGGTCAGCGTGGAAGAAGGCGCAAGCGCGCGCGGACGCAAGAAAATGCCCGTGCCGCGGACTCTCGTTTTCGACGAAATCGACATCGGCATCGGCGGCCGCGCGGCCGAGGCCGTCGGGCAAAAGCTCAAGGCCCTGTCGAGGTCGCAGCAGGTACTGTGCGTCACCCACCTGCCGCAGATCGCCGCTTTCGCCGACCAGCACTTCCTGATCGAAAAGCGCGAAAAGCAGGCCCGCACCGCCACCAGCGTCCGCCTGCTCGCGACGAGTGACCGAACGGAAGAGCTGGCCCGCATGATCTCCGGCGCGACGGTGACGGACACCAGCAGCAAGCACGCAGAGCAGATGCTGCTGGCGAGCCGGTAAGGCTAGCTTCTGCAGGCAGGAAAGCTGGTTACTGAATCGAGCAATGCGCGAGCCGCTTTCGACACGTGCTTCACAGCGACTTGCTTTGACTTTGCAGCTTCGTTCTGGGCTTGTCACATGGCGTGTTCTTGAGCATTCCGTGCTTTATATTAACAACGACGTAGTGATCATAAT
>CAXSBW010000001.1:18463-41548 GCA_964235795.1 uncultured Acidobacteriaceae bacterium | reverse complement strand
GGCGTGTTCTTGAGCATTCCGTGCTTTATATTAACAACGACGTAGTGATCATAATGATAGGTGGCCGCAATGAAATACTGCTGACCCGCAACCAAGTCAATTGAGAGCAGACTAAGTGTGTTTTTGGGCGGCTGCCTTTTACCTAACCCGGCTGAGAAGGTATGAACTCCGGCAGGCAATTGGAAGGTCGCGAATCGGCCATGATAGATCTCCGTCATTTGCAAATCGCCGTCGAAGATGGATCCATAAAACGCGCTGCCGGAAAGTGGGATCAGAGCTTTTGCCAGTGAAGCATCGGAGTAGAAGGTGACCTGCGCCGCCTGACCCCAAGTCGCTAAAGGAAAACAGACTACAAAGGCGATTGCAGGACCAACTGAGTTGAGCCTCATTTTAGAGCTGTTCCGGTGATCTATATCGATCCAGCCGAGCAAATAGCGCAGTAACATCCAAATATATGGGACTGTCCTTGATAACAAACCGCGTCGTCTCCGTCCAGCTTTCTCCCTTGCAGACCCGCGCGGTCCGTGTGTCCGGGTCAACCAGCCAGATATTCTCAACCCCCATGTCCGAGTAGTTGCGCGCGCGACGCTGTGTCTCGGCGTAGGTGTCACTCGGCGAAAGTATCTCGACGACGATCAAGGGCGGCTCCGTGATCGTGCCCCCTTGCGGTTCTGATCGAACGATCACCACATCGGGAAGTCGGTAGATCGAAGCCGCAATCCGGGTGCGAACCTCTACAGCGACCAGCACATCCCATTCATCCTCGTGCTGGTCAAACCAGGACGCGATGAATGTCTGGAGCCGGCCATGTACCCACTGCACCATGGGGTCCTCCTCCATCGCGCTATTCTTCGGCCTCAACTCGCCGTCGATATACTCCACATCCGGGCGGTAGCTGGTGCTCAAGTACTCCTCAACAGAGACATGGGTCGACGTAGCCATGGGTGCCTCGCTGCCGTCCATTCTAACGCCGGCTGCCGGAACTCCGGAGCTTTGCACGGTATACTGGCCAGGTGACCGCCACCGTTCAGATCACCCTGAAACCCATCTCGGACCGCGCCCCCGGCACCGGGCGCATCCTGTTGCTCAAGCCGCGCGGCTTTTGCGCGGGTGTCGTTCGCGCGATCGATATCGTGAATATCGCGCTTGAAACCTTCGGCGCGCCGATTTACGTGCGCAAGGAGATCGTGCACAACAGCTTCGTTGTCAACGAACTGGCGGCCAAGGGCGCCATCTTCGTCGAGGACATTTCAGAAGTGCCCGAGGGCGCGCGCGTCATCTACTCGGCCCATGGTGTGTCGCCCGCGGTGCGCGAGGACTCAAAGCAGCGCCGCCTGCGCGTGATCGACGCGACCTGCCCGCTGGTCACCAAGGTCCACGTCGAGGCCATCAAGTTCGCCAAGCAGGGCTACTCGCTGGTGCTGATCGGTCATCGCGACCACGACGAAATCGAGGGAACGCTGGGCGAAGCGCCGGACGTGACCCAGGTGGTTTCGACCGTCGAAGAAGTGCAGGCGCTCGAGGTTCCGAACCCGGACCGCGTTGCTTACCTGACGCAAACCACGCTCTCGCTCGACGAAGCGCGCGACATCATCCAGGCGCTCAAGGAAAAGTTCCCCAACATCGCCGGCCCGCACTCGCAGGACATCTGCTACGCGACTGAAAACCGGCAGGTCGCGGTCAAAAATGTTGCCCATCAGGCCGACCTGGTGCTGGTTGTCGGCTCCACCAATTCGTCGAACTCCAACCGGCTGGTCGAGGTCTCGCAAAACCTGAGTACCAACAGCTACCTGATCGACAAGGCGGAGGACATCCTGCCGGAGTGGCTCGAAGGGGTCGGAACCGTGGCGGTCACCGCCGGGGCCTCGGCACCGGAGATCCTGGTGCAGGGCGTCGTCGACTTCCTGAGCAGTCGGGGCTACGGCAGCGCCGAAGAGGTGGAAGTGATGCCCGAGAACGTCCGGTTCGGCCTGCCGCCCGAGATCGCGCAGGCAGCCGCCGCGCAGGCCGGCATTTCACCTTCGTAGTCTCGAATCGAACCGATCCGGTTTACGAATCCGGGCACGTTCCACTGCCATCAGACAAACACGCATGAGCACACACCCCCAGCGGGAACAATTTGAGGAAGGCTCGAAACTCAAGTTCGGGCGGCTCGACGTGGCGCTCGGACGTGTCCGGGACGCGATCGCGCGCGCCTGCGACAACGTCTTCTCGAAGCAGCAGCCGGACGGCTACTGGTGCGGCGAGCTCGAAGCCGACCCCATGCTCGAGGCCGACTACATCTTCGGCCACCTGCTGCTCGGCACCGGCGACCCTGCCCGCCTCAGGCGCGCACTCACCGAAATGCTGCGCTACCAGAACGAGGATGGCGGCTGGTCGATCTATCCGGGCGGCCCGTCCAATATTTCGCTTGCGGTCAAGTGCTACTTCGCCTGCAAGCTGATGGGCCAGGCGCCCGACGCACCGCACCTCGTCAAGGCCCGCGAGTGGATCCTCGCGAACGGCGGCGTGGTCGAGTGCAATACCTTCACCAAGATCTACCTGTGCTTCATGGGTCAGTACGACTACGATGCCGTGCCCGCGGTGCCGCCCGAGATCGTGTTGTTTCCCAACTGGTTCTACTTCAATGTGTACGAGATCAGTGCGTGGTCGCGCGCCATCCTGGTCCCGCTTTCGATCGCGTATGCGAAGAAGCCGTTTAAGAAAATTGCACCCGAGCAGGGCATTGACGAACTGTTTGTCGGTGGGCGCGAGAATGCAAAGCTCCATCTGCGCTGGGATAAAAAAGTCGTCTCCTGGCGCAACTTCTTCCTGGCCTGCGACCGGCTGACGCACTGGGCCGAGCGCGTTCACATCCGCCCGCTGCGCAAGATGGCGCTTAAAAAAGCGGAAAAGTGGATGCTCGCGCGTCTGGAGATGTCGGACGGCCTCGGCGCGATCTACCCCGCGATGCTGAACGCGACCATCGCGCTGCGCTGGCTCGGCTACTCGCTCGACGACCCGCAGATGATCCGCGCGCTCGACGAGTTTGAAAAGCTCGGCATCGATGAGCCGAACGGCACCTCCGATCATGCGGAACCGACCTTTCGCATGCAGCCCTGCATGTCGCCCGTTTGGGATACGGCGCAGGCTGTGTTCGCGCTCGGCGAGGCCGGGGTCGACCGTACCGACCCGCGCATGCTCCGGGCCGCCGACTGGATGCTTTCAAAGGAAGTGCGGCACAAGGGGGACTGGGCCGAAAAGGTCCGCAACGTCGAGCCCGGCGGCTGGTATTTCGAGTTCAACAACGAGTGGTACCCCGACGTCGATGACACGGCGCAGGTGTTGCTCGCGCTGAACAAGGTCGACAACCCGCGCGAGCGTTACCAGTACGACGTGTCGAAGCGCGCGCTCGACTGGATCTTCGCCATGCAGTGCCGCAACGGCGGCTGGGCGTCGTTTGACAAAGACAACGACAAAATGATCTTCCAGCACATTCCGTTTGCCGATCACAACGCGATGCTCGACCCGCCGACCGTCGACATCACCGGGCGTGTGCTCGAAACCCTGTCGATCTACGGCTACACCCGCGCCGACAAGCGCGTCGAGCGTGCGATCCGCTTCATCCTCAGCGAGCAGGAGTCTGACGGCTCATGGTTCGGCCGCTGGGGCGTCAACTACCTGTACGGCACGTTTCTGGTGCTGCGCGGGCTCGAGTCGATGGGCATGTGGAATCATGAGCCGGAAATCCAGCAGGCGGCCGAGTGGATCCGCATGGTGCAAAACGCGGACGGCGGCTGGGGCGAAAGCTGCCACAGCTACGACGAGCCGGACCTGCGCGGCATCGGCGTCTCCACTCCGTCGCAGACCGCCTGGGCTATCCTGGGGTTGCTCTCCGCCGGCGACAAGCGCTCCGATTCGGTGGGCAAAGGGGTGCGCTGGCTGCTGGAGCACCAGACCGATGTCGGAGGCTGGGACGAGTCGACCGGCGAAGGCGCAACCCGGCAGGCCATCTATACGGGCACGGGCTTTCCCCGGGTGTTCTACCTTGCTTATCATCAGTATCGCGACTATTTTCCGCTGCTGGCCTTGACGACGTACAAGAAGGCCATGGAACGCGGGGACGATTGAGATGTCAGCTGAAAGCGAGACAAAGCGTATCATCGCCGAACTGGAACACCAAAACCATGTGTTGCAAGGCGAGTTGAACCGAATCCAGATAGAAGCTTTGACGGCCCGCATGGCCGAGCTGCAAAAACAGATCGCGGCAATTGGAAATCAGAAGCCCTAGTCGCAGGAGCGAACATCGATGGCAGTACCCGTATCCCAGGCCTGGACCGTGGCCACCTACATCCTGAAGCAGAAGCTCAGCGGCCGCCAGCGCTTCCCGCTCGTCACCATGCTCGAGCCGCTGTTTCGCTGCAACCTGGCCTGTGCCGGCTGCGGCAAAATCCAGTATCCGGCGCACATCCTCAAGCAGGAACTATCGCCCGAGGAGTGCTTTCGCGCGGTCGAGGAAGCGGGCACACCGATGGTCTCGATCCCCGGCGGCGAACCGCTGCTGCATCCGCAAATTGCGGAAATCGTCGCGGGACTGGTCGCGCGCAAAAAGTACGTCTACATGTGCACCAACGCCCTGCTGCTTAAGGAAAAGCTGCACCTGTTCCAGCCTTCCAAGTACCTCAGCTTCTCCGTCCACCTCGATGGTCAGCGCGAGCACCACGACTTTTCCGTCTGCCGCGAGGGTGGCTACGACATCGCGGTTGAAGGCATCAAGGCGGCGGTTACGGGGGGCTTCCGCGTCACCACCAACACGACACTGTTCGACGGGGCCGACCCCAACTCGGTGCGCGCGTTCTTTGACGAGCTGATGGCGCTCGGCGTGGAAGGCATGATGGTCGCACCCGGCTACACCTACGAAAAAGCGCCCGACCAGAAACACTTTCTCGGTCGCGCCCGCTCTCGCCGGCTTTTTCGCGCCATCCTGTCCAACCGCAAGCAGACCTGGAAGTTCAATGCATCGCCCATGTACATGGAGTTCCTGATGGGCAAGCGCGAGTTCACCTGTACGCCCTGGGGCATGCCGGCGTACTCGGTCTTCGGCTGGCAAAAGCCCTGCTACCTCCTGCAGGACGGCTATGCCGATACTTTTCAGGAACTGATCGATACCACCGACTGGTCCAACTACGGTACGGAGTCCGGCAACCCCAAGTGCGCCAACTGCATGGTGCACTCGGGCTACGAGGCCTCAGGGGCTTACTACACGTTTGCCTCGTGGCGCGGGCTGCTCGATACTGCGATCGCCACCCTGTTTGACAAGTACGAGGACCGCGGCGCGCTCGACCTGTTGAACCAGCCTGCAAAACCGGTGCACGCCCCCCTGGTCCAAATCGGCGCTGTAAGCAAGGTGGATGCCCGGCAGGAGACGACCGTCTGATGCAATCGACCGGCACCAGCGCAGAGCAGCCCGACCTGTCCGAGATCGCCGCCGGCCGCCAGCGTGAGGACCTTCAAGGGTCCATCCCCTCGCTGGCCACCGACGAGGAGAAACACGATGCCTTTGAAAAAGCGTTCGACTACCGCGGCGATGTGACCCTGACCCTGCACGATGGGCGTGTGATCAACGGCTACGTTTTCGATCGTCGCACGGGCGCGTCCCTGGCAGAGTCCGTGGTCCGGATCATCCCGGCCGCCGAGCGCGCCAAGCTTTCCATTCCGTACAGCGATATTGCCGGGCTCACCTTTAGCGGTCGCGACACCGCGGCCGGCAAAAGCTTTGAAGCATGGGTCAAGAAATACAACGAGAAGAAAGCCGCGGGCGAGACCGGCATCGCGATCCAGCCCGAAGCCCTCGAGTAAGAGCTGCTACGCGCCCGGTGCTTTGACTGCCAGGATCTCCGGCTTGTCGATCTCGGGCGGCCGCGCCAGCAGCTCACCTGCCTTCGCGAACAGCGCCTTCGCGATCTCGCCGGACAGGTGAGCGTCCCGCGCCCCGGCATCGGCAAACGTATCGAAGATGCCGTACTTCGACGGCCCGATCTTGAGCGCGTACCAGGTCGTCGTGCCGGTTTCCGCCTGCGCCAGCGGCAGCGCCGACTTCAGAAACTCCTCCAGCTCCTCTTCCTTGCCCGGCTTCGCTTCCAGCTGTGCCCAGATTGCCAGTTTATCCATGTAGGTGATCCCTCCGCTGTCGTGAGATGCAGGCCCGCCCGTACAATCACGAGAACGCAGATGAAAGTATTGATCACAGGAGCGACCGGGTTTGTCGGGGCGCATGTGGCCCGGGCCTTGGGTGAGGCCGGTGCCGAGCTGCGCGTACTGGTCCGGCCCACGAGCGACCTGCGAAATCTCGAAAAGCTGCCTGCGTGGGAGGCTGTCACCGGCGACCTGCGTAACCCCGAATCGTTGCGAACCGCCCTGCGCGGCTGCGAAGCCCTGATGCACGTCGCCGCCGACTACCGTTTATGGGTGCGCGACCCGACAGAGATGTACGCGACCAACGTGGAAGGTACACGTGCCCTGCTGCGGCTGGCCCGCGAGGAAAACGTCGCCCGTACGGTCTACACCTCCAGCGTGGCTACCATGGGCTTTGACCGCGACGGCACCATCGTCGACGAGAGCACACCCGTGTCGCTTGCAGCGATGGTAGGCCACTACAAGCGCTCCAAGTATATGGCCGAAGAGGTCGCGCTCGAAGCCGCGCGCACGGGCCAGCATGTCATCACGCTCAATCCAACCACCCCCGTCGGGCCCGGCGACCTGAAACCCACGCCGACCGGGCGCATCGTCGTCGATTTTCTCAAGGAGAAGTTCCCGGCCTACATGGACACGGGCCTGAACCTGGTGGATGTCGGCGAGGTCGCACGCACCCACGTTGCCGCGCTGGAACGGGGCAGGCCCGGCGAACGTTACATCCTCGGCGGCGAAAATCTGACCCTCAAGCAGCTGCTCGACAAGATGTCCGCCATCACCGGACTGCCTTCCCCAAAACACAAGGTCCCGGTTTCGATCGCGATGCTGTTCGCGTTCTTCGACGAATCGACCAACGGCCGTCTACGCGGCCGGGAGCCCCGCGCGACCGTCGAAGCTGTCAGGATGGGGCGCAAGAAGATGTTCGCCTCCTCGGCCAAAGCCGAGCGCGAGCTAGGCTTCCGTATTGTGCCCGTTTACACGGCGCTGCGGGCCGCGATCGTGTGGTTTACCGACCACGGTTACGTCTCGTCGACCGGCATCCGGGAGCTCCGGTGAGGCGCATCGGCATCATCGCGGCCATGCCGGCCGAGTTGCGCCCGCTGGTGCGCGAGTGGCCGCGCACCGACCACGTATTTGTCGGGCAGGTCGGCAACAACGAGTGCTTCGCCGCCTGCGAGGGCATGGGGGCCGCTGCCGCGACACGCTCCTTTGCCGCCCTGCGCGCGGCTGCCGGCGAGCTCGACGCGGTTGTCTCCTATGGATGGGCCGGCGCCATCACCTGCGGCCTCAAACCTCCGCAGGTGCAGATCGTCGACGAGGTGATCGACGCGCGCACGGGTGAGCGCTTCATGACCGACTCCGCATTTCGCGGCCCACTTCGCGGTCCAACTCGCGGTCCATTTCGCAGCTTAACTCGCGGTCTAGGGGCGCCGCTGCGCCTCGTCACGCTTGACCGTGTCGCTACCCTCGCTGAAAAGCGCCCGCTGGCTGAGCGCTACCGCGCCTCGCTGGTCGATATGGAAGCAGCTACCGTGGGACGGCTGGCGCGCGCGCATAGCTGGGGCTTTCTGTGCCTGCGCGGCATCTCCGACGGCGCGACCGACCCGCTGCCCGACCTCAACCCGTTTCTCACGCACAACGGCGGCTTCCGCACGGCGGCCTTTGCGCTGCATGCCGCGTTGCGGCCGGGCTCGTGGGCCGCGCTCGCCGCGCTCTCGCGTAACAGCCGTGCCGCAGCCGGGTGCCTGGCCGGCGCCTTGCCGGAGCTGCTGGCGGGCCGCGACCTGCCCCGCGACTTGTTATCCTGACAAGCATGGCGTCAGCGATCACGAGTGCTCCCGCGCAAGCCATGGCCGTGCCCGCCACCATGCAGGCGGCTGTGTATCGCGGTGTCAACGATATGCGCGTGGAAGAGTTGCCGGTGCCGTCGATCGGGCCCGGCGAGGTCCTGCTGCAGGTGGAAGCCTGCGGTATCTGCGGCACCGACCTCAAGAAAATCCACACCGGTTCCCACTCCGCCCCGCGCGTCTTCGGGCATGAGACTGCCGGAACCATTGTCGCGGTCGGCGAAGGCGTCGAGAGCTTCGCGCCCGGCGACCGCGCCATGGTGTTTCACCACATCCCCTGCGGCCACTGCTACTACTGCCGCAAGAAAACCTTCGCGCAATGCCCCGTGTACAAGCGGGTCGGCGTCACCGCCGGTTTTGAGCCCTCGGGCGGCGGCTTTGCCGGCTACGTGCGCGTCATGGACTGGATCGTCGCCCGCGGTCTCGTCAGAATCCCCGACGGCATCCCGTTCGAGCAGGCCGCCTTCATCGAGCCGGTCAATACCTGCCTCAAGGCCGTCAAGAATCTGGCGCTTCAGCCGGATGAAACGGTGCTTGTGATCGGCCAGGGCCCCATCGGCATCATCCTGGCGGCGCTCGCGGCACGCTCGGGCGCGACCGTCCTCACCTCTGACTTGTATGAACAACGCCACGCCGTCGCCGCGCGGTACGGGCTCCGCCATGCCATCGACGCGCGGATCGAGGACGTGGCAGCCCGGGCGCATGCCGCGACGGAGGGCCGCGGTGCCGATGCGGTGCTGCTCGCGGTCGCGGGCGATCCATTGATCCCCATCGCCATGAACGCTGCGCGCCCCGGCGGCCGCGTGCTGCTCTTCGCGCAAACCCAGCATGGCGAAGCCCCTGTGGACCCGGCGGCCATCTGCATGGATGAGAAGTCGCTGCTCGGCTCCTACAGTGCGTCGGTGGACATCCAGGATGAAGGCGCACGGCTGGTCTTCGACGGCTACCGAAACGGCTTTGATCTCACACCGCTGATCTCGCATCGTTTCGCGCTGGCCGACGCGGTGGAGGCGATCGAGGTTGCATCCCAACCGACATCTGACTCCATGAAGATTTTCTTTACCGCCGATGCGGAGCCCCGTTGATGGGCGACGGAGGCACCATGCAGGCCGCCGTGCTATACGGCAAGGAAGACCTGCGCCTCGAATCCCTGCCGCGTCCGCGCGCCCGGGCCGGCGAGCTGGTTGTACGCGTCGGCGCGGCACTGACCTGCGGCACCGATCTCAAGGTGTTTCGCCGCGGCTACCATGCCCGCATGCTGCAGCCGCCGGTGCCGTTCGGGCACGAGATCGCCGGCACCGTCGAGCAGGCCGGCGAAGGCTCCGGTTTTGAGGTCGGCGACCGCGTGGTCGCGCTCAACTCCGCCCCTTGCGGCCAATGCTTTTTCTGCCGGGGGGCGCAGTGGAACCTTTGCGACGATCTCCTGTTCAACAATGGCGCCTTTGCCGAGCTGCTGCATGTCCCCGCGCGCATTGCCGCGAAAAACACCCTGCGGCTGCCTGCCGGCATGCCATTTGAGCATGCGGCCCTGACCGAGCCGCTGGCCTGCGTCGTGCTTGGGCTTGAAGAAACAGGCGCGCGCGCCGGCGATACCCTCGCGGTGATCGGGGCCGGTCCCATCGGGCTGCTATTCATCCACACCGCCGCGCTTGCCGGGCTCCATGTCATCGCCGTCGTCAAGCATCCGGAGCAGGCGCGGCGTGCTCGTCAGTTCGGCGCGGCCCACGCCGTGTTGATCGATCCGGAGGGCGGCAGTCCCGTGGAGACTGTGCGCGCGCTGACGGAAAACAGCCGAGGCGTCGACATCGCCGTTGAAGCCGTCGCAAGCCCCACCACCTGGCACTGGGCTGTGGACATGGCGCGCAAGGGCGGCACAGTCAACTTTTTCGGAGGTCCGCCGGCCGGTACCCGCATCGAGCTCGACACCAACCACCTGCACTACAGCGGCCTGACCCTGCGCGCCAGTTTCCATCACACCCCGCGCTCCGTGCGCCGCGCCTTTGCCCTGCTCGCGGGCGGCACGTTCCACGCCGAAAGCTTCCTGACCGGGCGCGCGCCGTTGGCCGACGTGGTCGCTGTGTACCGCGCCATGGCCGGCAGCCCGCACGATACAAATACAAATCGCGTGAAAATCAACAGCAGCGGCATCAAGACGGTTATTCTTCCGTAAGGCATGCCTTCCGTTTCTCTTCAGCCCGACCGCGAACACCTCCTGCAACAGGGTTGGGCCGCTTTGCCGGAAAGCTATCGGCCGCCCGCACAAGCGCCCACGCTCTTTGAAGCGCAGCTCTGGTGTCGCCGCCTGACAAAAACGCACTACGAAAACTTCCACGTGGCCAGCCGCTTTCTCCCGGCACGGCTCCGCACACCCTTTCACGCCGTCTACGCCTACTGCCGCGTCGCCGACGACCTTGGGGATGAGGTCGGTGACCCTGCGCAGTCGTTGGCGTTGCTTGACTGGTGGGAAGAGCAGCTTCATGCCTGCTACCGCGGCGACGCGACGCACCCTGTTTTTGTCGCGCTGCAGCCGGTCATCGAGACCTGCCGCATCCCCGTGCAGCCATTTGCCGACCTGCTCGTGGCCTTCCGGCAGGACCAGTCCATCACCCGTTACGCCACCATCGAAGACCTGCTCGCGTACTGCCGTGATTCCGCCAATCCGGTCGGCCGCCTGGTGCTCTATATGGCCGGCTACTCCGACGGGGAGCGCTTTCGACTTTCCGATCAGATCTGCACCGCTTTGCAGCTTGCGAACTTCTGGCAAGGTGTCCGCTCCGATCACGCCAAGGGACGCATCTACCTGCCGCAGGCCGACATGGCGCGTTTCAAGGTCACGGAGGCCATGCTGGACGAGGGCATCGCGACCGGCCATGCCGGTAACGCCGTACGAGAACTGCTGCGCTATGAAGTGAACTACACCCGGGTGATGTTCAGGAGCGGTGCGCCGTTGATCCGCATGGTCGATCGCGAACTCGCTCTTGATCTCGATCTGTTTTCGCTGGGCGGCTTTGAAATCCTGCGGGCGATCGCGGCGCAGAAGTACGATGTGCTGGCCGCCCAGCCTCGCATCTCCAAACCGCGCAAGGCTTCTCTGCTGCTGCGAGCGCTTCTCGGCAAATACCTGCGACGATCCATGCCGAACACGGGCCCAAACGCGTGAACGTCAAACAGGCATACCGGGTCTGTCGCGGCATCGCTCGCCGTGAGGCTAAAAACTTCTACTTCGCGTTTCTCGCCCTGCCCGCGCGCAAGCGCGACGCCATTTGTGCCGTGTACGCCTTTATGCGCCGCGCCGACGACCTTTCGGACGATGAGTCGCACAGCAGGGAGCAGCGCCGGGTCCAAATGTCCGCCTGGGTCGCGGCCTGGCACCATGCGGCTGAGACCGGGGAAACGTCCGACCCCGTTTTTATCGCGCTCAACGATGTACGCCTGCGCTTTCGCATTCCGCTCGCGCTGCTCGATCAGTTGGTCGAAGGCACGGCGATGGACCTGGCTGAACCTCAAACGATCCGGCCTGAGTTGGAATCCACTCCGAAGCTCGAAACCTTCGCCGACTTTCACGCGCTTTATCGCTATTGCTACCTGGTCGCGTCCGTGGTCGGCCTGGTCTGTATCCGCATCTTCGGCTACAACTCGCCTGAAGCCGAAAAGCTGGCAGAAGAACTGGGCGTGGCTTTCCAGCTCACCAATATCCTGCGCGACGTGCGTGAAGACGCCGGTCGCGGGCGCGTGTATCTGCCCGTCGACGACCTCGCCCGGCACGGTTTCACCCCCGAAACCCTGGCCGAAGCTGCCCGCGCCGGCGCGCCGCCCCTCCCCGCGCTCCGTGCCTTGTTGCAGGAGCAGGCCGCTCGAGCCGAGCAGTTCTATCTTTCCGGCCACAAGCTGCTGCCGCTTGTCGCCCCGGAGAGCCGCCCCGCTCTGTGGGTGCTGATGACCATCTACCACCGTCTGCTGGGGCGCATCCACCGCTCCGGCTACGACGTTTTCTCGCGTCGCAGCCGTGTGCCCACCCGCGAAAAAGTTTCTCTCCTGCTGCGAGGCATCAGCCGTACCGCCCTGGCGCGTCTTCCCGCGCGCGCCGCGCCGCAGCCCTTGTCTCTCCCAAAAGTCAGCGTCGCCGATCGCGAAAGCGTTGCCATCATCGGCGCGGGCGTCGCCGGGCTTTCCGCCGCCTGCGCGCTGGCCGACGCAGGCTACCGGGTCACACTCATCGAGCGCCGCCCCTACGTCGGCGGACGTGCCTCGTCCTACCTCCACCCCGGCTCCGGCGAAACCATCGACAACTGCCAGCACATCCTGTTGGGCTGCTGCACCAACCTCCGCAGCCTGTTCGCACGTGTGGGTCGCACCGGTGCCATTGCCTGGACGAACGACATCACCTACATCGAGCCCGGCGGGCGCCGCAGCGTTGTTCGGCCCAGCCGTCGCCCGGCTCCACTGCACTCGGCCTTCTCGTTTTTACAAGCGCGCTGCTTCTCAATGGCCGACAAACACGCCATTGCCACTGGTCTGCGGCAGTTCTTCGCCGGCTATCCGTCCGACACGCCCGGCAGTGAGAGCTTTCTCGGCTGGGCCCGGCGCAACGGGCAGACGCCCGGCGCGCTCAAGCGTTTCTGGGAGCCCATTCTGCAGTCCGCGCTCAACGACGACCTCGATCGCATCTCGCTGCACTACGCCGGCAAGGTGATCCGCGACTCATTTCTCAGCTCCGCCGAGGCCGGCCGCATCGGCGTTCCGCTCCTGCCGCTCTCGGAAATGTATGCCGGCGCGGCGCGCTACCTTGAGTCGCACAACGGAGCAGTCCAGCTCCGCACCTCGCTCGAAAAGCTCGAGCGAACCGAGCACGGCTGGCGTGTCCACACCCGCAGCGAGGGCGTTTCCGCCGATGAGACTTTCGACAAGGTCGTGCTCGCACTGCCATGGGAGGCCACCCGGCAGGCTCTGCCCATGCTGCCCGAGGGTCCCGATCGCGATGCGCTCGGCCGCACGCTCGACCGCTTTGAACACGCGCCGCTGGTCGGCATCCACCTCTGGTTCGACCGCGAAATCACCGACCTGCCCCACGCTGTCCTGCTCGACACAACCATCCAGTGGATGTACCAGCGCGAGGTGCTAGAGCCCGATTATTGCAAAGGGCAGGCGAGCCATCTTGAGCTGGTCGTCAGCGTCGCGCGCAAGCTCGTACCCATGTCGCAGGGCGAAATCCTTGACCTCGCCCTGCGAGAACTCGCCTTGTTTTTCCCCGTCGTTCACGAGGCCAAGCTGCTCAAGGGCATCGTCACCAAGGAGGTCCGGGCGACCTTTTGCGTCACCCCCGGGCTCGACGCGCATCGACCCGGCGCGCGCACCGCATGGCCCGGGCTGTTTCTCGCCGGCGACTGGACCGATACCGGCTGGCCCGCGACCATGGAAGGCGCCGCGCGCTCCGGGTTCCTCGCCGCCGAGGCGGTGACCGGCGGGCGCGATCGCTTTCTCGTCGACGACCTGCCCCCGCGCGGCCTCATGCGCCTGTTCGGCTGACCGATTCAAGGAGTTTCAAACTTTTGCCGCAAACCACAAGCTCGCAACAACTCATTGAAAACCACGGCGTCATCGGCAACATGCGCTCCGCCGCGCTCGTGTCCATTCACGGCACCATCGATTTCTTCTGCTATCCACGCTTCGACTCGCCCACCGTCTTTGCCGCTCTGCTTGATTCCGACAAAGGCGGCTTTTTCGAGGTCGTGCCGGAGATGGAGAACCTTCGCTGCAAGCAGCTCTATCTGCCCGACACCAACATCCTGTTGACACGCTTTCTGTCGGACGAGGGCGTGGCCGAACTCACGGACTTTATGCCGGTCGAAAGGCCATCGGGCGCGCCCGGGCAGGACGAACCTGCCTACGCGCACCAGATCCTCCGCATGGTTCGCGTCATCAAGGGCACCGTGCGCTTTCACGTGCGGTGCGCGCCTCGCTTCGATTACGCCCGCGCTACCCACCGGGTCTGCCACGAAGAAAAATCCATCTGCTTTTATCCCGAGGCCGGCCCCTGCGGGTCCATGTCTCTCCACGCCACCGTGCCGCTTACGATCGACGGTCTCGATGCCGCCGCGGACTTCACCCTGTCTGCCGGAGAGTCGGCCTGCTTTGCCTTTGGAGCCCTCAAAGAGGAAGAAACCAGCCCCGCCCAGCTGCTGGAGCCTGAAGCCACGGAGCGTTGCTTCCAGCTCACCACCCACTACTGGCGAGCCTGGATCAAGCAATCCACCTACAAGGGACGCTGGCGCGAAATGGTCAACCGTTCCGCCCTGGTGCTCAAGCTCCTGTTCTCGCATGAGCACGGCATCACCGTCGCTGCCGTCACCTTCGGCCTGCCCGAGCAGCTCGGCGGCGCACGTAACTGGGACTACCGCTACACCTGGCTGCGCGACTCTTCCTTCAGCCTGTATGCGCTGGTGCGGCTGGGCCTCTCGAGTGAGGTGCGCGCCTACACATTGTGGCTGCGCAAACTGACCGAAGACCTCGATACCGAAACGAACGAAAACGGGCCGCTGCGGGTGCTCTACCGCGTCGACCTCGGACTCGATCTCGAGGAAACGGAGCTCGACCACCTGGCCGGCTACCAGGGCTCGCGGCCTGTACGCATCGGCAACAGCGCGAACTCCCAGCTCCAGCTTGATATCTATGGCGAGGTAATGGACGCCGTGTACCTGTCGAACAAATATTCCGACGGCATCCCAAAGGAAGGCTGGCGCCGCATCATTCGCCTGATGGACTGGCTCCGCGCCAACTGGAAGCGGCCCGACGAGGGCATATGGGAGGTGCGCGGCGGCCGCAAGCACCTGCTGCATTCGCGCCTGATGTGCTGGGTCGCCTTTGACCGTGTCATCCGCCTCGCCGACAAACGCTCGCTCGATGCCCCCTTGAAGGAATGGCTCGACACGCGCCGCGAAATCGACAACGACATCTACGAGAACTTCTGGGACGAAGAGCTCGAATCGTACGTGCAGGTGCAGGGCGAAAAAAACCTCGACGCCGCCCTGCTGCTCATGCCCATGCTGCGCTACATCAGCCCGACCGACCCGCGCTGGCTTTCCACCCTGCGGCGCATCGAGGAGCAGCTCAGCGAAGACAGCCTCGTTTTTCGTTATGCGTCCGGCACCGACGGCATGGAAGGCACAGAAGGCAGCTTTACCGCCTGCTCCTTCTGGCTGGTCGAGTGCCTCGCTCGCGCGGGCGAACTCGACAAGGCACGGCTGCTCTTCGATAAAATGCTCGGTTATGCCAACCATCTCGGTTTGTACTCGGAGCAGCTGGGCTCGAGCGGCGAGCACCTCGGCAATACGCCGCAGGCGCTCACCCACCTTGCGCTCATCAGCGCGGCCACCTATCTCGACCGCGCGCTCGACGGCACCAAGGAAATCTGGGCCTGATTTCCTGATAGAACATGGAGCCCGCGGGTGAACCCCAACATTCGCTGGCTCGCCGATCAGCATGGTGCCGTCACCGGGGTAGCCACCACCCTGCGCGGCATGGACGTGCTGAATGCCCCGCTGCTCAATCGCGGCACGGCATTCTCGCAGGAGCAGCGCGACACCTTCGCGCTCAACGGCCTGCTGCCCCCGCACGTTGTCACGCGCGAGCAGCAGGTCGCGCGCCTCTACCACGCCTACAGCGAACAGCCCGGCGATCTCGCCAGGCATAACTTCCTGCGGCAATTGCAGGACCGCAACGAGGTGCTCTACTACTCGCTCGTCCAGGCACACACCGCCGAGATGATGCCCATCCTCTACACGCCCACTGTCGCACTCGGCTGCGCCCACTTTTCGCGGCTTTACACCAAGCCGCGCGGCCTGTTTCTGTCGTACCCGCAGCGCCACCGCATGCGCCAGATGCTTGAAAGCCGCCCCTTTCGCGACGTCGACGTCATCGTCGTCACCGACGGCGAACGGGTGCTCGGTATCGGCGACCAGGGCGTCGGCGGCATGGGCATCCCCATCGGCAAACTCGCGATCTACTCGCTGCTCGGCGGCATCCACCCTTCGCGTACCCTGCCGGTTGTACTCGATGTCGGCACCGACAACCCCGACCTGCACAGCGATCCCTTCTATGTCGGCTGGCGGCACGCGCGCATCGGCGAGGACGAGTACTACGCGTTTATCGACGAGTTCATCGCGGCTGTGAAAGCAACCATGCCGCACGTCCTGCTGCAGTGGGAGGACTTTGCCCGTCGCCACGCCCGCGTCCTGCTGGATCGCTACCGTGACGAGCTTTGCTCCTTCAACGACGACATCCAGGGCACGGCGGCAGTCGTGCTGGGCGCGGTGTATGCGGCACTGCGCGCGAGCGGGCAGCGCATGCGCGACCAGACTGTCGTCATCGTCGGCGCGGGCGGCGCGGGTACCGGCATCGCCGCCTACCTGCTCCAGGCCATGCGTGAAGAAGGTTTGACCGAAGGGGAAGGGAAGGGACGCTTTTTTCTGCATGATGTCGACGGCCTGCTGCAAGAGAACGACCCTGCCCTGAGCCCCGCCCAGCTACGCTTCGCGCAGCCGCCGCAAGCGCTCGCGCACTGGCCGCCGCCTCGAAACAGTCGTAACAACTGGACCCTTGAGGAGGTCGTGCGCTATGCGGCACCCACCATTCTGATCGGTGTGTCCACGCGCCCCGGCCTGTTTTCGCGCGAAGTCGTTGAGGCCATGGCGCGGCACAATCAACGGCCCATCCTGTTTCCCTTGTCGAACCCCACGAGCTGCGCCGAAGGCACCCCGTCCGATCTCCTGGAGTGGTCCGGCGGACGCGCCCTGGTGGCCACCGGTGCCCCATTCGCCCCTGTGCGGCTGGGCGAGAAAACCATCTCGATCGCCCAGGTAAACAACTTTTATATCTTTCCCGGCGTGGGTCAGGGTGTTGCCGCCACCGGCGCGCGCCGCGTCACCGACAGCATGATGCTGGCCGCGGCCCGCGCGCTCGGCGACTGGTCCCCCGCGATTCATTCAGTCAATGCCCCACTGCTGCCGCCGATCGAGCAGATGCAGGAAGCCGCTGTTTCTATCGCGGTCGCGGTCGGGCGCTGCGCCATCGAGGAGGGCCTTGCGCCCCATGCCGACACAGCAACGCTGGAGGCTCGCATCCGCGCCCGCCTGTGGCGCCCCGAGTACCCCGAACTCGTCGCCGAAGAAGCCGGCTGCCCGTGAACCATATTCGCAACGACTGTACTTTGCCCAGTACCTGGGCAGTGCGGCTTGCGGAGGAGCCGCGTCGAGATTTGTGCCCTGACTTACCCCGGCCGGGGGAGCTGCGCTAGCGGCTCAGCAGCGCCACGCCCATGCACACAAACACCGCGGCCGCCCAGCGTCGCCGGTCCACATCTTCCTTCAGGAAGAACTTCGCCGCGACCGCGTTCGTCACAAAGGTAAGCGATGCCGAGGCTGGCCCGACCAGGCTCACCTCGGCATGCGACAGGGCAAACAACAGGGCAAAAAAGCCGCCTGTCATGCCCAGCACTCCGCCGATAAAACGAAGGTTCGTGACGACCGCCCAGGCCGCGCCCCCCAGGCCCCGCTCCGCGCGAATCGCGTCCAGGTCCAGCCGCCGCATCGCCGACGCGATCAGCAGGTCCCCGGTCGTGGCAAACAACACGATGGCCGCGATCATGGCCGCAATCGCCCAGCCCGAGGCATGCTGCATTTGCGTACTCATCGGACCGGCGGCGCCTCGCCCGGACCGAACCGCTGCGCCTGATCCCGCTCGAAGCGGTCACGCGCTCCGGGCTGCTCGGTGTAGCTTTTGCCATTCGCGACAAACCCGACGCCCACCGTAATTAAAAAGATGCCGAGCCAGCGCGAAGGGCTGATCTGCTCATGCAGCCAGAAGCGCGACAGCAGCGCGATAATGACGTTGCCGATGGAAGTGGTCGGCAGCACATAGGTCAGGTCGGCCCACGACAGCGCCGCTGTGTACGACGCGAAAAAACCGATCAGCATGGCAATGCCCAGCGCGACATACGGTGTCGTCAGGGCATGGATCAGAGCAAGCGGGTGATCGAGCGATACGGGCGGCAGCCGTTTCATCCCCACCGCCAGCAGCGTATCGCCAAGCGGTGCGGTTACCGCGACCGTCAACAGCACCAGGTACCGGCGCGGCGTCATTGAAGAGTCAGCCATCGTTCACTCACCGTCCAGACCGGGAGCCCGCCAGGGCAGGCTACGCGCCCGCGCTGACGGCCTCGCGGCTTTCCCGCGCCTTGTCGCTCTTGCTCTGCTTTACCATGCGGTTGCGCTCGGCGCGCAGCTTCATAAACGCCTTGGCCTCGGTATAAAGCCGGGGCACATCGCGATTGATGATCGCCTTCGACACCACGCGCCACGCCGCCTTCGGGCGGAAGTAGTACTCATCGTAGAACCGGTGCACCATCTCGAGCACGTACTCGGTCGGCAGCCCCGGGTATTCGATGTGCGCCAGCTGGTGCCCGCCTTCATCGACCATCTTCGCTTCATTGGTGATGTAACCGTGCTGCTTGGCGTAGTCGTAAAACTCCGTACCCGGAAACGCGTGCGCGATCGATACCTGGATCGTTTCCACGTCCAGCTGCTTCGCGAAGTTGATTGTGTTGCGGATCGACTCCTTCGTCTCCCCCGGCAGCCCCAGGATAAAGTCGCCGTGGATCGTCAGGCCCAGGTCGTGGCAGTCCTTTACAAAGTCGCGCGCGCGCTGCACGGTTGCGCCTTTTTTGATGTTCTTCAAGATCTGCGGATCGCCCGACTCGAAGCCCACGATCAACAGGCGGCAGCCTGCTTCCTTCATTGCCTTCAGCGTGTCGCGGTCGGTCGTCACGCGCGAGGTGCAGCTCCACGTCAGCCCCAGCGGCTTCAGCTTCGCGCACAGTTCGATCGTGCGAGCTTTCTGAATATTGAACGTGTCGTCGTCGAAAAAGAACTCTTTCACGTCCGGAAACAGCCGCTTGGCATGCGCCATCTCCGCCGCCACGTCGTCGGTTGAGCGCTTGCGCCACGCATGACCCGACAGCGTCTGCGGCCACAGGCAAAACGTGCACTGCGCCGGGCAGCCGCGGGTCGAGTACAGCGACACATACGGGTGCAGCAGGAACGGGACGTTGTATTTCGTCACGTCCAGGTCGCGCTTGTAGATATCCGTCACCCACGGCATATCCGGCTTGTCGAGCTTTTCCACCTGCGCGCGGTCCGGGTTATGCCGGATCACCCCGCCGGCATCGCGGTACGACACGCCCAGAATCTCTTCAAGCGGCTTGCCTTCCGCGAACTCCACCACGGAAAAATCAAACTCGCGCCGACAGATAAAGTCGATCGCCGCGCACTCGTCCAGGGCCTTGTCGGTATCGGTCGTGACCGGCGGGCCCACAAACGCGATCTTGATGCCCGGGTGCGCCGCCTTCACCTTTTCCGCCGCGCGCTGGTCGCCCGTCCATCCGATCGTGCTCGTAAACAGCACCAGGAACTCGTAATCCTTCAGGATCTCGATCACACCGTCCCATGAAACGTGGTGCGGGTTCGCGTCCAGCAACCTCGACCCCTCGAGCATTCCGGCCGGGTACGCCAGCCACACCGGGTACCAGTAGCTCTCAATCTCGCGGGTTGCGGGCCAGCGAGAGCTGGCACCGCCATCGAAGTTCTCAAAGGAAGGCGGGTTCAAAAACAGGGTTTTCAGCGGCATATCGGTCTGCACAGTTTACCATCGCGGGCCGGGCAGGATGCGTTGCGGATGCGACGGAGATCGTTCGGGACCTGCATTTATCGCGCGCCGTGATTGATCCAGGCACTCAGCCCGCCGGTGGCGCGCAGCAGCGACAACTGCGCCTTCAGCAGCATGAAACGCGCATCGAGCGCGTCTGAAAATCGATTCCGCTCCTCGACCCTCGCCCCCATCTCGTCAGCCGGCGTCAGCGGCGCGGCGTTTGGGTTGGCCGGCGGAGAGGCAAGCTGCAGCAGGACCGCCTGCAACTGCTGCCCGGCCAACTCCGCCTGCAAATCGGCCACGCGCGCCTGCGCCCGCAACTCCGCGAAACTCGACCGGAGCTGTACGACCTGCTGCTCCGCCAGCTCGCGCCCTTGTACGGCCTGCTCATCCGCGTGGGTTGCCTCGGCAGCCGAACCGCGCGCATGCGCGTTTGTGGCCGCGTTGAACAGCGGGAAGTTGATCTGCGCGGCAATGCCGAAGTTGTTTGGGCGCAGGGTGCCCTGCGGGTAATACCGGTTGTAGTTGTTCAGGCTTGCTTCGACGTACTCATACGTAAACGCAAACCCGACCTGCGGGCGATAGTTCACCCGCGCATCCCCATGCGCGACATAGTGTTTGCCGACAGCATTGCTGAACCCGGCCTGCACCCCAGCGGTAAAGGCGGAAGCGAACTCCGGCTCCGCGGGCGGTGTCGCCGGAACGCTTGCCTTCTCCGTCCGAAGATCCCCTTCCGGCAATCCGGTCAGGTCGCTCAAGCGCTTGCGAAGCACCGCGGCCTGCGCCTCCAGATCAAGCCGCTTCAGGTCGGCCTGCGCCCCGACAAGCTCCGCCCGCTTCGCCGCGATCCGGTTCTCCACCCCTGCCGAAAGCCGGTCCTGCTCGATCGCCCCCAGCTTCTCGGCATAGCTTTTTTCTTCGTCCAGCACGGCCAGCTGCCGGGTCAGGGTGTCGAGCTGCACATAGTCGAGCGCTGAGTCCAGCTCCACCTGGTCCAGCGCGTCGCGCAGGTTCAGCGTCGCCGTGTGAACGGCCACTTTCGCCGAGCGGATATAGTCCGGCTGCGAAAACGAGAGCAGCAGCGACTGGATCTGCGCATTGAACACACTCGGCACACCGCCCAGAAATCCATACGAGTAGCCCGCCGCCGAACCCGCGGTCAGAGACGGCACATACGCGTCCCGCGCCTCTGACCATGCCGCTTCCGCCCGCGCCACATCCGCCTGCGCAATCCGCACCGAAGCGCTGTTGCGCCGGGCCAGGTCCACCGTCGCGTACAACGAGAGCTGCGCCTGAGCCGCGCCCGTCAGCAAAGCCGCCAGCGCGAGCAGGCCCACCGGGCCGCGCGACCGAAAACGTTGTTTCAACGGAGTCCTTCCCCCGTCAACGCAGCACATCCACGGCGACCCCATTGGTCAGCGGCTGCCCGCCCACCGAGCCCAGCGCGACCACATCGCCGCTGCCGACCCCCGATCGAATCTGCACCTGCGTCAGGTTCAGGCTGCCCACCGTGACCTGCGAGCGCTTGAGCGAGCCGTGCACCACCTTGTACACATAGGTCAGCCCCTGTTCGGTATGAAGCGCTTCGCGCGGCACAAACAGCGCGTCGTTCACACTGCTGGTCGTCACCGTCACGTCCACATTCGTATCCGGCAGCAAACCCTCGTGTACATGACGGTCCAGGTCGTCGATCGAGCAGATCAGCTCCCCCACGTTGCGTGTTGTGTAGGTCACCACCGTCGCCGGCATGTGCGTGATGTGCCCATGCCACACCGCGCCCGGCCGCGCGACCCAGGTAATCGTCACCGGCTGCCCTACGCTCAGCTTTCCCAGGTCCGGCTCATCGAAATAAGCCAGCACCTTCATCTGGTTCAGGTCCGCCATCTGCAACAGACGGTCGCCCTGCTGCACATACTGGCTTGCCGTGGCGGCCAGCGAGTACACCGTGCCCGCGACCGGCGCCCGCACCGCGCCCTTGCCCATCGCATCCTCGGCCCCGGCCACCGCGGCACGTGCTTCGGCGACCTCGGCCTCGGCCTGCTGCAGGTTGGGCGAGTGACTGCGCGCCGCCTGCCGCTGCTCCAGCACACGCACATTGGCCTGGTCGTTGTTGGCCCGGCTCTGCGCCTGCGCGACCTCGCTCGGCGAAGCCGCGCCGTTTGCCTGCAGTTTTTCAAGGGTCGCCAGCGCCTGGGCCGCGGACTCGGCCTCCGTGCGTGCCTGGTCCAGCTGCCCACCAAACGTGTATCGCTCTTCCGGGCTGCCGCCGCCCGCCACCGCCTGCTGATTCGCGAGCGCCCCGGCCAGCGATGCCCTCGCCTGCGCCAGGCGCGTCCGCGCATCCGCCTCGTTCATTGCCACCAGGAGTTGCCCGGCCGCCACCCGGTCGCCTTCATGCACCAGTACCCGGTCGATCAGACCTGGAAACGGCGCGTGCGACTCATAATTCGTCACCGGCTGCACCTTGCCATTGGTGGCCAGCGTACTGCGAATCGACCCGCGCGCAACCGTAAACGCCCGCACCTGCAACACGGTGCGCGTCGCCAGGTGCGCCAGGTAAAACACCAGCGCGACCAGAAGAACCGCAACGGTCCAGATCAGAATGCGCGTGTTGCGGCTCGGGTTTCCATTTGGCATGCAGGGTTTGTTGACCGAATCCGAGTATACCGAAGGGCACTGCTTTCCTTTGTCCGTTCTCAGTCTCGGCCCGCACCCCGGAAGGGAGCAGCTTCGCTCCAGGTACACCTGCCCGGTCCCCAGGCGTTCCCGGCCACGCTTCGATCCGCAACCGCCGCCCTTTCGCGCAAATGTCCCGGTTCCATGCTCGAGTAAAATTGATCCATGGCCACCACCGTCCCCCGGTACACCGATGAACACGCCAAAGCCGGACTCGATACCGTTTTTCCGGAGATCGAAACCTGGGAAAACCAGTTCGCCGGCTACGAGATCCTGATCGACGACCCGGAGTTCACCTCCGTCTGCCCCAAAACCGGCCTGCCCGACTTCGGCGTGATCCAGCTGCGCTACATGCCGCGCGAGCGCTGCCTCGAACTGAAAAGCTACAAGGAGTACCTGTTCTGCTATCGCAACCTCGGCATTTTTCAGGAAAACATCGTCAACCAGGTTTTAAACGATGTCGTGAAAGCCTGCGACCCCGTGTGGGCCCATGTGCACGGTAATTTTCGTCCGCGCGGCGGCATCTCAACCCTGGTGGACGCACGCTGGCCCCGGCCTGCGAAGTAAGCCGGCCGGCTTGGCCATGCCACTTGCTCAGCCACTTGCTCAGCCACTTGCCATGCCACTTGAAGGAGCTCCAAGCTGTTGAACCCGTACCTGCTCTGGACAGGCACCGCGCTGAATTGCATCT
>CAXSBW010000001.1:17124-18363 GCA_964235795.1 uncultured Acidobacteriaceae bacterium | reverse complement strand
TCCAAGCTGTTGAACCCGTACCTGCTCTGGACAGGCACCGCGCTGAATTGCATCTTCGCCGCGGGCTGGGTGGTGCGGACTGTCGACCTGCTCCGCAACCTGCCGCGCGTACCCAATCTGCTCGCGCCCGACTTCGACGCGCCCTCCGCCAATCGGTTGCCGCGCCTCGCCGTGATCGTCCCGGCCTGCAACGAAGAAGCCGCCATCCGGAGCACGGTTCTTTCGCTGCTCGAACAAAAAGGCCTCCAGCTTGAAGTGATCGCCGTCGACGACCGCTCCTCCGACCGCACCGGAGCCATTCTGGACGAATTAGCGGCCGAACAGGAGGCAGGACGGGACAGTGAGCCGCCCGGCAGCCTGGTTCCACTCACCGTTCTCCATATTCGCGAGCTGCCTGCAGGCTGGATGGGCAAACAAAACGCACTCGCGCAGGGTGTTGCCGCCACCGACGCTCCCTACCTGCTCTTTACCGACGGCGACATCTTTTTTCACCCCGACGCTCTGCGCCGCGCCATGCAGCTCGCCGTCGCGGACCGGGCGGACCATCTTGTTTTGCTGCCCACGCCGATCTTGAAAACCCGGGGCGAGCACATGATGATCTCCGCCCTCCAGGTTTACTCCGCCTGGGCTGTTCGCCTGTGGCATATCCCCGACCCCGCCCGCAAGGATCGCCTCGGTGTCGGGGCCTTCAACCTGGTGCGTCGCGAAGCCTACGACGCCATCGGCGGTTTTGGTGCGTTGCGCATGGAAGTGCTCGAGGATGTACGCCTGGCCGTCGAGATCAAACGCCGCAGGTTTCGACAGCAGGTGGCGCTCGGCCCCGGCCTCGTCACCCTTCACTGGGCGCCCGGCGTACTCGGGATCGTGCGCAATGTGACGAAAAACTCCTTTGCGGCATTCCGTTTCCAGACTTTTCCAGCCCTTGCCGCGGCCGTCGGCCTTCTTGTATTCGGCCTGCTGCCGGCGGTTGGCCTTTTCGGCCCGCGATGGATGCGAGCCGCCAGCCTGTTGAGCCTTGGCTCGATCGCGATCCTGTACCGGTTTTTTCAGAGAGAAGGCGGCTCGTCCGCCTGGTACGCATGCTTGTTTCCCGTCGCCAGCGTATGTCTCAGCTATGCGCTGCTGCGCTCGGTTGTCCTCACACTGGTTCGCGGTGCAGTGGTTTGGCGCGGTACCGCCTATCCACTCAAGCAGCTGCGAAAGATGGCCGGTCCGATGAGTTAGCCAGGCCGGAAGAGC
>CAXSBW010000001.1:14221-17024 GCA_964235795.1 uncultured Acidobacteriaceae bacterium | reverse complement strand
CACGCTCTCACCGCCTGGTCCACGACTTTCGGTGTCTCGTACTGTTCCCGGAGTGGGGCATCGTGGGCAAGGGACTACACAGGTGCCCGAGTGTGTGAACCTGTCCCGGCCTGGTGATCGCAGGCCGCGACCAGGCGCGCTGTTTCCAACAGTGACCCACGCGTTGTCCCTGCAAGGGTGTGTGCCTGCTCAGCCCCGGCTTTTTGCGTGGCTCGATCACCCTCGATAAACACCGTGCGCATGCCCAATCTCACACCGGCTTCGATATCGGAAAGGGAGTCGCCGATCATCACGCTGGTCTCCCAGGCGATCTCCGGGTGAAGGGTGCGGGCCTGCTCGAACAGACCCGGCTTTGGCTTGCGACAGGCGCACACGTTCTTGTCGTGGGGACAGTAGAAGAAACCATCGATGTGCGCCCCGTGCGCGGCCAATTCGCGGTTGAGGCGCATATGCAGCCGCTCCACGTCGGCGGTCGTATAGAGCCCCAGCGCCACGCCCCTCTGGTTTGATACCACATACACTTTCAACCCGGCTTCGTTCAGCAACCGCACTGCTTCTTCCACACCCGGCAAGGGGTGAAACAGGTCCCAGCGTGAAACATACTGGCCTTCAGGCGCTTTCCGGTTCAGCACGCCGTCGCGGTCCAGAAAAACAGTCCGTAGACCATCGTAACTTTGCGGGGCTTTCACACGGGGTATCATAGCGGAAGATTTTGTGGCGGCACAGGCCGGGAGCGGCGGGGCATGATAACGACGGAGTTGACGGGCGAGGCAGTCTTTGCAAGCGCTTTTGAAGAGCACCTGAAGGTGATTGAACAGCTGCGGCAGCAGCAGCCCACGCTGGAAGCACTGGCCCGCAGGATGACGGAAGCCGTGATGGACGGCAAAAAAGTGCTGTGGTGCGGCAATGGCGGCTCGGCGGCCGATGCGCAGCACCTGGCGGCGGAGTTCATCGGGCGGTTCCGGCGCGAGCGCAAGCCTTTGGCCTCGGTCGCGCTCACGACCGATACGTCCGTGCTGACCTCGATTGGCAACGACTACGGCTACGACCAGGTGTTCAGCCGGCAGGTGCTCGCGCTGGCCGAGCCCGGCGATATCGTGGTCGGCATCTCGACCTCAGGCAATAGCGCGAACATCGTTGAGGCGCTGGAGGCAGCCAGGGAGTGCGGCGCGTACACGGTTGCGATGACGGGCGAGGGGGGCGGCAGGATGGCCGGCCTGGCGGACAGCAGCATTTGTGTACCGACAAAGGACACGGCGCGCGTGCAGGAAGGCCATATCCTGTGCGGGCATATGCTGTGCGACTGGGTGGAGCTGGCCTGGTGTCAACAGGCGGCGAAGGCCAGGTAAGCATCGATGATTCATTTTGACGATCTGCACGGCATTGTCTCCCGCATCGAAGGCGACTGGCGGCAGACGCGCGTCCTGGTGATCGGCGACGTCATGCTCGATCGCTATATCTGGGGCGACGTGGAGCGTATTTCGCCGGAAGCCCCGGTGCCGGTGGTGCGCATGGCGCACCGAAGCGAGCAGCCCGGCGGCGCGGCCAATGTCGCGATGAACATCGCGGGGCTGGGCGCGCAGGTCACGCTGGCCGGGTTTGCCGGGCAGGATGAGGACCGGCAGATGCTGGAAGCCTGCCTCGAAAAGGCAGGGGTCACGTCCCAGCTCACCACTGTTTCGACTCACCCGACGACCTCCAAGCTGCGAATCCTGGGGGGCCAGCAGCAAATCCTGCGGCTCGATGTTGAACGCACCAAGGGCTACCCTGGCGAGGCTTACCGGGAGCTTCTCGCCGGCATTCACGCGGCGTTACCGTCCGTGCGGGCCGTGGTGTTGTCTGATTACGCGAAAGGGGTGCTGTCGGAAGAGGTATGCGGCGGGGTCATCGATGCGGCGCGCGCGCTGGGCATTCCGGTGCTGGTCGATCCGAAGCACCGCGACTTCACGCGCTACCGCGGCGCGACGACCATCTGCCCCAACCTGCAGGAGCTGTCGGTGGCGACCGGCCTGCCGCCGAAGGACACCGTGCCGCTCCTTGCAGCCGCAGCCGCCATGCTTCCCGGCCTCGGGCTCGACTACCTGACCGTGACGCTGAGTGAGAAGGGAATCGCGGTGGTCCGGACGGACCAGACGCACACCTACCCGGCGGTCGCGCGGCAGGTGTTCGATGTGTCGGGCGCAGGTGACACCGTCATCGCGACACTCGCGTTATCGCTCGCCAGCGGGCTGCCGATTGAAGCCGCGGTACCGCTTGCGAATATCGCGGCCGGTGTAGTCGTCAGCAAGATCGGAACCGTTCCGATCACGCGCAACGAACTGATCACAAGCCTGATGCCGGAGATCGAGCTTCAGGCGTCGGAAAAGCTGCTCGAACTGGCTCGTCTCCAGATGCGCGTCAATGCCTGGCGTTCGCGCGGCGAGCGGATTGTATTTACGAACGGCTGCTTCGACCTGCTGCATGTCGGCCACATCACGCTGATGGAAGACGCGCGGCGGCAGGGCGACCGCCTGATTGTCGCGATCAACAGCGATGCCTCGGTGAGCGGATTGAAAGGTCCGACCCGGCCTGTCGTGTCCGAGCGCGACCGGGGCCGGGTGCTGGCGGCGCTGGCAGCGGTCGATGCGGTGATTGTGTTTGGCGAGCCCACACCGCTCGAGCTGATCAACGCGCTGCGGCCCGACGTCATCGTGAAGGGCGGAGACTATGTGGAAGACACAGTGGTCGGCGCGAAGGAAGTCCGAAGCTGGGGCGGCGTCGTCAAGATCGTGCCGACGGTCGAAGGCTTCTCGACGACCAAGCT
>CAXSBW010000001.1:9619-14121 GCA_964235795.1 uncultured Acidobacteriaceae bacterium | reverse complement strand
CGGCTTGACGCCATGCTATTGAGGCCCCGCGCCCTCCGCAGCCACGGCCACCCGGCCGGCAGCCCGCAGCTTGACGGCTCCGTTGTCGCTTTTCAGCTTCAGGTCGGCAAACGAGGCCTTCTTTTCCGCCTTGACCGGCACCCCCAGCTCGTACTGGTTTTCCAGCCGCCGAGTCACGTCCGCCAGAAACGGATCAAACGACACGGGGTTGCTCAGGCCCTCGTAGTAAAGATTGCCGCCGGTCGCGTCCGCCACCTGCGTCAGGTAGTTCTGCCCGGCGCCGGTTTCGTAGGTGCTGCTGCTCAGCCGACCCTGGTCGCGATAATAGATGGGAAAGACGACGAGCCCGGCACGGTTCGCAGCGTCCAGGGCAGTCTGGATGTAGGGGTTCTCCGGGTCGTAGCGCGCCGCGTATGGATCGACGCCGTCGGTGATCATGATGACCTCACGCCGAGCTGCGGACGGGGACGCAGGCCAGCGTTTGGCCAGGTCCTGCAGGCAAAAATAAGGGCTGGCGTTCGAGCCGGGCGAGCCGGCGGGCAGGCGAATGGCTTTGGCGGCCGCGGCGTGATCGGGCGACAACGGGGCTGTGAACACCGCTGCGCCATTTTGCATGTACGCGATGCCGACGGAAACATTCGGCGGCAGACCCTGCACAAACTTGCCGAGATCCTCCAGGTTGCGCCCGAACGAGGTGCGGAGGGAGTTGTCGATCAGCAGTACCAGCTGCACGTCTCCGTGGCCGTAGGGGTGCCAGCCGAGTGGCTGCACGACCTTGCCGTCGACCTTGACCTGGAGCGCGCTCGCCGGCAACGCCGGGGCGTTGTCGCCGTTCTTCGGCAGTACGGTCACGATGGTTTGGGCGGACAGCTGCACCCCTTCAGACTGCGCCGGGGCATTTGGAAAGGAGAGGAAGGCCGCAAACGCAAGGGCGGCGGCTTTTGCAAAGATTCTCATGAGGCATTCCTTTGGATGGTCGCCGTCCGGGAGCTCTCTCCCGCGACGAGGCACCACGCTTTCATAGACACCGGTTCGATGGGAAAGATGCGCGTGTTCTATGCTTTGAAGGAGATGCAAAGAGTGTTGACGGCCGCGGTCCTTGTGCCGCTGGTCCTGTTTGTTGTTTTTTTCAATTCGTTGCCGCTGCTCACAGCGGTGTCGGCCATGGTCGCAGGGCTCGCCGCGTGGGAGTTTCTGGGCCTGGCCGCTTCAAACGGCGCTTCGGGGGTAGCCGGCATGCCGCGTATCGCGGTTCTGCTCGGCATCGCTGTTCTGTTCGCCTGCACCTTCTTCCGTCCCGAGTATGTTGCCCCGTTGCTGGGCGCGCTTGCGTTTGCCCTGCTTGGCCTGTGCGCCTTTCGGTTGCCGTTTGCGCAGGTGTTGCCGGCTGCATCGGCCGGCGTCTTTGCGCTGCTTTACGTGGGCTGGTCGCTTACGACGATCCCGCTCATCTCCGCGCAGGGGAATGGGCCTTCGCTGCTCCTGTTTCTCTTTCTTTCGGTCTGGTCGGGCGATGTGGCTGCGTTGTACGTGGGGCGCAACTTCGGCAAACACCGGCTGACGCGGCTCAGCCCCAACAAGACCTGGGAGGGCGCGATCGCGTCGGTCGCCGGCACGGTTCTGGTGACGGCACTGTTGCTCCTGGTCGCGACTGAGGGCACTCGCCGCGGCTTTGAAGGCTTGAGCTATCCGGGGTCGGTGGTCCGCATGCTGCTGCTGTCGGTCCTGCTCAATCTGGCGGCGCAGCTGGGCGATCTGCTGGAGTCCGCGCTGAAACGCGGTGCCGGTGTCAAGGACTCCGGCACCCTGCTGCCGGGCCACGGCGGCGTGCTGGATCGCATCGATGCACTCCTTTTGGCGGCCCCGGTGCTGTGGTACGCTCTTCTAGCGCAGGGCGCCATGTGATGGGGCTTGAGCGCGCGTAAAGGCTTTCCATTGAAGCAGATCTGCATCCTGGGCTCGACCGGTTCCATCGGGCAAAGCACCCTTTCCATCATCGAACAATACCCGGAGCGCTTCCGCGTGGCGTCGCTTGCCGCCGGACGGAATGTCGAGGCGGCCCTGCGCCAGTGCCTGCAGTGGCGACCGCGTGTGGTCTCACTCGCGTCCGAGGACCTGGCGGACGAGCTCCGGCGAAAGCTTCGCGAGAACGGGCTGACTGAAACCGAGATCGTCCACGGCACGGCCGGTACCGTGCGGGCAGCGACTTTGCCGGAGGTGGACTTCGTGGTTTCCGCCATCGTCGGCGTCGCCGGCCTCCAGGCGACCTACGCTGCCGTGCAGGCCGGCAAGCCCGTGGGCCTGGCCAACAAGGAAGCCATGGTGGCGGCCGGCGACCTGCTGAACGCGGCCGCGCGGGCGCACAACGTCCCATTGCTGCCGATCGATTCCGAACACAATGCCGTGCACCAGTGCATGCGCGCCGGGCGTCTTGACGAGGTCCGCAATGTCTGGCTCACGGCCTCCGGCGGCCCGTTCCGCACGCTGCCGCTCGACCGCTTTGCCTCCATCACCGTGGAGCAGGCGCTCAAGCACCCGACCTGGGTGATGGGACGGCGCATCACGATCGATTCGGCCACCATGCTGAACAAGGGGCTTGAGATCATCGAGGCATGCCGTCTTTTCAACCTGCGGCCCTCGCAGGTGCAGGTGACCGTGCATCCTCAGTCCACCGTTCACTCGCTGGTCGAGTACATCGACGGCTCCATCCTGGCGCAGATCTCCGTCACCGACATGCGCCTGCCGATTCTTTACGCGATGACGTATCCGGAGCGAGTCGAGTCGGAGCTGCGTTTTGACCTGAGCGCGCTGGCCGACCTCCACTTCGAGCAGCCTGACTTTGCGCGGTTTCCATGCCTGCGCCTGGCCTACGAGGCAGCCGAGGCAGGCGGCGCGCATCCCATCGCGCTGAACGCGGCCGACGAGGTCGCGGTGGAGGCGTTTCTTGCCGGCCGCATCGAGTTCCCGGCCATCGCAGGTACAATCGAGAAAGTGCTTGCCGCGACCCCATCCGTCACCCCCGGCTCCATCGCCGAGGTGCTGGAGCAGGACGCGCAGGCTCGCATGCGGGCCACGGAGATCCTGGCTCGCTGATTTCTACCTTGCGCCGTCAAGGCAGCCAGGTCACCCGGAGCCAGCCCACCGCCCATGTCGTTTGCCCTTGTTTCCATCGCATCCATGCTCGTGGTCCTGGGCATCATGGTCCTGGTTCACGAGACCGGTCACTTCATCACTGCCAAGCTGTGCGGCGTGCGCGTCGAGGTGTTTTCCATCGGCTTCGGCAAGCGGCTCTTCGGCTTCCGGCGCGGCGACACCGACTACCGCATCAGCCTGTTACCGCTCGGCGGCTACGTCAAGATGGCGGGCGAGCTGCCGGGGGATGCATCCACGCTTGACCCTGCCGAGTTCAATGCCCGGCCACGCTGGCAACGCATCCTGATCGGACTTTCGGGCCCGGTTTCCAATTTCCTGCTGGCATTTGCGTTGATGACCGGGCTGTACATGATGCACAACGAGGTCGATGCGTACCTGAACGGGCCCGCGATCATTGATTTCGTTCCGGCAAGTACCCCGGCAGCGGCCGCGGGTTTGCAGGCCGGCGACCGCATCGTGCGCTTCGACAAGGAGCAAAACCCGGACTGGCAGCGCGTGGGCATGCGCATCGGCATCGACGGCACGGCCACGGTGCCGGTCACGGTGGCACGGGCTGCCGGCGAAACCACAGTGCAGCTGCCGCTCGCGGGCGCCATGAGCAAGGACGGACCCGATCCCACGGCCCTGGGGCTTGAGCCGCGCATCCAGGCCGGCCCGCTGGTGGTTCGCGAGGTTGAGCCGGCTTTTCCGCTGCAAAAGGCCGGGGTTCGCGCGGGCGACGTGCTCGAAGCCCTGAACGGCCTGACGTTTCACTCAGTCGGTTCGGTTGCCGCGTATCTCAAGCAGAACGGGGACAAGCCGGTCGCGCTCACGGTCGGTCGCGGCCCGCAGACTCTCCAGGTTTCGGTCAGCCCCGTGCAGGGCGACAACGGTGCCGGGCAACAGGGCTGGCGTCTGGGCTTTCGCCCGCAACCGCCGCCGTTCACCGTGGAGCAGGAGCCGCTGGGCAAGGCCGCCGCACGATCCTTCCATTACAACGTGCAAAGCTCGGGCCAGATCGTGGAGGTGATGCGGAGGCTCTTTTCGCGCCACTCCAACGTGAAGCAGCTGAGCGGGCCGGTTGGCATCGCCCGCGCCACGGGCGAAGCCGCGCTGATGCCCGGCTGGCAGCCCATCATCAACCTGATGGCCATGATCAGCCTGAACCTCGGCATCTTCAACCTGCTGCCGTTCCCGATCCTCGATGGCGGCATGATCCTGCTGCTGCTGATTGAGTCCGCCCTGCGCCACGACCTGAACCAGCAGGTGAAGGAGCGTATCTACCAGGCTGCGTTTGTGGTGCTGATCCTGTTCTTTGTGTTTGTTACCTTTAACGATGTTTCGCGGATTGCCGGGTTATCGCGGTTGTA
>CAXSBW010000001.1:0-9519 GCA_964235795.1 uncultured Acidobacteriaceae bacterium | reverse complement strand
TCGGCCTTGATCTCGTCCCAATCAAATTGTTGCTTTCGGCAAAAGCTGAGCTCTTTCGCGAATACGCTCCGCTGCCGCGCGCGATTCATCCTGCCGGCTCTTGCCGCAGGTTGACATCAGACGAGCAACAGCATGTCCGTTATTGAAAATTGTGATTTCCTCTCCCTTTTACACCAGTTCCAACAATGTGCTCAATCTTGTGCTTCACTGATACCGATCTCGATCATCCGTGCACCTCGCCCATACAGACTAAGCCCACTCACCGGCACGCATCACCGGCTCCCGCTCGCCGCTCGCCGTCACGCCATCGATGTCCAGCGCACCTGAACCGATCATCCAGTCCACGTGGATCAGGCTTTCATTGGCACCGCGAGCGGCCAGCTCGGCCGGGCTGAGGGTATCGCCACCTTCGACGCAGGTGCTGTAAGCCTGGCCCATGGCGATGTGCGAGGCCGCGTTCTCGTCAAACAGGGTGTTCGAGAACAGCAGCCCGCTGGCCGAGATCGGCGACGAATGCGGTACCAGCGCCACTTCGCCCAGCCGCGCCGCGCCTTCGTCGGTCGCAAGCATGCGTTCCAGCACTGCCTGGCCGGTCTTTGCCCGAGCCTCCACCACGCGGCCGGCCTCAAAGCGCACCGCAATCTCCTCAATCAGCGTGCCCTGGTAGGACAGCGGCTTGGTGGAGCAGACGGTCCCGTGGACCCGCTCCTTGTGAGGCGTGGTGAAAACCTCCTCGGTCGGGATGTTGGGCAGGCACTCGATGCCGTTCAGCGCGGTGGTGCCGCCGCCCAGCCACAGGTGTCCGTCCGCCAGGCCGATCTCCAGATCAGTGCCCGGCCCTGTGTACCGCAGGGCGGCGTAGCGCTTTGCATTCAAAAGAGCCGCGCGCTTCCGCAGGGTGGCGCTGTGCCGCTTCCACCCGGCCACCGGGTCGGGCCCATCCATGCGCGAAGCGGTCAGGATCGCGTCCCACAGCTTCTCCATCGCTTCCGCTTCGGGGTTGTCCGGAAACACGACCGAGGCCCAGGCCGGTGTCGCCGCGGCGACGATCGACCAGTTGATCTCGTGCCGGGTGATCAGTTCGAGCGCGGGCCGGTAGGCTTTTGAGGTCGCGACGTTCGCGCGCGAAACATGCTCAGGGTTTTGCCCGGCCAGCAGCGAAGGGTTGCTGCCCGTGATCGCCAGCCGCGCCGAACCCGCCCGGAACGCCTGCGCGATGCCCTCAAAAAGCCAGGTCGGCGCCTGGTCAAAGCTTTCCTCGCTCGCATGACGGTACCGGGCCAGGGTGGTTTCGTCGTCGCTGTAGAGCGTCGTCACCATCGACGCGCCGGCTTGGTAGGCGTAAGCCGTGATGCGCCGTACCAGGTCGATCGCCTCGACCGGCGCGGAGATCACCAGCTGCTGCCCGGGCCGCAGGCCAAGCCCGGACGAGACCGCGACGCGAGCCAGTGTGTCGATCCGGCCGGGCAGGGAAGAGGTGAGAGACGAGGGGGCAACAGCTTCGGCAAAGGTCGGCATAGAGGTCCAGTTTACCGCTGTCATGCTGCGGGGCTGCCTTCAGGCGTGACTCGGGACACCCGCCTGCAAGGGTTGCAGCCCGATACGAACCAGCCTTGCCGCCGCGACCAGCACCACATTGAGGCTGAGCAAAACCCAGAAAATGCTGGGCAGCCCGGCCCGGTGCGCCAGCAGGCCCAGCAGGGGCGGGCCGACCAGCAGCCCGGCATAGCCTACGCCGACCGCTGTGGAAAGCCCCTCGCCCGGCGCGAAACCCGGCATGGTACCCGCTGTTCGATACAACACCGGCGACGCATTGGCGAGCCCTGCCCCGGCGAGAGCAAACCCGAGCAGCAGCAGCGGCACCGGAGCAGCCAGCAGGATCAGCAGCATGCCGCCTGCGCTCACCACCCCGCCGAGACGCAACGCCCACAGCTCGCCGGTACGGGCCACCAGCGTGTCGCCCAAAAGCCTGCCCAGCACCATGAACCCGGCAAAACAGGTGTAGCCATAGCCGGACGCGCCGTTCGGCAGGTGGTGAACCACACGCAGCAGCAGGGCGCTCCAGTCTCCCATCGCGCCCTCGCAGACCATGGCGGCAAAGCAAAGGCTGCCGAGCAGCAGCAGGCGCGGGTGCGGCAGGCGCGCCGGCAGCAGGGCGTGCCGGCCGGTGCGCTCGCCCTTTTTGTCCGGAGCCGAAGTGGGCTCCCCCGTTTGCTGCGCCCGCTCCACGGACTCGGAGATCAGGAAAGGCGCCAGTGCCACCACAAGCGCCACCAGCACCAGGCCGAAACCGGGAACCAGCCACCTGTCCGGCACGTGACGTGCCATCAGAAAGCTTTGCAGGCCGGCACCGGCAAAGCAGCCGACACTGAAAACAGCATGAAGAAAGGAGACCATCCTTTGCCCGAGTAGTTTTTCCAGCAGCACGCCATGCGTGTTCATGGAAACATCCATGGCTGAAGCAGCAAAACCGGTCAGGAACAACACGCCCACGACCAGCTTGACCGTCGGCAGCAGGATGGCGGTGGTCAGCAAGGCAGGGAACAGCAGGCCGGCCACGAGCGCGACGCGTCCCGATCCGTAGCGCCGCAGCAGAGGGCCGGAGACGGGCATGGCGCAAACCGCGCCGATGCCCGCGGCCAGAAGCACCGATCCGAGCTGCGCCTCGTTCAGATGGAGAACGCGACTCCGCTCCGGGATATGCGGTACCCAGGAGCCCACCGCGGCTCCGTTCACAAAAAACAGCGTGGCGACTGCTGCCTGGGCGTGCCGCAAGCGCCGGACCGGCACCTTTGCGGGTACGGCTGCGTCAGCCATGCAGGATGCAGTCGTGATCTCTGATAAGTCCTCGGGCATGGCTTTCAAGGTACACGCCCGGCCCGGTGCCCTGCCGAGGAATCCTCGCGCGCGCCCGGTACACTCCCCTTATGCAGTTCACCGCCAGCCTTCGTGTGCGCTACGCTGAAACCGACCAGATGGGCGTCGTCTACCACGGCAACTACTTCTCCTGGTTCGAGATAGGCCGGGTGGAGCTGATGCGCTCCCTCGGCTTCTCGTATTCGCGCATGGAGCTCGAAGAGGACTGCCTGCTGCCTGTAGTGGAGGCATCGTGCCGGTATCGCCGCCCTGCGCGCTACGACGACATGCTGACGCTGGTGACCCTGGTTCGGGCGCTTCGCGGGGCTGTCGTGGTGTTTTCGTATCAGCTGTTTCGAGCTGGCACCCTGCTGGCCGATGGGGAAACCAAGCATGTGGCTGTCAGCCGCACGCTCGAGCGCAGGCGCTTGCCGGAGGCCTACCGGGCGGCTCTGCTGCAGGCCCTGGCAGAAAGCACAGAAGCAAGAATCGACTCACGCCGGCCGCCGGGCTAGCTCAGTACTCCGTCGACCTCGGTGTCGCCGGAGGTACCGCGACCGTGCTGCGACCGGTGCCGGGGATCACCGTCCTTTGCAGGTCGTGATGGAGCGAATACAAGGCAAGTTCCAGTCGGTCCGATACCCCGAGCTTGTCGTAGATCTTGCGCAGGTAGTTCTTCACGACCTGCTCGCTGGTTCCGATGTGGTGCGCGATCTCCTTGTTGCGCTTTCCCTGGCTGATATAGGTGATGATGGAGATCTCCTTGGGAGAAAGCCGGGGCGGTACCTTCGTTGTAATCCCTTGTGTCGCCTGGAGCCGATAGGCTTCAATCAGCAGGGTCAGGGACTGGTTGTCGATCCAGGTTTCACCCGACGCGACCTTGCGTACACATCGGAGCAGAAGATCGGGCGAGATAGCCCGGGAGATGGTGCCGCGCACGCCATTGCGATAAAGCTCGATCATGCGATTTTCATCCGCGATGGCGCCCTGCACGATCATCTTGACCGGCGAAGGGCCCGCCTTGATCAGCTCCGGCACAAACTCTGTGTGGCCGCCGAGAATGTTCCAGTCCAGCAGCAACACGTCGGCCGTATGCTGTTTCAGGGTCGAACGGAGATTGGGCAGGCTGTCGGCCTGGGCAATGACATGAATGTCGGGTTCCGCAGCAAAAACCTTGCTGATGCCGACCCGGAAGATGGCTTGGGCATCGGCCAGGATGACCCGCACCGGGTGTTCACGGTGGGCCACCATGGTATTGCCGGGTGCTGGAGCCGGGTAGCTTGCCGGCGGACGAGCGTACTGCGGCTGCTGCTGGCCGCCTGGGGCCGGAGGGCCGTTCGTGGGCCGCTGCCTATCACTCCCGGGATTGCCGGGCACGTTCATGAGGTCGGGTTGGGTGGACAAGGGCCTGTAACCTTTCCTGCTGCCTACTGAAAACGGTATTCATCGATGACTGCGGCGATATAGCACTTGCCGTCTTCACTGTAGCTGCGAATGACATGACCGGCACAGTGGATCGCGGCGGTCGTATCATTCAGTGTTACTTCTTTCGGCACTTCCAGCAAAAACTCCAGTCCCGCATTCGTGGAAACCGTCTGGGGCGCCCGTAGTAAAACTCCATTATGGGAAATGTTCACGGTCACGGCTTCCAGCTCTTCGCCGTCCACCAATAACAAGACAGGCAGATGCATCGGAAATCGGACCGCGCTTCGAAGTTCTTCCCAAACCATGGCTCGAGCTCGCCTTCGCCGACCAAAATGCAAGACCTGCAAAACTACACCGGACGAAATCCTCGCATGGAAACAACGCGAGTGATTCGGGTGTCTCTCGGGTGGACGGACACCGGCATGATTCTCGACATTCTACACGCCCTGCGCGGCTCTGTATCTACCCCTAACAGGTTAGAAATCAAGAGAGTGTGCCCTTTCAGGACAGGGGCTCCGCCTGGAGTTCCCTCCCACTGCCGCTTGCGCCGCGCTGAAAGGGTCATGCACACTCGAAACGCCGCGCGGATTTTGCAACGCGGATGAGGAAAGGTTCCGAACCGCGACCTGAATGGATCATGAACGGATCACCTAGCGGATTACGGACAGGATCATGGATGCCGCAAGCATTTCGCAGGGGCTCCACTTCCTGGCGCTCACTGCGGCCTCCGCAGCGGCATGCCTTTGTGGCCTGCTTTCTTGGCTGGACCCTGGACAGCTTTGATTATTTTCTGCTGGTGTTTTCCATCCCGGCGATCTCGGCGGAGTTCCATGCGAGCACCCCGGCGGTCGCCAATGCTCTCTTTCTGACGCTCGCGTTTCGGCCCATCGGTGCACTGTTGTTCGGTGCCATGGCGGAGCATTACGGGCGCCGTCCGACCCTGATGTTCAACATCGCCTGCTATTCGGCCCTGCAACTGGCATGTTGTTTTGCGCCGTCACTCTCCGTTCTTCTGGTTCTGCGCGCCTTGTTCGGCGTCGCCATGGGCGGGGAGTGGGGCGTGGGGGCCGCCCTGGCGTTTGAAACCCTACCTGCCGAGGGTCGAGGATTTTACTCGGGCGTTTTGCAGCAGGGCTACTCCTTCGGTGCGCTTCTGGCGTCCATGGCCTTTGGAGTGCTTTTTCTCCCGCTCTCGCATGTGCACGCGTTTGGACATTCACTGGGCTGGCGGGGTTTGTTCGCGCTTGGCGCCCTTCCCGCGCTGCTGACGCTGTATATCGGCAGCCGGGTCGAGGAGTCGCCGGTCTGGCTGGCTCGCCGGCGAGCTCTGCGAGTCCCTGTTCCCTGGTTCGCGAGTGTGCGCCGGCATGGCCGGCTGTTTCTGTTCCTGATCCTGCTCATGACCGGCTTCAACGCCTTTTCGCACGGCAGCATGGACCTGTACCCGACGTTTTTGATCCGGGACCGCCACGCCGGCCCGCATGCCACAGGGCTGATCGGGGTGGTGCTGAACCTGGGAGCCATCGCCGGCGGCATCACGTTCGGGTCGCTTTCCGAGCACTGGGGTCGAAAGCGCACCATCCTGACCGCCGCCCTCCTGGCGATTCCATGTGTGCCCTTGTACGCCTTTGCCCATTCGCTCACCGCCCTGGCCACGGGCGCGTTTCTGCTGCTGTTCATGGTGCAGGGGGCCTGGGGGGTTGTGCCGGCTTACCTCAATGAACTTTCACCCCCGTCGGCCCGCGCCGTTTTTCCAGGCCTCGCCTACCAGCTCGGCAACCTGCTGGCCTCGCGCATCAGCGTCTTCCAGGGCCGGATAGCCCTGCGCTTCGGCGCTCTCGGCCCGGTGCTGGCCTGCACGGTTGTGCTCGTCGCGGTCTCCTTGTCGGTCGTTACGTCGCTCGGGCGCGAACCGAAAGGCGAAAGACTTGCAGAATAGTGCCAAGTCACACTTCCGTAACTTCGGGCGACCTGGATTTCATGCACAATAAAGGGAGATCGCTCCGTCATTTTTCTCGCCCAAGAGGTCCCAGCCGTGCCGCGCGTTCATTTCCATCAGCAATTGGCGCAGCTCAAGGACAAGCTGCTGGCCATGGCCGCCCTGTCGCAACAAGCGCTTGAGTCCTCCGTAGAGGCCTACCTGGGCCGCGACGAACAGATCTGCCAGTATGTCCGCGAGAACGAAACTGCCATCAACATGGCCCAGCGCGAGGTAGACGAGATGAGCTACGAGCTGCTGGCGCAGGAGCAGCCGATGGCGATCGACCTGCGATTCATCCTGGCTGTGATCAAGATCAACGGCAACCTGGAGCGGATCGGCGACCAGGCCATGAGCATTGCAGAACGCACCCGGCAGCTGGCCCGGCTGCCCGTGGTCGAGGTACCGGCCGACATCGCCGGCATGCGTGACATCGCCCGCACCATGATCCGCGGCGCGTTGCAGGCACTGCTGGAAGGCGACTGCAGGCTCGCGACCACGGTCATTGAGATGGATGATCAGATCGACCGATTGAACCGGCTGACGCATGAGCGGCTGATCGCGCGAATCGCAAGTGATGCTTCGGTCGCGGAACAAAATCTGCACGGCATCATCATCTCGCGCAATCTGGAGCGAATCGCGGATCACGCCGCCAATATCGCGAGTGACGTGATTTTCTGGATTCAGGGTGCCGATATTCGCCATCAGCCGGTACTTGTCGCGCCGGCCGCTCGCGCCTCCTGAAGCTCAGGTCCCGGTACTATAACTGCATGTCTGCACTGGTTCTGGACGGAAAGGCGCTGGCTCGCGAACTGGAAGCGGAGCTGGGGGAGCGCGTTGCGCGGCTGCAGCAGCAGTGCGGCGGTCCCCCGCCTGCACTGGCGACGATCCTGGTCGGTGACGATCCGGCCTCGGCCACCTATGTCCGCATGAAAGGCAATGCATGTCGGCGGGTCGGCATGGAATCGAGACTCTTGGCCCTGCCGGAAAACACGACGGAAACACAGTTGCTGTCCGTCATCGACGACCTCAATGCCGACCCGCATGTACGCGGCATCCTGCTGCAGCACCCGGTGCCGGGGCAGATTCATGAGCGAACCTGCTTTGACCGGATTGCGCCTGAAAAAGATGTCGACGGCGTGACCAGCCTGGGCTTTGGGCGCATGTCGATGAAGGAGCCGGCCTTTGGTTCGGCCACCCCGGCGGGCATCATGCGCCTGCTTCGCCATTACGAGATCCCGCTTCATGGCAAGCGGGCGACGGTGGTTGGCCGGAGTGCGATCCTGGGCCGGCCCATGGCTACCATGCTCGACCACGCCAATTGCACGGTCACGCTGTGTCACCGCTACACGGTCGACCTCCAGCGGCATCTCCGGGACGCCGAGATCGTCGTGGCGGCGCTGGGCCGGCGCGAGTTCATCCGGGCCGAATGGCTTGCCGACGGGGTGGCTGTCGTCGACGCCGGCTACCACCCGGGCGTCGATGGCGCGCCGGGCGCAGGCGATGTGGAGCTTTCGCCGGACCTGGTCGGGCGAGCCCTCGCCTACACCCCCGTGCCCGGCGGTGTCGGCCCGATGACCATCGCAACGTTGATTGCGCAGACCGTGGAGTCAGCGGAGCGCGTCATGCTGGCGCAGCTGGAAGCGGCGGTTTCCTGATCCGTGCTAACGTCGCGAGAGGATTGCAACATGTCACGGGAGACCACTTTTTTGAGATTGCAAAAACATCGCTGGACCGCCGCGCTGGCAGTCGGCCTTTTTACGATGACAGGCCAGGCCCTGTCTCAGCAGGCACCGGCTTCCTCGAAAACCGGCAGCGAACTACCGACTGGCACAGTTTCGATTCACCTGGATCCGGCTCGCACCACGGTGCAGTTCACCGCCGGCTCTCTTCACCGCGTTCATGGGACGTTTCAGCTCAAGGGCGGCGTCTTTGCCATCGACGGGGGCAGCGGCGTGGCCCAGGGCGAGATCCTGGTCAATGCCGAGTCTGAAAAAAGCAACGACCCGAAGCTCGACTCGAAGATCCAAAACACCACACTGGAAAGCGCGAAGTATCCCGGCATCTTTTTTCACCCGGAAAAGGTGATCGGAACATTGCCGGAAACTGACGGCGAGCACCATTTCAAGCTGCAGGGATCGTTCAATATTCACGGCAGCGACCACTCCCTGACAGTGGACGTGTCGGCGGTCACTCATGGTGAAAACGTCGTGCTGACGAGTACCTTCACGGTCCCCTATGTCCAATGGGGTATGCAGGATGCGAGCACTTTCTTCATGCGGGACCGCAACATTCGCATCCGGATTGAAAGCCATGGCACAGCCGAACGCCTCCATGCGGGCAGCTAGCGTTCTGGCGGCCGCGTTGTTGTGCCTGACGGCATGTCACAGCCGTCCGGTCGAGACGCCGGACGAACGCCTGCGACGGCAGGCCGCGGAGGATGCGGCGCAGGTGCATCACGACGTCAAGCAGGCCGGCCGGGAAGCCCGGCAGGCCTTGTCGGCCGCAGGGCGCGAGACCCGGGACATTGTCGCCGGGGCCCGGCAGGGTTGGCGCGAAGGCGCCGTTCGGGATGGACCGCTGGTCGGAGCCTCCGGAAGGGAGCGCGTGGATATCAATCGCGCATCGGCTGCCGAGCTCGAACGGCTGCCCGGACTCGATCGCGAGACGGCCCGTCGTATTGTCAAGGGACGCCCCTACCGGACAGCGGCCGACCTCGAACGACAAGGGCTTGTGACACGAGCCGAGTACAGCCGCATCGGGTCGCAACTCACGGCCCGCTGATCGCCATTCGCGACGCCCGGCAAAGCGCCGGCAAGCTACAGCGCAACAGATGATGATTTCTGAACATCGGCACGGGACTGCGTTAAGATAAATGTGTAACGGGTCCGTCGGACTCGAGGAGAGGAACTCCCCATGGCGACAGCAACAGCCACACCGGAAGCAACAGAGTTCAAGACGCCCACCGCGGTGACGTTGACACCCGCCGCAGCCGGCAAGGTGCGTGAAATCATGGCGACTCAGGATCCGCTTCCCGCCGGACTTCGGATCGGCGTGGTTGGCGGAGGCTGCTCGGGTTTTCAGTACTCCATGTCGTTTGAAAACCAGGCCGGCATGATGGACAAGGTTCTGAAGTTCGAAGACATCAAGGTGTTTGTCGACGCGACCTCGATGATGTACCTGAATGGCTGCGTGGTGGACTATGTGGAAACGCTGGAGGCCGCCGGGTTCAAGTTTGAGAACCCGACCGTGAAGAGCAC